>NZ_CP034752.1:1230000-1537500 GCF_004295645.1 Limnobaculum zhutongyuii
GGCATCTGGATTAACATTTGTGCTTATTCTCTGGATGGCAGCAGACGGTATTGGTGATAATCCTCAGCCAGGTGCCTTTATCGCCCTGTTTGTATTTATTTCTCTCGCTGCCTTTGAGGCACTGGCTCCCGTTGCCGGAGCCTTCCAGCATTTAGGTCAGGTGATGGCCTCTGCTGAACGCGTTAATCAGTTAATTGAGCAAAAACCGGAAGTCACCTTTCCACATCATCAGACAGCTTTCACTGAGCAAGCTGCGTTGTCACTGGATAATGTAAGCTTCACCTATGAAAAGCAGCCTTTCCCGGCAATAAAGAATGTTTCACTGAACCTGCAATCCGGCGAGCATATCGCCCTACTGGGTCGTACCGGTTGTGGCAAGTCCACCCTGCTGCAACTATTAACCCGCGCCTGGGACCCACAACAAGGTACTATTCGTCTTAACGACCGTCCTTTGGCCGACTATGATGAAGCCACACTGCGGGAAATGATGGTGGTGGTTACCCAACGTGTTCATATCTTTAGCGCTACGTTACGTGACAACTTATTATTGGCCGCTCCGGATGCCAGCGACGAACAACTCACTTCTGCGCTAATTAAAGTAGGTCTTGATGCTTTACTGGAACAGGATGGACTTAATGCGTGGATAGGTGAAGGTGGTCGGCAAATTTCTGGTGGTGAACAACGTCGCATTGGTTTGGCCAGAGCACTGTTGCATAAAGCTCCGCTAATACTGCTGGATGAACCCACTGAGGGATTGGATGCCAATACCGAACATCAGATTCTGACGCTGTTAAAAGAGCACTGTCAGCATAAGAGCGTTATTCTGATAACTCACCGCCTGTCAGGATTAGAACGAATGAATCGAATCTATGTGATGGATGCCGGTCAAATTATTGAACAAGGAACACATCAAACGCTGTTGGAACAACAAGGTCAGTATTACCGTTTTCACCAACGCTAATCTCCCCACTCACACTCCCCGGTAAGTCGCCGGGGAGTCATTTTGCCTCAACGGTAATCATGGTGACATAAGGGTAAGGTTGGTAATACACCGGCGATTCAGGGGTATACATTTTAGAAATACTGCCGTCCAGATAGAGTAAGTCCTTTATCTTCAGTTGGTCGCGGGCATAGTGAGTAAAATCATAAAAACTCATCGCCTGATTACTGAGCAAAAACACCACCTTTCCCTGGTCTGTTATTCCGACACCGTGTCGAATCTTTCGGGATTCAGAAGCATTGCTAAACTTGTTATTAACCACACCTTTGTTAATTAATAGCGGACCAGACTGTACGGCAAAATCCGCTACTGGTGTTAAACGAAACTTTTCCAGCGTATCAATACGTGCAACGCCATTACGCACAGAAAATACACCGCCCGGACGAATGAAGAAATTACCTTTTCCTTTTTGTCGATTCAGCTTACTCAGCACCTTTCCCTTCTCAATATAGAGCCCTTCAGGCTGATAGCTCTTACTGTAAATCCCGCCGTTAATTACCATATGAATTTTTCGGCTCTTCCCCTGCGTATCCAGCAGATTATTGATGGTTTTATAGGGCGTTCCATCTTCTTTAAGCCAATACATACGGATGATTTCTGTTTTCAAATCCGGTGTATAAGTCGACATCACCGAATCCGAACCGGCTCTGACAACATGGGTAATAGCCAATAGCATCCCGGCCACCAATGTCTGAATCAATTTATATTGCAGTCCCACTTGTAACCTCAGCTTCGGTGCTCCACACCTAAATTCTGTGACGATATCCTGCTGCATTATGCGCGATAACTTGTTGCTGGCGGGCATTATACAATGCTTACGTAATGGTAAAATTAGTCATTTTTCCCGTTCGGAAATCTATTTGTCCTATCTCTCGCCCATTTCTGCTAAACTAGCGGCCGTTGTTATTTGTCTGATAATTATCCCGAGAGATAATTTTTGATAGGTTATACGTTATTATGCCGCTGATTCAGCTATCGCCAGATTCCATCGATTTTCCGCCGGTAGACTATGCTTTGGAAGATCCTAATGGATTACTGGCACTGGGTGGCGACCTCTCCCCGGAGAGATTACTGAATGCATATCATAATGGCATTTTTCCCTGGTTCAGCCCTGACGACCCAATATTATGGTGGTCACCCGATCCTCGGGCCATTCTGGTACCAGAACAGTTGCATATTAGTCGCAGCATGATGAAGTTTATTAATAAGACATCCCTGAGTGTAACGATAAATACCGCGTTTCATCAGGTGATTGAAGCCTGTGCCGATGAGCGAGATGAAGGAACCTGGATTGATCCATCCATCCAGCGTTCTTATATTCAGCTTTACCTGCAGGGAGTGGCACATTCTGTTGAAGTATGGGATCAGCAGGAACTGGTGGGAGGGTTGTACGGTGTTGAACAAGGTTCACTATTTTGTGGTGAGTCAATGTTCAGTCGGCAAACTAACGCATCCAAACTGGCTTTATATGTATTCTGTCAGCATTTTATCCGCCACGGTGGTAAATTAATCGACTGTCAGATTTTAAATCCCCATACTGAGTCATTGGGAGCGACTGAGATCCCCCGCTCAGATTATTTACAATTTTTATACAAATTACGGCAACAGCCACTCTCTCCGGCCTGTTGGGCTCCTCAATATTTGCGTTGAAAACATCATATGATGAGCCAACAGAGTGAAAATAAAGCAGCTTAACCTGCTTTTCTTTACACTCTGTCCTTTACTCTTTGCTCGTTTTTCGGCATTATCTTGCCGGTTAAAAACTAAGGTAGTTACACCTAGAGGATTCGATGGCCAAAGAAGACAATATTGAAATGCAAGGCACGATCTTAGATACGTTGCCTAACACAATGTTCCGCGTTGAACTGGAAAATGGTCACGTGGTTACAGCCCATATCTCCGGTAAGATGCGTAAAAACTATATCCGCATTCTGACGGGTGACAAAGTCACTGTCGAACTGACCCCGTACGACCTGAGTAAAGGCCGCATCATCTTCCGTAGCCGTTAATAAACGGTACTCCGCATTCATCTTGCGGAACCCGTTGGAGTTAATCTCCTGCGCCCTTACCTGTTGGCAAGGGCGTTTTATTTACGGTTAATGGATTACTGAACGGCCTTCTCAATTTTCGGTTTTTTCATTTTCTCAAACCGATAAGCCAGGTCATTTGCCTGAGTATCCAGCGTTACACTGACTGAACCACCGTTCACTAAAGAACCAAACAACAGTTCATTAGTTAGTGGTTTCTTCAAATGTTCCTGAATAGCTCTGGCCATTGGACGGGCCCCCATCGCTTTGTCGTAGCCTTTTTCAGCTAACCAGTGACGAGCATCCTGACTGACTTCCAGAGAAATGCCTTTGGCATCCAACTGTGCCTGCAGTTCTACAATGAACTTGTCTACCACCAGTTGAATCACTTCCTCAGACAGATGGTTAAACCAAATGATTCCGTCTAAACGGTTACGGAATTCCGGTGTAAACAGACGTTTGATTTCACCCATTGCATCAGTGCGATTGTCCTGACGTTTAAAGCCAATAGATTCGCGCTGAGTTTCCTGAACCCCTGCGTTGGTGGTCATCACCAGAATCACATTACGGAAATCGGCTTTACGACCGTTGTTATCCGTCAGCGTACCGTTATCCATCACTTGCAATAGCAGGTTAAACACATCCGGATGGGCCTTCTCAATCTCATCCAGCAGTAGAACCGAATGAGGATGTTTAATCACAGCATCGGTAAGTAAGCCACCCTGGTCAAAACCTACATAGCCAGGAGGCGCACCAATCAAACGGCTGACGGTGTGACGCTCCATGTATTCAGACATGTCAAAACGTAGCAACTCAACGCCCAGCGCTTTTGCCAGCTGCACGGTAACTTCGGTTTTACCCACACCGGTTGGGCCGGCAAACAAGAACGAACCTACCGGCTTGCGCTCATCGCCTAACCCTGCACGGCTCATTTTGATGGCTTCAGTTAAAGCATTAATCGCTTTGTCCTGACCGAAAATCATCATGCCCATGCGTTCAGCTAAGGTTTTCAATACGGTACGATCATTAGCCGAAACGGTTTTTTCCGGAATGCGGGCAATACGGGCAACGATGGTTTCGATATCGCTGACATTGACCGTCTTCTTACGTTTGCTGGCTGGCATTAAGCGGCAATAGGCTCCTGCCTCATCGATAACATCGATAGCTTTATCCGGCAGATGACGGTCGTTAATATATTTCACCGACAGCTCAACCGCTGCGCGAATCGCTTTAGCGGTATAACGCACGTCATGGTGTTTTTCATACTTCGGCATCAGCCCGGTAAGAATTTGCACCGTTTCTTCTGCGGTCGGCTCAGTAATATCGATTTTTTGGAAACGGCGTGCCAGTGCACGATCCTTTTCAAAGATATTGCTGAATTCCTGATAGGTGGTTGAACCCATCACCCGAATACGTCCATTGGAAAGCATCGGTTTAATCAGGTTTGCTACATCAACCTGACCGCCTGACGCCGCACCGGCACCAATAATGGTGTGGATTTCATCAATAAACAGAATGCTGTTTTTATCTGCTTCAAGCTGTTTCAGAAGCGCTTTGAAGCGTTTTTCAAAATCACCACGGTATTTGGTACCAGCCAGTAATGAGCCAATATCCAGAGAATACACGGTACAATCTGCTACCGCCTCCGGAACATCACCCTGAACAATCCGCCATGCCAGTCCTTCGGCAATAGCGGTTTTACCAACGCCGGACTCCCCGACTAATAGTGGGTTGTTTTTACGACGGCGGCATAAAACCTGAATGGTACGTTCCAGCTCCAGTTCCCGACCAATCAACGGATCGATACTGCCATTCTGAGCCAGTTGGTTCAGATTAGAGGTAAAGTTATCCATGCGGTCTTCTGCGCTGGTTTGCTCATCTTCACTGGGAATAGAGCCTTGTGGCCCAATGTCATCCTGTGAACCATCTTTACGGGTACCGTGAGAAATAAAGTTCACAATATCCAGACGGCTGACATCATGTTTACGCAGTAAATAGGCCGCGTGGGATTCTTGTTCGCTAAAAATAGCCACCAGCACATTAGCGCCGCTGACTTCGGTTCTGCCAGATGACTGAACATGGAATACAGCCCGTTGCAGCACCCGCTGGAAGCTCAGGGTTGGCTGAGTTTCAGACTCGGGACTGCCCTCAGGTAAATGAGGGGTATTCTGTCCAATAAATGACTCGAGTTCGTGATGTAACGCGACAATATCTACCTGACAGGCTTCAAGTGCCTCTCTCGCTGCCGGATTGCTCAATAACGCCAGCAACAGATGTTCAACGGTCAGGTATTCATGACGCTGTTCCCTGGCTGTAGCAAACGCCATGTTGAGACTGAGTTCCAGTTCTTGATTAAGCATGGGCACCTCCACATAAATGACCTTTTCAGGCTTTTTCTAACGTACACAACAATGGATGCTCATTCTCTCGCGCGTAGCGATTAATTTGCGTTACCTTCGTTTCTGCAATCTCTGCAGTAAAGACTCCACACGTTGCCTTACCTTGATAATGAACGACTAACATCAATTGTGTTGCCCGTTCAATGTCATAGGAGAAGAATTTCTGTAACACCTCCACCACAAATTCCATCGGCGTATAGTCATCATTATTCAGTATAACCTGATACATCGGAGGTGGTTGTTTCAGCTTCTCATCTAATTCTGAGTCGGCCAGCTCTTCCAAGCTTAGCCAATCGCGTAAATTATTCATTTCCAACATGCCGTTTTACTCTGGTACTTACCCTGATGGGATATCTGTCAGATAGTTTGCCTGAGTTAATAAAAGAATGGTGATTATACGTGAAACCACCCCTGACTTCGTCGGTAGAGCCGAGATTTACCGACCCAATTACCGCTATCTGAGATTGCTCTGGCTGTCAGAGCAAGAATATATCTATGGATATACCGTCAGGCAGTACACAGATTTTTCCGTTACTGCTATTACTGAATAATGACTTTTTATCGCATGATAATCAAAATGTTTTGACCTGTTAAAGCAATAAAAAGTTCGTTACTGAGGGATATTGTGCAGTGGAAGTAAAAAAGGAAAGTCACACAAAATAACATTTGGATACAAAATGACGGCCTGAACGCTGAAATATTAACCATTCATACTGCGTTCAGACCGTTAAAGTGATAAATAAAACTTAATTACCCGCCCTGCCTCGAGCCAGCCATAAAATACGAGAAAACATACGCTTTAGTAGCGGGGGTATACTTTCTGTTCCCAGTTGCCCTGCCCGTTCAGCCACCTCAATAGCCAGATCGGGTTTAGAACTGTGTTGAATCGCTTTACTGATAATTTTACGCATTGGCATATGAACATTAGAAGGAATTCCTGCCGCATCGTAATAAACGTTGCTAAACCCTTCTTTGAACATGAAGTTTTCCATATCCAGCGCCGGTAATTGAGTCAGGCGTTCCCGATCGCTGTCTCCACCACCATTAATAAATGAACGAACCGTGTCGGCATACTTTTTACCGGCATCGTCACCGTCTACCAGCACGTGCCACTCAATTCCCATCTTGCTGGCATATTTCAATAAGGGTCGTAAACCACTTTGAGCGAACTCGATTACCTTAATCCCTTCCATTTCAAAGTGATATCCGCACTGGCGAGCCAACTCAGTCAATAACCAAACCTCGGTTTCCCCTTCCACCAGCAGCCAGCTACGGGCAAACAGTGAAGAAGCCCGGTTTAAACGGATATGAAATGAAATACGTCTACGCTCCTGAATGTTTAACTCACCGGATTCAATTCTAAACGCAGCAACCCGATTGGATTGACGAACCAGACGATAAACGCTTTCCAGAGGTACCAGAGAAAGCAAATCCCCTGAGTTGGTGGTAGTGATCTTTTGCAGAGGCAGGTTACTGAGCAATCCCCAGGCGGCTGATAGCATAATCGGATGTAATCGACTTTCAGGATCTTCAATCAGCAATAAAGGCACTGCTTTAGCATCCAAGTTTTCCGTGCCTCTGGCCTGAATTAACGTGGAAAATACGCCTAATAAAATCATGCGCATATTGCGGCTTTCAGGTTCAGAAATAAGCTGATTCAGATAGTTTAACGACTGCCACAGTTGCGTGTTATGCCGGTACTTCTCATCCTTGTAGCGAATATTTTCGCTACTTTCTTTGGCATTCAGCGCAATGAAATAGTGTTTAAGTAAAGCATGAATCGCCTGTAATCCTTGCTTCAAATCTTTATTACTTAACTTTTGAGGATTACACTCAAGCTCCTCCGCCAGTCGGGCTAATTCCTGGCTTAAGGCTTCATTTTCCTGTTCCTGCAACTGCGCGGTTTCCTGACGGAAACGTCGACCAAAGCGGGCATCCCGTAATCGCAGTACCGGATGTAGGCGAACAATCTCCCGGGCTAATTCATCGACATGTCCCAGTTCCATTGCATGACCCGCGACATCCAGAAAAGAGCGGTTAGTGATGACATTCCCCTCTTTCTGAACCTCTCCCTCCAGGCGATAGAGAATACGAGACAAACCATCATTACCTCTTACCCATAACGGAGAGAGCTTGCGGAATTTAGGCATATCCGGGGAATCGACTTCCCGGGCACAAAAAGTAAGAACCATATGCAAATGGTCCTGACGAGACGATTCATTACCCATCGGATAATGAAAATCCTGCAACTTAAAAGAGTAAAGATCGCTACCGGGAGAAAAGAGCAGCGTTAATGCATCCAGCAGGCTTGACTTACCCCAGGCATTTTCACCAATTAACACCACGTTTTCATTCAACGTCAGCGACAGGCGATTAATTCCTCTGAATCCTACTATTTCAACGCGCTCTAAATACATATTATCTCTCTTAGCCAGCGGCAGAACGTGTTTTGTTTTACCTATAATTTACTGAGTAACAAGATAATTATATGTTAGCCAACGCCAAAAACTATTAACTCGATGAAAATAACTGGCTGAATAGCAATGATTCATCGTTTAATTCTTGTGTAAATGGCCCTTTACTCCCCCCACACTTTTAGTTAGCGTATAAATTCGTTAACTAAAAACCAAATGAAATCAGACAGCTTACTACCAATATATTATGTACTCAGGTCTTATTATTATTCTGCTACCGCTGGTTATCGGTTATCTGATACCAGTCAAAAATCTGCCTCTGCTACGGCGTATCAACCGTCTGTTAAGCGCGATGGTATATGTCATTCTATTTTTTATGGGCATTAGTCTGGCGTTTCTCGATAACCTGAGTGCTAACTTGCAGATGATCTTTCTGTATGCCGGCGTATTTTTTGTTTGTATTTTTACTGCCAATGTACTGGCTCTAAAGCTGTTAGATAAACAATGGCCCTGGAAGAATAATCACCGTCAGGAAAAGCTCCCTTCTCGTCTTCATATGGCCCTTGAGTCATTACAGCTTTGTGGGGTAGTGGTATTCGGCTTTTTGTTAGGACTGAGCCAGTGGAGTTGGTTTACTTACGCGTCTCAAGCCAGCGAATTTGCGCTGATATTTTTGCTATTACTGGTGGGTATTCAGCTTAGAAACAGTGGCATGACGCTAAAAGAGATCACGCTGAATAAACGCGGTATGGTGATTGCTTTGGTAGTCACTATCAGCGCATTAGCTGGTGGTGCGCTGGCGGCGTTGCTACTTGGTTTACCCATAAAAAATGGGCTGGCTATCTCTTCGGCTTACGGCTGGTATTCCCTGTCGGGTATTTTACTTACCGACTCTCTTGGTCCGGTACTCGGCAGCGCCGCTTTCTTTAATGACCTCGCCAGAGAGCTGGTAGCTATTATGCTAATTCCCACTCTGGTACGTTCCAGTCCTTCCGCCGCCTTGGGCGTTTGTGGCGCAACCTCCATGGATTTCACCCTCCCGGTACTGCAACGCAGCGGCGGCGTTGAAATGATCCCCCCGGCAATCGTACATGGATTTATTCTTAGTTTGCTGGCCCCGGTGTTGATGGCATTTTTTGCTGCTCCTTAAAGTATCCCTTGAAGTTGCTCTTGACCTTCAATCCTTTGACCTTCAGGAGCACTGGAATTCAGCTGACGACTGAGAGAGGCTAGCACGAGCAGCATGGATGCTGCTCGAGGCACAGCGACGCCGGGAGCGGCTCTGTGCCGGTGCGTTAAAGCTGAACGAAGGAGGAAGGAAGTCGCCTAAGCGACCTGAATTCAGGTGCGGAGGCGCGGAGGTGCAGGAGGCGCTCGCCCTAGCGCCTCTTGCTCGGCCACTCGCACAACTGCATATATATACACTGTACTATTAGTGGACGAAACTGTTCTCAGACTTAATGTTTTTTGATTTAAATCAACAACACCTAAAGTTGCATTTAAAATACCTTTTTAACTTTAGCGCATCGCCTTATGATAAACATGAATTTAAAATACAATTTATAAAGGTGTCATGATTATGTACTGCGTACAATGTGAACAAACGATCCGCACCCCTGCCGGCAATGGCTGCTCTTATGCACAAGGCATGTGTGGAAAAACAGCTGAAGTATCTGACCTGCAAGACTTGCTGGTAGCCGTGTTGGAAGGCTTGTCAGCATGGGCAGTAAAAGCGCGGGATTTAGGCATTATCGACCACCATGTTGATGCCTTTGCGCCAAAAGCCTTCTTCTCTACCTTAACTAACGTTAACTTTGAATCTGACCGTATTATTGGCTACGCCCGCGATGCCATTATCCTGCGTGAATCTCTGGCCAACCGCTGCCGTGTAATTGATAGCAACCTGCAACTGGATCACCCAATGGCAAACCTGCAACTGGCTGCTACTCTGCCAGCTATTTTGCAGCAGGCTACTGAATTTGCGCTAAACAAAGATAAAGCTGAAATTGGTGACGATATTCACGGCTTGCGTATGCTGTGTCTGTATGGCCTGAAAGGTGCTGCAGCCTATATGGAACATGCGTTAGTTCTCGGCCAGTATGATGATGAGATTTATGCTGAATATCATCAATTAATGGCATGGTTAGGTACCAATCCAACGGATATGGCCACCTTACTGGATAACGCCATGAACATTGGCAAAATGAATTTCAAAATCATGGCGATCCTTGACCATGGTGAAACCAGCATTTATGGCGATCCTACGCCAACATCGGTTAACGTTAAATCGGTTGCCGGTAAAGCGATTCTGATTTCGGGTCATGACCTGAAAGACCTGCAAATGCTGTTGCAACAAACAGAAGGCACCGGTATCAATATCTATACCCATGGAGAAATGCTCCCAGCTCATGGCTATCCTGAACTGCGCAAATATAAGCATCTGGTGGGTAACTACGGCAGCGGCTGGCAAAATCAGCAAACCGAGTTTGCGAAATTCCCTGGCCCTATCGTGATGACCTCAAACTGTATTATCGACCCTAATCCGGGTAATTACATTGATCGTATCTGGACTCGCAGCATTGTTGGCTGGCCGGGTGCAAAACATCTTGAAGGTGATGATTTCAGCGCCATCATTAATCAGGCTCAGTCACTGGCAGGTTTCCCTTATAGCGAAATCGAACACTTAATCACCGTTGGCTTTGGTCGTCAGACTCTGCTCAATGCCGCAGATACCGTGATTGATTTAGTGTCACAGAAAAAATTGCGCCATGTTTTCCTGGTTGGTGGCTGTGATGGTAGCCGCGGTGAACGTAGTTATTACACCGATTTTGCCCGCAGCGTGCCACAAGATTGCCTGATTATGACGCTGGCCTGTGGTAAGTACCGCTTTAACAAACTGGACTTTGGCACACTGGAAGGGTTGCCTCGTTTACTGGATGTCGGTCAATGTAATGATGCATATTCAGCCATCATGCTGGCGGTTAAGCTGTCTGAAAAACTGGGTTGTACCGTCAATGATCTACCGCTGACACTGGTACTTTCATGGTTTGAACAAAAAGCTATCGTCATCTTGCTGACCTTGCTAGCTTTGGGGGTTAAAGATATCTACACCGGTCCAACGGCTCCGGGCTTCCTGACGGATAACCTGTTAAACGTACTGAAAGAGAATTTTGGTATGCGTTCTATTACTACTGTAGAACAAGATATCAACGAAATTCTGGCTGCCTGATTCGTCATTACCCCGTGGAGGTGAGCTTTCTCACCTCCACCTTATAAATCGAGTTTACCGTATGACAATGCCAACAACTCTTTGTCCTAATGCTATGCAGATACACAGTATCCGGCAAGAAACCGCCGATGTCTGGACGCTGGAACTCATTGCGCAGGACTTCTATCCCTATCTTCCCGGCCAGTATGCGTTGGTTAGTATTCGCAATAGTGACAGTACCCTCAGAGCCTATACTATCTCTTCGTCTCCCGGATTAAGCCGATTCATTACCTTAACCGTGCGTACATTACCCGGAGGTGAAGGTTCCACCTGGTTAACTCAGGAAGTCAAACCCGGCAATACCCTGTGGCTTTCTGACGCTCAGGGCGAGTTTACCTGCGCTAAAGTAACAGACAAACGTTATCTGATGCTGGCCGGTGGCTGCGGCGTGACGCCAATTATGTCAATGACTCGTTGGCTATTGGCCAATCAACCCGAAAGCAATCTGATTGTTTTTTATAATGTGCGAACTCCGGCAGATGTGATATTTGCTCAGGAGTGGCAGCAATTAGTTCAACGTTATCCGAGTCAACTTACCTTGTATCTGATGGCTGAACATCAGGCAAATGAGGGCTATCTGTCTGGTCGCATCTCACAAGAACTGATCGCTGAAAAAGTCAGTGATATTAATGCCCGTACCGTCATGACCTGTGGCCCTGCGGTCTATATGGAGCAGGTAGAAGCTATCAGCTATGCGTTAGGCGTCAGCCGTGAACGTTTTCATAAAGAACAGTTTCATACTGCTGCCGAGTGCATTACCGGTAATGAACCAATGCTAAATATTTCGGTGGTTCACACTAACCAGCAGTTTACTGCACCGGTAGGTACCACCCTGCTATACGCGCTGGAACAAAATAAAGTACCGGTTATTGCCGCCTGTCGTTCCGGGGTATGTGGTTCATGCAAAACCCTCATCGTTAAAGGTCATTACACCACCACCAGCCAAATGAGCCTGACGGAAGATGAAATCGCCCAAGGTTATGTGCTGGCCTGTAGTTGTCAGTTAACCGGAGATGTTGAAGTAGCCTGATATTTTGGGCTATCAATAATATCCCTCTATAGCCGGTCAGATCACAGAGTATTAATACTTTAGATTCTGGCTGGCGATCCATTTTCAAGCACCTTTTTGTAACACCACACCCAGCGCTTAGTTTTTGCTATTCCCCTGAAAATCTAACTATTTCTTCTTTCTTATGCTACCCTTCACAACAGATAACAATTTATTAACCTAATAAAAACATATCAGGGCCACGCTATGACGCCACAACGTATATTAATCCTCGGAGCCAGCGGATATATCGGGCAAAACCTTATCCCCTATCTGACAGCGCAGGGGCATCATGTCACTGCGGCAGCACGACGTATTGAGTGGCTGAAAGAGCAGCAAATCCCTAATGTTAACTGCCAGTATGTCGATTTGTTTAAACCAGAAACTATCGCTCCTGCACTGGATAACATTGATGTGGTCTACTATCTGGTTCACAGCATGGGCGAAAAAGCTGACTTTTTGTATAGCGAAAAAATGGCCGCGCAAAACCTGCAACAGGCCTTAAAACAATCCGCGGTAAAACAGATTGTCTTTTTAGGGGCCATACAGCCGAAAGAGAGTGTCTCTTCTCAACACTTACTGGCGCGCCAAATCACCGGTGATACATTACGTGACAGTGGCATTCCGGTAACTGAGCTACGAGCAGGAATCATCATTGGTGCTGGTTCTGCCGCCTTTGAAGTGATGCGCGACATGGTATATAGCCTGCCAATTCTTACGCCGCCACGCTGGGTTCGCTCCAAATCGTCACCAGTCGCGTTGGAAAACTTGCTGGTCTATTTATCTGAAATTATTAATTATCCTTCATCAGAAAACCGAATCTTTGACGTTGCCGGACCGGAATACATCAGCTACCAGAATATGTTTGAGCGCTTTATTAAAATCACCGCCAAAAAACGCTGGATTATCCCTATTCCACTGCCAACGCAGCTGATTTCTGTATATTGGTTGAATATGATTACCACTGTTCCAACCACTACCGCTAAGGCCCTGATTGAAGGTTTAAAACATAACCTACCGGCAGACGCCGAGCCTTTACAGCAGCTGATTCCACAAAAATTGATCAACTATGATGAAGCCGTTATCAGTACCATGCATAAAGAGCAGTCAGCGGTAAACTCTGCCGATTGGGGATACGACCCCGAAGCCAGAGCTCGTTGGCGGCCTGGCTATGCTTTCTATCCTAAACATGCTGGCTATAGCATAAAAACCAAGGCCAGTGCAGAAAGCCTGTGGCAGGTTATTCAACAGATTGGCGGCAAAGATGGTTACTTCTACGCAAACTATCTGTGGAATATCCGTGGCTGGATGGACGATCTGATTGGAGGAGATAAACGCTATGGCAGGCCGGATAAGGAACAACTGGCGATAGGCGACCACGTTGACTCATGGCGAGTTATTTCCATCAAACCGTTGCGTCAGTTAGCCATGTTATTTGGCATGAAAGCTCCCGGACTAGGCCGGTTAACACTGAGTATCAATGATAATAAACAGTTCAGAGAGTTGGACGTTCGCGCCTGGTGGCACCCTGCGGGCTTCGGTGGACTACTGTACTGGTTTGTGATGATGCCTGCTCATCTGTTCATATTTAAAGGAATGGCAAAGCGAATCGCCTGGCTGGCTGAACAGTTAGATAAGCAGTCTGACACCGAAAAAGATCGTTCTTAATCCTGTCTGCCGCTTCTTTTCCGAAGCGGCAGCTCATCAGGAGCGATATTTTTCTAACAAAGCATCAAGAATAGCTAAGGTTTCGGCATCCGGAATACCTGAGTAGTCAGCCTGACGGAAATGCATCTGAAATGCCTTTACTACCCTGCGGGTTTCATCATCCAACATCCCAGTTAAAGGTACCTGATAACCATAGCGATTCAGGTTATTTTGCAGTACGGCAATATCAGTAGTTATCTCCAATTGACGAATAGCCAGATAGTGAGTGACTCGTTTGGCATCCGGCCACGCGCCAATTCCCGCCTGTGCCAGTTTTTGCCATGGAAACAGCGGACCAGGATCAACCTTACGCTGAGGAGAAATATCACTGTGCCCCAGCACGTTCTCAGGCTTAATCTGATTACGTTTGATTATGTCATCCGATAACGTAATCAGTAACGCAATCTGTTCATCGGTATAGGGCTCCCAGCGCCGTTCAGTACCCACCTTGTGATAGCCCGGATTAACTAATTCAATTCCTATCGAAGTATCATTCAAATTCATTCGACCACGCCAAAAGCTGGCCCCGGCATGCCAGGCTCTACGATCTTCAGGTACCAGCTGTAACACGACGGGTTTACCCGATATCTCATCCGGCAGCGGATTGATCAGATAATGCACACTGACATTTTCTCCCGTCAGCACGGTTAATGAGTTCGCTTCATCTTCCGCCGTATAATGGAAAATCAAAAAATTAACCCGAGGCTCATTACCCAACGCGGCATGACTGTCATCTACCCAATAATTTCCGCGCTCGTGAACAGAACCGCAGCCTGAAAACAGTCCTGCTATCACAAATAGCATAAGAAAATAGATAACACGCCCGTACCTGAACATAACCTGACCTTTTACATTAACCATTAACATTTAGCCGATAGTATAAAATAATATTTTATCTTTTAATAAGTTAACTTTTTCTATCTTTAACACCTTGTATTCAGAAGAGTATCCAACCAATTCGGATACATATGAGATGCTATTCTTTTTTTGTTGCGATAAATATCAAAAAAGCCTCTATTTTAGCTACCAAAGCAGGCTGAAACCTGATTTACTTAGGGCAATTTTGTAATCGCCACCGTTTGAGAAAGGACTCTAATGACGCTCTTCTTACAAAACTGTTTAACGTTTCCGGTTATTATTTTCAGCGGCCTGTTACTTATCGTCCTGTTTTACTGGATATGCGCCTCTTTTGGCCTGCTGGATATCGACATTCTCAATATTGATGGTATCGACGCCGATATTGATGCCGGTGATATTTCCGGCATGGCGGGTTGGATGACTAAACTCGGTCTGGCGGGTATTCCCCTTACTATCATTATCACCTTCATTACCTTAATCGGCTGGCTACTCAGTTATTTCACTGTCCATCTGATGCTGCGTTTTATTGAAACAGACATTCTCCGCTATCTGCTGGGAACCATAGCGCTGTTTCTCATCGGTTTTATTGCCCTGCTTGTCACCTCTTTTCTGTTGAGACCTTTACAGCCCAAATTAGCCAAAATGAAACAGGGGCAAGGGGTTAAAAATCTGATTGGCAAAGTTGCCGAAGTGCGTTCTTCCGTAGTAACCGAACAGCGTGGAGAAGCCTTGATGGAAGACGGCGGCGCCGGTCTGATATTGCAAATTCGAGCACCGCAAGATGCCGACATTGCCAGAGGAGATCGCGTGGTGTTGATCAGTTACGACGCAGCAACCAACAGTTATCACGTCGTCAGCGAACTTGAATTTAATCGGCTATAAAACAGAAAACATCTTAATAACCTGTTACAGGAACATCTTATTTATCCATTGGATTCCTGTGCATTTCTTGTGCCAGTTTATTGTATCTAATCAGTAGTATAAAAATCCCCTGCTCAACTCAGGGATGAACAAAAGTAACTTAAGGCCACGTGAGACGGTAATTAACCAGTCAACAGCCTGAATAACATGGAGAAACACCTATGGCTATGGCAGAACTAATGCCGTTCTTAACCATTGTTGCAGTGATTATTGTTGCAATTCTGGGCCTGTTTGGACTGTTCAAAGCGTTTTATATCAAAGTGCCACAAGGAACAGCTCTGATCGTCAACGATATGTCATCACAGCCGAAGGTTCACTTCACTGGTGCGTTAGTTTACCCAGTTATCTACAAGAAAGAGTTTATGCGTATCTCTTTACTGACGCTGGAAGTTGACCGTCGCGGTAAAGATGGCCTGATCTGTAAAGACAACCTGCGTGCTGACATTACTGTCGCTTTCTACTTGCGGGTTAATGAAACGACTGAAGACGTATTAAAAGTTGCTAAAGCCATTGGTGTCGATCGGGCTTCCGATCATCAGGCAGTCAGTACCCTGTTTAGCGCCAAATTCTCTGAAGCGCTAAAAACGGTAGGTAAGCAGTTTGAACTGGCAAAACTGTTTGAAGATCGCCAGAACTTTCGCGACCGTATCGTAGACGTTATCGGTAAAGATCTGAACGGCTATGCATTAGAAGATGTCGCCATTGACTATCTGGAACAAACGCCGAAAAGCTCCCTTGATCCAAATAATATCTTCGACTCCGAAGGTATTCGTAAAATTACTGAAATTACCGCCATTCACAATATCGAAACTAACCAGAAAGAGCGCGATCAGGAACTGGCGATTAAAAAGAAAAACGTGGAAACCCGCGAAGCCAGCCTGGCACTTGAACGCCAGCAGGCTGATGCGGAAGCTCGCCAACAGCGTGAAATCGAAAGTATTCGTGCCCGCGAAGCGGCTGAAACTCTGCGTGTAAAAGAAGAAGAGCGTTTAAAAGCGGAGCAGGCTCGTATTCAAACTCAGCAAGAAATCGAGATCCGCGAAGAGAACCGCCTGCGTGAAGTTGAAGTTGCACAGCAAAACCGTACTCGTGCCGTCACCATTGAAATCGAAAAAGTGACTCGCGCGAAAGATCTGGAAATCGTCTCCCGTGAGCGGGAAGTTGAGTTACAGCGTATTGAAAAAGAGAAAGCGCTGGAAGAAGAGCGGAAGAATATTGCCAACGTTATTCGTGAACGTGTCGCGGTAGAAAAGACCGTCGCTCAGGAAGAAGAACGTATTAAAGAAGTTCGTATGGTTTCTGATGCTGACCGTCAGAAGCAAGTCACCATTATTCAGGCACAGGCAGAAGCCGAGCAAGAGCTGGTGCGCCAGGTTAAGCAAGCCGAAGCAGATGAAAACAGCGCCAAACACAAAGCGCTGGAAATCAGCACCATGGCTCAGGCTGAACTGGAAGCCGCCGCGAAACAGGCCGAAGCCAAAAAACGTATGGCTGAAGGTATTGAAGCGGAACAAGCGGCTCTGGGCTTAGCTGAAGCGCGGGTTCGTCAGGCTCAGGCCGAAGCTGAAGAGAAAGAAGGCTTAGTGCAGGCTAATGTCACCGCTGAAAAACTGCTGGCCGAAGCGCGTGGTAATCAGGAAAAAGGTTTGGCACAGGCTCGTATTCAGGAAGCTCAGGCTGCCGCCTCTGAGAAACAAGGTCTGGCAGAAGCCAAAGTACTGGAAGAGAAACTGACGGCTCAGGCTCGCGGTGATGAACAACAGGCGCTGGCCAAAGAGAAGCTGGGCCTGGCGGATGCTAAAGTGCTGGAAGAGAAACTGGCAGCACAAGCCCGGGGTGAAGGCCAGTTAGGTTCAGCACAGGCAGAAGTCGTTCGTCAGCGCCTGAAAGCTGAAGCAGATGGTTTGACCGATAAATTTACCGCTATGGGTAACCTTAATACTACCGCTCGCGAGCACGAAGAGTTCCGTATGCAGCTTGAAAAACACTTCGAGCAGGCAATGGCCTCTATTGCTGCAAATAAAGAGATCGCCAGAGAGCAGGCCGATGTTCTGGCTGCGGCATTAAGCAAAACCAATATTGATATCGTGGGTGGTGACGGTAGCTTCTTTAATACCTTCTCCAAAGTGCTCAGCGTTGGTAAAGCCATTAATGGCGTAGTCGATAAGAGCCCACTGGTACAAGACGTGGTTCAAAAGCTGATGAGCAGCAAAGAAGGACAAAAGCTGGATCTGGAAAGTCTGCTGCAAAATCCGGAAGTTCGCGATTTAATTCAGCAGTTCACCGCGGCCAGAAATCTACCGACGGTTACACCAGGCTCTCGCTCTATTGAAGAGTAATTAATCAGGCTGGCTACCGTAGTATTTACGGTAGCCAGTTATTTTTTAACGTTAACTAAGATAAGCCGTTTATTTAATCGATTTATCTTAGTTAATTTCTCCGAATTCTATAATGGCGCTTCACCCTACAGGACGTTTGCCATCATACGGAACAGTGACTAACGCGACGCAAGCAAACATTGATCAAGGGAACGTTAAACGCCATGTCAGATAACCAAGTGAATAATCGAGATCGGGAAT
This sequence comes from Limnobaculum zhutongyuii, assembly GCF_004295645.1. Taxonomy (NCBI): domain Bacteria; kingdom Pseudomonadati; phylum Pseudomonadota; class Gammaproteobacteria; order Enterobacterales; family Budviciaceae; genus Limnobaculum; species Limnobaculum zhutongyuii. The sequence goes on from NZ_CP034752.1 coordinate 1,248,222, forward strand.
TACTGGATAACGCCGTCGCTGAAGGTGGTGCCTACGATATTTTACGTAAACGTTTATCTGAACAGGGCCAGCAACTGCATGAAAAAGCCTGGACCCTCAACGAGCGGCGCCTGGCTGAATTTGGCAAAAGCCAGATGGATATTATCGGTCGAATCCGCATTCGTACCGAAAATAACTGCGTTGCTCGTGATATTGTGCGCGTTGGTGAATGGTTGCTGTTTGGCTATAACGTATTTATTGGCCTGAAAAAAGAAACCCGAATTGAAGACGTTTTCTCTCTGTATCGTTTAACCGAGCAAAACGGTGAATATGACGTAGAATCCGTTGCCCTGACCGGAACTTTCCTGAATATCACCAGCTTTGTTCAGGATTTCAATGAGCTGTATACCTATTATAAAAACACCCAGTTATTACAGCTGGTAGAGCGTGACGGTAAGCTTCTGGCAAGCTTCCAGATTGGTGAGCGCATCACCGATATTCGGGTGTTCCGCTGGTCCATTTCCAGCGATAAAAAAGAGATTAAGTATATCGACAATCGCGGCGAACGGGATATCGCTTTGCCGCCAGCCTACGACTTCGAATGGCATAAAACTACCCGTGAAAATACCGTCAATGGCCGTTATCCACATATGAATATTCTGGATACCGTGTTTGTTGAAACCATTGGTGGTGACCTGACGATCAAGTGTGAAAATAATACCGAAGATGGCCTAGGTATCTATCGTGAGGCCGTGCTGGATAAAACTCAGTCGCTGGACGATGCTCAAATTGAGTACGCACAAACCGGCAGTCTGATTCTGCTGAAGATCCTACCCTACCGGGAAGATAGCTGGCGTTATCTGGTGTATAACACCCTGACACAAACCGCTCAGCGTATTGATGCTATAGGTTTAGCCTGTATTCAATTGCCGGAAGATCACGGCATTATTTTCCCCGGCGGTTACTATCTGCAAAACGGTGAATACAAAACCTTCGATCAGCCAATGACCGGTATGCGTTTTCGCCGTATCCGTCGTTCACCTAATGGTGAAGATGTTCTGTATATATTTTACGAACCAAACTTTGGCCGCATCGCCCTGTTCAATTACAACATGATTGAACGTAAGCTGCAGAACCCCTTATTCGGTCATGGTTATGCCATGCTGGAAGATGGCCGCATGGTGCTATTTGAAGGGCAATCGGATGAACCAACCCGCATTCATCCAATGCAGGTCTGGCAAACCCCCTTCTATTCTGATGAGTATGCTGCCCTTCAGCCAGCAAAAAACAGCTTTTTTGGTCGTATCGGTAATGCTGAACTGGTGCGTGGTATTTCTGATTTATACCACATCGCCCGAGAGATAGAACAACAGCAAATCTCCTCTCAGCTGTATGAAAAACTCTGTCTGGATGCTAAGCGATTAATCGATATCTATTACTGGCTGAACGATGAACATAGCCTGCATGCCTCCATTCTGCTGAAAGAGATTGCTAATACCGGTGAGCTGGTACTGGACGAATATGAAAAAGTAGAAAGCATTCGCCGTCAGTCTTCCCGGGCAATGAATGAAGCGACCAGCCGTCAGAAACAGCTATTGTCAGCCATGCTGCCGGACAGCTGGGTTAATGCCCAACAGTTTGTTGATGCGCTAAATGAGCTGAACGTACAACGCGGTCACCTGATCACCCTACGCGATTATCGCTATATTGATTTAGCCAGTCTGGATGAGATGGAACAGCAACTGACCGTCAGTCAGGAGCGAATTTCACTTGCTACAGCAGAGTTTCTCGCCAGCGAAAAAGCACTACAGCCATTCACCTTACAGTTGCAAGAGCTGGAGAAACAGACTCAGGAAGCACGTAACAGCGCCCAACTCAATGAACCGCTGGCGGGCATGGATAAAATGTCTGCCGATCTGGATATGCTATCCAATCTGATGGCTTCACTGAAGTTTGAAGATACCACTCAGCAAACCGGTATTATTGAGTCTATCTCAGAGATTTATGCTCGCCTGAATCAGGCCCGGGCTCGTCTTCAGCAGCGCCGTAAAGAACAAGGTTCTGTTGAGTCGGTTGCACAGTTTGGCGCTCAATTTAAATTATTCAGTCAGGGAATCACCAATGCCTTAACGCTGGCGTCAGACCCAGAACGCTGTGATGAGCAACTTTCACGCCTGCTGGTTCAGTTGGAAGAGTTGGAGAGCCAGTTCAGCGGTCAGGAAGAGTTTCTTGGTGATATTCTTAGCAAACGCGAAGAGCTGCTGGAAACCTTCGAGACGCATAAACAATCGTTGTTGGATGAGCGCCAACGTAAATCACAAAACCTTCAGGTCGCCGCTGAACGTCTGTTAGACAGCCTGCGGCGCAGAACGGCTAAATTCCTGACGCTGGATGAACTGAACGCCTTCTTTGCTGCCGACCCATTATCGCTGAAAACCCGTGAGATTATTGAACGCCTGCGGGAACTGAAAGACAGCGTTAAAGCCGACGATATTGACGCCAAATTTAAAGCTGCACGGGATCAGGCAATACGCAGCCTGCGCGATAAATCAGAAATTTTTGAAGATGGTGGCAGTGTTATCAAACTGGGGCCACGTCATCGTTTCAGCGTCAATACTCAGGAATTAGATCTCACCATCCTGCCTCGGGGCGAACAGCTTTACCTGCATCTGACCGGTACTGATTATCAGGAGCCTATCGACAGTTCAGAGTTAGAAGCGCTGAAAGATTACTGGAATATCGCCATTGAATCCGAGTCGCCGGAAGTTTATCGCGCTGAATATCTTGCTTATTCTCTGATCTATGCAGCCAGTAAAGAGCAGGATGGCCTGACTTTCGACCTGTTGAAAGCCCAGCAAAATCAGCCAGAAATGTTGGAGAAAACCGTACGTGATTTCGCATCCCCTCGTTATAAAGAGGGATATGAAAAAGGAATTCACGATCATGATGCAGTTGCGATTCTGCGCAAGCTACTGCCGGTTGGAGAAAGCGCCGATCTGTTACGTTTTAATCCATTAGCCCGCAGCCTTGCCGTTTTGCTATGGCAACATAAATATTCAGAAGAATTACCTGCTCTGTGGCCAGAACGAGCCCGTACCAGTCTGAATATCAAGCAGCTGTTTCGCAGCGATGCAGGTCTGTTGGATCTACAGGCAGAAATAGAAGCAGAGCTTAGCCTGTTTCTGGAACAGTACCCTATTCCCTGTCAGTCATATCAGCAGTCACAGGCGGCTGAATACCTTAGCCTGATTCTGGGGCGAACGCCGTTAGAGTTCAGCTTTAGCAAATATGCCCGTACCCTGTCAGAAGGGTTACAGGCTCAGTTAGAAAAAGCCCATATGTGGAGTGACTTTAATCACTCACAGCAAAATTTGGGCAACCGTTTATCCCAACGTTGGATCCTGATAGAAAACTGGCTAAAAGGCCTCTGCACACTACCAGAGTATCTGGGACTAACTGAATATATCCCGGAAGCCGTAGTGCTTATGTTACTGGATAAATCAGTCGTCACCCGCTTTAGTGAAGTTGATCTGCATTTCAGCGTCAGCGATCTGATGGGAGAACATCCGCGCATTCAACAACAGACGCTAACCCTAAGTCTGGATGATTACTTCAGCCGTATGCGCTATCAGCGTAAGGTATTTATTCCCGCCTATCAGCGTTATCAATCGGTCAGACAGCAGGTGCTAAATCAGCAACGTAGTGAGCTGCGTTTACATGAGTTTAAAGCGCGCCCACTCAGCTCTTTCGTACGTAATAAACTGATTAATGATGTTTATTTGCCCATCATTGGCGACAACCTGGCAAAACAGATTGGCGCCATTGGTGAAGGTAAACGAACTGACCTGATGGGGTTACTGTTAATGATCTCCCCGCCGGGTTACGGTAAAACGACTTTGATGGAGTATATTGCTAACCGTCTGGGTCTGATTTTTATGAAAATCAATGGTCCGGCCTTAGGCCACGATGTTCTGTCACTGGATCCGGAGCAGGCACCTAACGCTACCGCTCGTCAGGAGTTAGAAAAACTCAATCTGGCATTGGAGATGGGAAATAACGTGATGTTATATGTTGATGATATTCAACATACTCATGCGGAATTTTTACAGAAATTCATCTCATTATGTGACGGAACCCGACGTATTGAAGGTGTCTGGAAAGGTAAGACTAAAACCTATGATATGCGTGGTAAAAAGTTCTGTGTGGTGATGGCCGGTAACCCTTACACCGAGTCCGGTGATGTATTCAAAATCCCTGATATGTTGGCAAACCGTGCTGATATTTATAATCTGGGTGAAGTATTGGGTGGTATGGAAGAGGCATTCGCTCTCAGCTATATCGAAAACAGCCTGACCTCTAATCCGGTTCTGGCGCCAATGGCGCTGCGGGATATGAACGATCTCTATCTGTTGGTTGATAAAGCACTGGGTAAGCCCTTCACCAGCAATTCCCTTAGTCACCAATATAGTGAAGCTGAAATCAGTGAGATTGTCGCTATTCTCGAACGCATTATGGCCATGCGTGACGTAGTACTAAAAGTGAATCAACAATACATTGCCAGCGCCGCTCAATCGGATAAATACCGCACCGAACCTGCGTTCAAACTGCAGGGTAGCTACCGTAATATGAATAAGCTTAGTGAGAAAATTTCAGCCGTTCTGAACCCGGCTGAAATACGTCGAATCATCGACGATCACTACTTGGGTGAAGCACAACTACTAACCAATGGTGCAGAGGAAAACCTGCTAAAACTGGCTGAAATTCGCGATATGATGTCTCCTGAAGAAGAAAAACGCTGGGTTCAAATTAAGCATGACTTTATGAGAAATAAATCATTAGGCGGCGATAATACCGATATAGGTGGACGAGTTGTTGCACAACTGGCCGATCTGGTAGAAAGCGTTCAGGCGTTAAGGAATTAAAACAACAGTGAAACTGTGGATACAACAGCGGATTAAAATCCTGAGCCTGATAACTGTCATTCTGGTTGGTTTACAACTGGTAAACTCTCTGACAGGCGGGTTTCTGAACCATTTTGGTATTCTCCCCCGCTCAGCTCAGGGGCTATTAGGTATTCTATTTTCGCCTTTTTTACATCGGGATTGGGAACATTTATTAAGTAACTTACCCATATTACTTATATTGAGTGCTTTATTATTAACGCACTCGGTACGTTATTATGCTATTGCCAGCACTTTTATTATTTTATTCGGCGGGCTACTGGTATGGATTTTTGCCCGTAGTGCTATTCATATTGGTGCCAGCGGCTGGATATTTGGCTTATGGATGTTATTGCTGGCAAACGCATTTACCCGAAGAAAACTACTCGACTTTGTTTACGCGATATTAATTCTGCTTTATTACGGTGGGTTGGCTTCTGGTCTGTTGCCTGGCGATCCGGATATTTCCACTGAAGGCCATATTGCAGGGGCTGTAGCTGGACTCTGTTTTGCACTACTAACCCGAAAACTTATTCCTACCAATAATACAAACACCCCTTAACCTTATAAAGAGGTTAATAAAACCATATTTCAGGACGAATATATGCCTAAAGTCCTATCGGGCTGGTATTATCACAACACACTCTTATACCTTTTCCATCAAAAAAACTAATCTTCTGGTTTTAGCTAACAATTTTGACATTAACGTCTTTATTTTACGGTCTGATTACCGCAAACTATCAGCGCCTTATACTGGCGTCTCGTTCGAAACTAAAATAATTAAAATACACCGCAATTTCGTTCGAATACATAAGCTTTTGTGAGTAACCCTTATTTGCTTATCTCATTGATTTATGGATAAAAAAGGTTATGGATAATAAAGAACTCGAACACTACCTTGAAAGCACTCTGGCGGATTTAACGTTAAGTCAGGGCGAACGCGTAAAACTGAGAGAATTAAGTCAGGTTCTGGATACGGAGCAATCCGGGTTTATGCGTAATCGTGCTTTTGATTTAGTTCGGGCTCAATTAAATACCGCGCCGGAAAACCTACAGCCGGTATTAAAATGGTTGGAAATGGTGATCAAAACCATTGATATCGCCAACCAGCGCAAAAAAGTAACCTCTTCAGCCTGTTTTTCACCGGGAGATGCCTGCCGGAAAAAAATCTGTGAAATATTGGCTCAAACCACATCAAACGTTGATATCTGTGTGTTTACTATCGCCGACGATATCATTACCGAATCCATTCTGGCAGCCCATCAACGTCAGGTTCAGATCAGAATAATTACCGATAATGAAAAATCTGAAGATGATGGCAGTGATATTGAATATCTGCAGCGCAAAGGCATTTCAATTGTGATGGATAATAGCCCGTACCATATGCATCACAAGTTTTCGATATTTGATAATCGCTACTTGCTCAACGGCAGTTTTAACTGGACCCGAAGCGCATCCCAATATAACTATGAGAATATTCTTATAACTGACTCACCAACGCTCTTAGCCTTTTACCAGCAAGAGTTTAACCGGCTTTGGCAAAGGTTTAGTTAATGATGAAACAAGGGAAAACATGGGGAATGGAAGAGGTAAACTGGGAGCTGGCTTTTCAGTTTCCCCCCCATAAAAAGGCAGATATACTTCGAAACACAGGAAGTATCACACTGCGCAATGATTGCATATCACTTCGATTAATTATGCCTGTTATGCAATCCCGTGACTTTCTCCATACAACAGAAATAATATGAATAATAAAATCAAACGCTTTATTTTTTGTAGTGGTATTGTTTTCACGTTGGCTGCCTGTTCGAATCCGCCATCACGTCAAAACTTTGACTACTCGCTTTCGCAAGGACAACTCGAGTTAGCACAGAAAATTGCACTGGAAGAAGGCGTCTCTTCTGACGCTGATATTGCCACTGAGCTATTGTGGTCCCTTGAAGCCGGCGCTTTATTGCGAATGAACACCGAGCTGGACCGTTCAACCAAAGTTTTTGATACTAGCGAAACGCTAATTAAAGAAAATGAGACACAAAATCTGGCGGCATCCGGATTTAGTCAGGCAGCTTCGATGGTGGTTAACGATAACATTATGAGTTATACCCCCAGGGTATATGACCGCGTAATGGTTAACACGTACAAAGCATTAAATTTTTGGCAGCAGGCTAATTTTAATGATGCCCGAGTAGAGTGGAACCGGGTAGACGATCGCCAGCGCCGGGCGGCTGAATATTTCTCTAAAGAGATTAATGCGCAAAAAGACAGCGTGAAGAGTAATAACCTCGGCGAAACTTACTCTGGTGCAATGGAAAGGCTGGGAGATTCAGGCGTTGATGTCGCTAAATGGGCTCCTTATGACGGTTATATCAATCCGGCGTCGCTCTACCTGCATGGTCTGTACTTTTTAATTAATAATGAAAGTGCTGCCGATCTGAATAAAGCCAAAGAGAGCCTGAAACGGGCTTATGCTCTGACCCGTAGCAAGCAGATCCGTGCCGATCTCAACCTTGCTAATGCCGGTCGTAAAGTTGCTCCGGGCGTTTGGGTTGTGTTTGAAAATGGTACTGCTGCTCATAAAGTAGAACGTCGTATCGATCTGCCATTATTTTTGGTAACCAGCCGTGTCGTGTATACCGGTATGGCATTACCAGTGCTTGAATCAGGTAGTCCGGCGTATCCTTATCTTTCAGTTAACGGAGGGAGACAAACGGAAACCTTCGCCAATATGGATAAAATTATTCAGGGCGAATTTAAAACGGAATTTACCGGTATTCTGATCAAAGAGTTGACCCGTGCAGTACTGAAAACCGCCGCACAGGCTTCGATGAGAAACTCTGATAATAAGACTGTCAGATTACTTGGTGCTCTTACTGGCATCGCTCAGGCGGTCACTACACAGGCAGATATTCGCAGTTGGCATACCTTACCCTACGAGTTTCAGGTAACCTATGTGAAATGGCCAAAAGATGGGCAGCTTCAGATTAATCCATCAGGTGGCGCTGCGATTCAGGTAGATTTACCAGCAACGCCTCAGCCGGTGGTGGTTTATGTAAGGGCGTTGAACGCGAATACGGTTCCACAGGTCAATTTGTTAACCAGTAAAAACGCTATCTAGCCCTGTTTTACAGGCAGAATTATCATTCTAATCATTAAACTGTATTGAGAACTTTCATGATGAAAATTTTAAACAAAAAAACGCTTCTTGCTGTGGCTGTTGCTTTCTCTCTGGTTGGCTGTGCTGAACAAGGCGCCTACTACGTTGACAGCAAAAATGACAGCGTTGCTGTTATGGGACTGGATTACAAAGATTTTGAAATGGCAGCAACTAATATGGTTGATGACATGTTAAGTTCTGACCTGCTGGTTCATCCTCAGGGTGGTCGTTATGTGTTAACCGTAACCGGTATTGTGAATGATACCGATCAGCGTATCGATACCGATCAGTTAACCAAAAAAATTCGTACCAGCCTGTTAAACTCTGGGCGTTTCGTGGTTACCACTGCCATTAACGCTAATGGTCCGGAAGATGAAATGACCCGCAAAGTTCGTGAGTTGCGTAAGTCAAAAATGGTTAACCAAAAAACCGTGAAGAAAGATGGACGCGTTATCGCTCCTGATTTCTCCTTAACCGGTAAGATCATTCAACAGAATCAACGTGTAAATTCCAGTACTCAACAGGTTGAGTACTATTTCCAGCTAACCCTGACCAATCTGGACGATGGTTTAGCCTATTGGGAAAAAGAATATCCAATCATCAAGCGTGGCGACAACCGTACTGCCAGCTGGTAATGATTGTATGGCGTAATGCTGCTGGTTTCTTCGAACGGTAGCATTACAAAACCAACTTAATCCATTAGGGATGTCCGAATGAAAAAATGGATCCTGGTACTTGTGGCTTTTTTCGCGTTTTCATCTGCTGCTTATGCAAAAATTGAAACCGTTGAAGCACAAGGATACGGTGAAACCTACGAAAAAGCAGTTGATGCCGCGTTGGCTGATGCCGTTCGTCAGGTTAATGGAATGACCGTTTCAACACAGTCAGAACGTGCTGGAAACTATGTTCGCATCAATGATAAAAGTGATGCGAGTGGTGATGTTAAAGGTACCAGCGTTCAGGACGACCAAAACAAAGATGATTCCTTTCTGAGTAATAAGAAAGGCAACAGTACTTATACTGAAAATATCAACATTAACGCTGCAGCAAACAGTAATCGTGATGTTACCGTCAATGCAGGTCAGAGTGCTCAAATCAACACGCAAAGCGCGGGTATCGTTAAAGGATATAAAGTCAAAACCCGTGATTGTGATGCTAAAGGCTGTACCGTTGTCTTGACTGTTGAAGTTGATAAAGTTGAGCGTAAAACTTCACAGGCATCTTCTCAACGTGACCGTTTAGCAATTATTACTACAGGTAACCGCAGCCGTTCTGCCTTTGCGAATACCCTTCGCCAGGAAATCACTGACCGCATCGTACAGTCACAGCGTTTTACCGTGCTGGATCGCAGTGCTACCAACGAAAAAGCTTTTGCTCAAGAAGAGAAAATGCTGGAAGGCCGTTCAGATAACGCCGCCAGCGTAGGACAAACTGCCCTGCTTGCTGACTATATTCTGGTTATCAATGTGACTGAAGCCGGTGTAAAAACCACAACTAAAGTCACCAGCGTTGATTTAACCGGCGAGTTTGACGTTAGCAGCTCCCACAGAACGAAAGTGACCGTACGCTATTCATTATTGGAAGCAGCGACTCATGGTATTCAGTGGTCTGATTCCAGCGTGTTCGAACAAGGTGGTAGATATATTGAAACCGCCCGCAAGCAAATCAGTGATGTTATTGCCGATAAAATTGTCAATAAGCTGACACCGGCCAAAGTAGTTGCAGTGACTAACGGACAGATCGTTATCAACCGTGGTGAAGCCATGGTCTATGACGGTGACCGTTTTGATATCTATTCTCAAGGTGAGCAACTGGTCGATCCGGATACCGGGGAAGTACTGGGTGCAGCTGAAGAGAAAGTGGCGACCATTCTGATCACTACCATTAAAGACAAAATCTCTTACGGTATTGTTGAAAGCGGTAAGATCGATGTTATCGAGAAAGGCGCCGTTGCCCGTTTAGCAGCGCCATTACCGAGTGAAAATAAAGCCCCTGCCGCCAAAAAGACAACGTCAACCAAACCTAAGGCAAAAGCCAAACCAGCGGCTAACGAACAGCGCCTGGGGGATTCAGGCGGCGTATTCCTGAAATAGTTGTTACCGATAGCAAATAGCTTATCTATAGCCAACCTCCGGGTTGGCTATTTTTTTATCACTTTTTTATTCGCTGATGTCTGTGAACGCCTTCTGACTATTTCACCGTATATTTTCACATTAAAATCGTCCATTAGCATTTAACATGGATATCGATAACAATATGTCATTCCTTTTGTTAAAAACAAAACTACTGCTAAACATAGGAAGAAATCAGTATTAAGCTTTATCCTGTTTAAATAACCTGAAGCCTCAACCTATTTTGATTTGTTATTTAATGCGTTTTTTTTAATGGAACGCTTCAATATGAATTAACATATCACTGACGACAACAATCAATGGTGCTGAATATGTTTAACTTCGATTATTACAACCCAACTCGCATTATGTTTGGTACTGAACGTATCAAAGATCTTGGTACTCAATTACCTGAAGATGCCAAAGTACTTATTACCTACGGCGGCGGAAGTGCTAAACGATTCGGCACCATTGATGAAGTGATTCAATCATTGGGAAAACGAAAATATATTGAGTTTGGTGGCATCGAACCGAATCCCCATTACGATACCTTAATGAAAGCGGTTGAGATTGTAAAAGCGGAAAAAATAGATTATCTGATTGCGGTTGGCGGTGGTTCAGTCATCGATGGCACGAAATTTATTGCCGCAGCCGTTTACTTTGAAGGGGATGCCTGGGAAACGTGGATTAGCAACGCGCCATTAAAGCAAGTATTACCGATTGGATGTGTATTGACCCTTCCCGCAACTGGATCAGAGATGAATGGCACAGCCGTAATTAGTAATACGGCGCTCAACGCTAAATTAAGTCATAAACACCCGTTACTTTTCCCACGCTTTGCTATTCTTGACCCAAGAAAATCTTACACGCTTCCAACCAAACAATTGGCAAATGGTGTGGTGGATGCTTTTGTTCATGTTGCCGAACAATATTTGACTTATCCAGTCTATGGCAAAGTTCAGGACCGCTACGCTGAAGGACTAATGCTAACCTTGATTGAAGAAGGCCCTAAAGCCCTAAAAGAGCCTGAAAACTACGATGTCAGAGCGGCCATCATGTGGAGTGCTACTCAGGCCCTTAATGGTCTTATTGGCGTCGGTGTACCGCAAGATTGGGCTTCACATCGTATCGGATACTATTTTACTATCCACCACGGCCTTGACCATGCTCAAACATTAGCCATTCTTCTTCCTGCGGTATTAGACGTGCAGAGAGAAAATAAACGGCTAAAACTACTACAATATGCAGAAAGAGTATGGCAACTCACTGAAGGATCGGAAGAAGAGCGTATAAATAGTGCTATTACGCTTACTCGCCAATTCTTCGAAAATATGGGACTTCCGACTTATCTTAGAGCTTACGGGATCCCTGAATCAGCAATTGAAGAAGCAATTAACTATTTAAAAAGGTTTAATTTATTACCACTGGGAGAACATAAAGATATCTCAGTAATTGAAGTCCGAAAGATTTTAAGTTTAAGTTACTAACCCTCATCGGCAGAGAATAATAATACTATAAACGCTTGTTCATTCTCTGCCGACATACTATTATATATGCGTCAACGGGATGATGCCGTTGATACTCTGGTATAATATTATTCACCAAGCAGTTTATAACCTAACGTAACATTCACTTATGCTAGTTTAGCTCGCTTGGGCTACCATTCAATTCAGTCTGCAATTAAAGTAAAATATAATGAGCGATATTGATTATTTAATGATGTTCCGCAAATGCTCTAATCACGATAGCTTAGAGCGTCTTTATGATAAATTAAATTATTCTTTAGTGGATAATAATGTATTAGCTAATATGTATCGTGCTGCCGATCATCGCCGTGCAGAATTAGTAGCTGGTAAACTATTTGACTTAGGTAAAGTACCTAAAACTATCTGGTCTCAGGTCAAATAATTTATTTAATAAATTAAGAATTGCTATTCGTTATTTATCTTTATTTGGCTTGCTATGCCCATAAGCTGGCCAAGACTTAAGTGTGCTTATTTACACTTATAATTTATATGTATTTAGTAAGCCCGATAATGGTTTAGCGTTAGCTATCTCCGTAAGATAGCTAATGGACTACCAATAAGTACACTTTATCAAGCCGTTCTGGTATATATTCACAATCGCGTAACTAACATATTAAATACAATATATGAAGAGATATATGTAAATACTATGTAACAAGGTTTATTTAAAGTTACATATTCATGATAATAAGAAAACATATAGATATAAGGCATAATATAAAGAGATATATCATTGCCTGATAGAAACCCTCCAACACTTAATTTTAATCATGAAATAACTATTAACGTATATTGATAAAAATACCGCTATTATATAGTGACCTTATATAAATTTTATTCTATCTTCGCTACTACCTCTGATTAAATAAACCTGAACCTATCAAAGATAAATCTGTTCCAGTCGACCGTATTTCGAAAGAACAACATCCAATAATCCGGTTACAACACTATTGTTTTCTACTACATTTTCGTCATTACTATTGGGAAGAAGCGGTTAGATTAAATCACGGTTTACTGACCCAATATCATTGCTCATTTACCTAATATCGCCAGTATCAAACCGAAGAAGCTCTTCTATACTTATCATTGAAACGGGTTAATCTGGACATATTCTAGTCATAAGGCATGAATAATGACAAAGTGAGAGGTATAAATGAAGTATTGGTTATCAATAATATGCGGTGTATTAGTTACTTTCTCATTAGCCGGTTGTGTAGTGACCGAAACAACCGTCAGCCATCACTATGGCTCTAATGACCCGGCGATGACAGCACAAAAATTTTATAGTCAGTACTTTGCTAACGGTAGTGCAGGCCTTCCAACTGATACGCAACTGACTACATTCAAACCTTATATAAGTACAGAACTCTACCAATCGCTGGAAGATGCCAAAAAACGACAGCAGAATGAAATTAAGCAACATCCTGATGAAAAACCATCACTGATCGATGGCGATCTATTCTCCAGTCTGTTCGAGGGCCCTACATCTGTTGATATCCCCTCTATTCCAGTATTACCCAGTGCCAATAACGTGACTTTACAGGCTAATTTTACCCGAACAGAACAAGGCAAAGATATTCTTCACTGGGCTGATGAAATCAAAATGATTAAGCAAAATGATAGTTGGGTTATTGACGATCTGGTATATAAAGGCAATTGGGATTTTGCTGCTAAAAGTACTTTAAAAAAAGTGTTATCCGATAAATAACCACGTGAATTATTCAGTCATTTTTGTCTAACATCGCGTCAATTTGTTCAGTTGATGAACACTCAAATTGAAGTTAGTAATTTAGCGTTGACAGCCTGAATAGAGATGGATATGATTCGCCCCGTTCACACGATTCCTCTGTAGTTCAGTCGGTAGAACGGCGGACTGTTAATCCGTATGTCACTGGTTCAAGTCCAGTCAGAGGAGCCATATTTAGAAAGGCCCGCTATTTAGCGGGCCTTTTGCTTTTCAGCTTTGTATTTGCTTCTCTGCTCCCGGGGTTTGCCATTCATCTAGCGGGATTGGGCGACCAAAATAGTATCCCTGCCCTCTCGGGCAACCTAATTCATAGAGCCTGTCAGCGACTTCCTTGGTTTCAATGCCTTCTGCAATAAGAGGAACGTTCAACCCTTTCGCTAAGCGAATCACGGACGAAATGATTGCCTCGTTTCTGGCACTGTCCAGAATACCGCTAACAAAATCCCGGTCTATTTTCAGGCAGTCGAACTGTAAACGATGCAAATAGGAGAGACTGGAAAAACCTGAACCAAAATCATCAATAGCGACAGAAACCCCCAATGCACGTATTCGCCCCAACTGTTCACTGATAATCGTGCCCTTCTCAAGCAAAATAGATTCCGTTAACTCTATCGTCAGGTTACCGGCCGACAACTGGAATTCATTTAACGTTACCACAATAAGATTATAAAAATCAGTCTGATAAAGTTGTCTGACAGAGACATTAATATGAATATTAAAATCGGCGGGCCACCCGGAGGCTATTTTTAATGCCAGTTGTCGACAGGATTCTCTCAATACCCAGCGCCCAATCGACAAAATTAAACCCGACTCTTCTGCCAGTGGAATAAATATATAGGGGGGAACCATGCCATAGGCTTTACTCTGCCAGCGAATTAGCGCCTCAGCCCCTATAACCTTGCGATTGTGTAAATCAACTATCGGTTGGAAATAGACTCTCAATTCCTGATTTAACTCGGCCTGATTGAGTTCCGCTAGCATCTGAGTATTTTCAACCGCCCGGCTCATCATTTCCGGACGATAAATTTCAAAAGCGCCAGCCCCTCTTTTTCTCGCTGCTTCCAGGGCAACAGAGGCATTTCTTAAAATCACCGCTAACGTTTGGTCATCAAAGACTTCTTTAACCAAACCTATATTTCCCGCAAATAATAGATGTTCACTCTCACATCCTTGGGAGTTGATATAAATATGCACATAACGGGCGATCTCATCTTCTGCTTTCTCAGAACCACAGCCTTCCGGATAACAAACGGCAAACTCAATATCGTTAACTCTGGCTAATAATGTCCGGGGAGGAACAATGGCTTGTAGTTGTTTAACAAACTCACACAGCAAAGCCTCGCCTTTTTGATAACCAAGACTATTATTCACTGCATTAATATTATCCAGACTGAGCAATATCAGACCTTTCCAAACCGTAGCATTCTCCTGAATGCTCAATACCTGAAGCTGTTTCTGTAGCCCTTCCTTACTCAGCAAACCGGTTACAGAATCATAATAAACCTGATGCTCCAGTCGTGAGAATGCCGTTGATAGCGTCGATGACATATCATTAAAGGCATCATTCAGTTGCTTAATCTCTTTTAATTCAAAGCGAGATTGATGTGCCGGAGACCATTTTTGCCCGGCGAGCAGGCGTGCCTGCCTGGCTACATATTGAATTGGGTTAGTGACTCGGGAAAGAATGAACCAGGCCATAGTGACGCCCAGCAAAAAAATAACAAAAATCATGCTGAAGGTAGTTTTTCTTTCATCACTCAATTGACCAACAAAATCACTTTGAGGTATGGCAACGACAATACGCCAGTTATTTAACCCTAACTCTTTACCGAAAGAGACAATCCGTCCGTAGTAGATTTCACGATCGATACTTAAGGTCATTTTGCTACGTTCTGGATGAGATAAGTAAGGTGCAATGGTGCGAATAATGGCACTCTCACTATTTTCTGGCGTTAACAGGTGGGCACGCTCCTGTTCTGGCAGATTATTCTCTGGTCTGAGAATCGGTTTTTCTATTGTTGAGTGAGAAATAATTTCATTGTTATCGTTAACAATAAAAATAACCCCATTACCCAAATTAGGGATCTGCTGCAGATAGCGGTTAAATCTGTTTAACTTAATATCGCTTGATACCACGCCAACATAGCGATTATCCATATCATAAACAGGACTGCTGTATGAAATACTAATGCCTCTGATAGCATCCAGATCCCAATATGCTCTGGTCCAGGATGGCTTTCGACTGGTATTCACCTCACGGAACCAGGGACGAGTTCGGGGATCGTATTTATCTATGGTTTTGATGATTGAACTTTTGGTATCCATACCTGAATAGAAATTCAGGGTACCCTGAGTTCGTTTATCTTTTAAAATTAACGTATAAGTATCGGTAATAGTTTCACGGCTAACGCCAATATAATCGCCATTCACTGCACCGAATGCTACCAGACTAAGCTGCGGGGAATAAGGGAACACTCGCTGCATAGTCGCCTTCAATGGAGATTCAAACTCATCCAGATTGGCCATCTCCCCGACAATAGCTCTTGCATTGTCATCTCAACTGAGGCATTCGCCTGTATGGGTACCTTCAGGAAATTAAACAAATTAGTGTGAACATACTCGATATGAGCAGAAATCAGCTTGTCGCTAAGGCTATCGAAGATACGATTTTCACTGCGGTATTGTAAAAAGACGGCTAAACCAAACATGATGGTTAATATGAAGAAAAACAGCGATGTCACAATCAGTTTTAAAGAGATTGAGTTTAATAACCGCACCTATTTCACCACTTACTGTTTGCCTGACTCAGAGTACTCACGGATTATCAAAAATATTGAATACACCAACACAATAACTGACATTATCCGTGAACAACCATATCTTTAGCTAAAGATAACTTAAGTTTATATTATTTCTGACTAAAGTTATGCTAAATACAGAATTTATCTAAAAAATATAATCTGAGCAGGAATATGTTCGATAATGTCAGCAAGACTGATACTGTTGCCGTTATTTATATGAACAAGAGTTGAACTAACTGACTAAAACAGAAGCGATTACCTGGCATTTTGGGCGAAGTATAAGCAAACGCGCTATTTTCCCATGTTGAGCGGTTGACAGTGTTAGCAATGGCAGATATCATGCGCCCTGTTCACACGATTCCTCTGTAGTTCAGTCGGTAGAACGGCGGACTGTTAATCCGTATGTCACTGGTTCGAGTCCAGTCAGAGGAGCCATATTTAGAAAAGCCCGCTTTTTAGCGGGCTTTTTGCTTTCTGATTATCATCACTGCGATACAACTCGTTAATTCACATCCCTGTCACCATTAATCAATTAACTCCACTGACTACTTCTGCCCTCAGCCTGGTTAATTTGGTTTATAAAATTAACGACCCATGGTTACTCATAGGTAACATTCAAAATAGCGACACTATTTGCTTGCCCCGGCATCACTTTTGTCAGAGTTTGATAATAGCGAGTTTTGAATGTCACTCGTTCCGTGGTCAACGCCGAATTTACCAGCTCAATTGGCTGATTAAGTCTTAATGGCTGTGAGTTATAAAGTATTTGAACGCCAAGACCACTAGCGACTCCCGGTGAACCTTCATTAGTTAATGCCAATACACTATCATCACCCACATCGGTACTCTGCACACCTTCCAACGTTGCCGCAATTTTAGCGCTTTCATTTCCGGTACAGTTAAAATCAACATTAAAGGTATTTTCAGTGCTTGTTGGGCCAATTTGATTAAGTGTTCCCGCATAAACGTCTCCAAGTGAGACCGGAACATTAGGCGTTGTGGTATTACAACTTAAAGACTGCACCGCAATATTCGTGGTACCTGCGATAAAAAACCGTGAGCTTAATAAACTACTGTAATAATAAACAAACTGTCCTGATTGAGGGATAGTAACGGCTATGGGTTGAATAGTATCAATTGCTACCAGCTCTACGCGATACATAAATGTTGGCGTATAAGTCGTACCAATAAGAAAATTAGGAGAAAACGGTATATCAACCTGAGGATAATACCCTTTAGGTGCACCTGAAGTATTTGAGTTATTTGAATAGCTTATCCTTACGCCAACAGAAGGATTGCTGGTAACATAAACTCCGCTGTAACCATCAGCGGATGTCATTGGGGACTCATAACCAATACGATTCTTATTTCCACTTTCATTACATCTGATTGATGTTGAACCAGTATTGTACCAACCACTATCCCAAATGGTCGTTCCCGGCTGAACATTTCTTTTTACTGAAATAGTTGCCGGTAAATTGATGGTACCATCAATTCTACCAGTATCATTGAACAGGCAATCAGCACTGGCTGTTGCACTACACAATAGCCCTGAAATGAGCAACAAAAGGGTATAGATTGCCTTTTGCCAATAAACATTATGATTCATATTAATATTCCACTTAACACTTTATTATGTATCGTTATCTCTCTGGCGATATTTTTATTATTTATATAAATATCAGTCATATATAAAAGTAACCAACATCGCACCAGAAATGCTGCCTGATGTTGCATTTCCAGTAGCGCTATAAACACGAGCCAGAAAATCAAAATCGGCTGAATGTGTTACTGATGAAACACCTTTAATCCAACGCCCATCCACTGGTGACAAAGAGTTATCACTCCAGACTGAGTTTGCCGGTATCACTTTTATACCGATATTCTGTGCGCTTCCCGTACTGCCATATCCCGAATTATCATCCGGATAAGGTAGCCCAGAGAATTGAGCGGTTACGGAGGTTGTGCTTTCGGGACAATCCTTAACAGTAATTCTAAAATTCTTAATTGCCGGAGAATACGATCCCGCTTGCTGGAGATCGAGGGCTGACATTTTGCCAAAATCCACACTCTGGACTGCGGTATCAACCACACAGGGTGAAGCTAACACTCGCCCCTGAATATTTACCGTTACGTTTTCTGCCCATCCATCCTGACCAACGAGTGTCAAAATAAATAATAACTTTAGCCAATTAAATTTGGTCTTCATCATGTCTGATTTCCCTGTTAAACGTCATACACTGCTTTACTGAAAACAATAATTTTGCCAATCACAATTACGATTCATACCGCTATTCACACACCGTATTCAGCATATAAATTCCCGTTTCAGGGGTATCTTGCGTATTGTTATAACCAACAGAGCATTGTTCAGATGAAGAATTACCCCATTTAACTTTCAGTTGCCCTTTAGCTTCCATTCCGGTCATAAAGACCTGACCATTTTCACCAACTATCCCCGCCTGACTCTTTTTATCGCCCATCACAGCGACGACTGCACCAAAGGGAACGGGCAGATTATCCTTCTGTAATAACGTAATCAGCATCCGCTGTCCGACGTTAGTATTATATTCGGCACGCACTACTGCGCCCCGAGTGGGCGTTAACATTTGGCTGGCTATTGTCATATCAACATCATCGGCAAAAGAGCTGGTATCCAGCGTGACTACATTTTTGCGATACGGCGTCATATAAGGAACGACGGCATATCCACGCCAGTCGGTACGAACGCCGGTATTGTTAGTCACACCAACGTCATCAGCATCAGGGGCTTTTACCAACGCGACCGTTTCTCCCAGTGATTGGGATAAAGTAATGCCATCGCTATGCACTAATACGCCGCCTTCCAGCCCATAGTTCAACCGTTGCATATTTGAGTCGTTACTATAACCAGCATTAACCCTGCCATATCTTCCCCGATAATCCACGCCAGCATTACCACTGCTCCCTTCGCCCTGACTGGTATATCCCTGACTGACGTTATAACTAAGGTTATTATTTTCCAGCGCAGTACCACCTAAACCTACGGTATTTGTAGTTTTGCCATGGCGACTACTACTCAGGCTGTAATTGGCGTAGCTATTGGACAGCCAACGATCTAGCGGAACACTGATATTTAAAGAGAAAATCTGATCGGTATTATTGGTTTTATCGCCGTTACTATCCGCACTGTTTTTGCTATAGGTATAATTCATTCCATAGCTGATACTGTTCCAGTTGTTGCTATAGCCTATGCTGGCAGACTGAGTGTTACGCCGATCGTTCCAGTAATCTTCATTTATCAAACTAACCGATAGGCTACCTGTCACTTTGCCCAGATGTTGGCTTAACATCAGCTCAGAACGACTTTTCTTATGATCGTAAAAACTATTTCCAACTTCGTAATTGCCGGTATAACTGTTTAACGTCTCTTGTAGGGTATAAAAACCTGATGTGGAGTAACGATATCCTGCCAGTGCAAAATTGGTTCCGGTTTCAACAAAATTTTTGTTATAGCGTACCCGCCAGGATTGTCCCTGCTGGCTGGATTGATCTTTAAGTGAAGCGTTGGAGTCAGTCACATCAATTGACAACGCTCCTATGGTGCCCATATTTTTACCCAGACCGAATAGCAAAGACTGGTATTGATTACTGGCAATCTGCGTCCCACCATAAATTGTGGTATTCCACGGCAAACCATAAATAGCGGTTAACTGACCGAACGCTTTCTTATCCACATCTGAATTTGAAGAACGGTATTCCCCACCAGTAATACTGTATTTAAAACGTCCTTCTCTTTGTAAGACCGGAACCGCCGCATAAGGCACGGTAAAATTCTGTTCAGTGCCGTCCGCTTCTTTTACCGTAACGGTAAGATCGCCACTGCTGGTCGTTGAAAACAGATCGGTGATTTCAAATGCGCCAGGAGGAACATAGCTTTGATATATCTGATAACCATTTTGATGAATAGTGATTTGCGCATTGGTATTGGCAATACCTCTGACCACCGGGGAATAACCACGCATACTATCGGGCAACATATCATCATCAGAAGCGACTTGAACACCGCGAAAAGGCACGCTGTCAAACATATCGCTGGATGAATAGCTATCACCGATAACCAACTGGCTTTTCAGTGGAATAATGTCGCGCTGTACGTAAGTATTGATGGAATCCCATTTATCATTTCCATCACTATCCCGATTCCAGGTTGAATAATTACGCAAACGCCAGGCCCCTGCATTAAGCCCCGAACGCAAATTCAAATAATAATTGCTGCTATCTTGAGCACTACTGTCACTAATCCGGCTGTTAGAACCACTAAAGCTATAGTTCAGTAAAAGTGCACTAATTCCCTGATCTAATTTGTCAGGTGATACATAACCGCGTGCCTGAGCGTTCAGTCCAGCCTGAGGAATGCTTAAATTTAAGCGCTGTTGACTGAAATTAAAATCAGTTGATGCCAAAGGAATTATTTGGGTCAAATTGACACATTGAGTGTCATCTTTAGTGGATGGAATCAGTCCAGATTTGACCCCCAATCCTTCAAGCATTCCGGTACTCAGGCAAGGTAACAGAGTTTGTTTTCCGTCTTGATCTTTCTGTAACTGAAAATCAATCTCTAATGATTCCACCATCTCATTATTAAGATAGAGATCAACCCGATATTGACCTGGCGCCTGTGGACCATCCTGTTCAAAAACGCTGAGATCGGTACCCGCTAGTTCTTGCTTATCCAAAGATAATAAAGCCGGATTAAAATACTCTTCAGCACAAACCTGATGAATATTTCCCAGCAACAAGGCAAGATGAAAAGCAAGTAATGTCAGCCTGAAACCGCAAGAACCAATAACTTTAGAGCGTCTATTAATTATCCTTTTCATTACACATTACTCCATTGTTCAGACATGACTTTTACCCCGCCAACTTTAATTTCTGGCAATATATGGATATCAATCCATTCGTTTAGAGGTTTCCGGTATAGGTTTTACTGACACCACCATAGTCATTGATGATTTGCCAACTCAGCTTTCCACTTGAATTTTTTGCTAATGATTTAAAACTTGTACTGGAATGGGGAGCAACCATCGTAGAATCAGGAATGGTGGAACCATTAATCTTTATAGTGAAAAAAGTTATATAATAAGGAGAGTTATTGGTGACGCTAAAACCATTACCGTCGCGCTGCCATTTCAATTCCTGAGCAGCCTCTTCCAGAGTTCCACTTAATTCTTTGGGGCGATAAAATAATTTAATTCGCGTTTTCACTGCAATTTGTAATGAATTCTCTTTTTTATCGGCAGAGGGAATTGATTTAATATTTAGCCAAAATAAGGATTCCTTATCTTGTGGTAAATCACCACCCGCTCTAACAATGCGTAATACATTCTCTTGCCCACCACCATTTAAACGAAATAATGGTGGAGTAACAACAAAGGGGGCTTTTTCTGTTACACCGTCCTGATTATCAACCCAGGATTGTATTAAATAAGCCGAATTATCAGGATTACTGATATTAATTGTGGATTCTTTTTTTCCGCCATCATAAATAAGACGAGTCCCACCAATAATCACGCCGGAATAAGCCATACCACTCAGTGATATCAACAAGGTCGCTATTAATAGTTTTATACTTTTTTTCATTTATTATTCCTGAATAATAATGATGTAAAGATGGGTCAGGAGCATTACTCTCCTGACCTTACTTTCATTTATTAACTAAGTTATGAAATGTTTTATCTGATTATTAAGGATAAATAATGGTGAAGTTTGCTACTGCATTAGCAGCACCAGCCGTAACTGTTGTGCTGGTTGATACATAATAAGCAGTAAAATCCAGTGTATTATCTCCAGCTACAAGAGGGGTGTAAGTTGTAGACTCAGAACCTAACACAATTTTTTGACCTGCTTTATCTTTAATTTGAACACCTACACCAGCAGCGCCACCGGTAATATCCAGAATATCGGTTTTTCCAGATACGGTTGTTCCTTCAAAACGGACAGCAACACCTGATGTCAGAACATCTGTAGGGCAGTTTTCTAACTTCAAGCTAAATGGCATTGGCGAAGATGTATCACCTGCTGCAGTAAACACAGTTTTAGAAACTCGACCTAAATTAACATCCAAATTCTGGCTGCTACTTTCAACAGTACAAGCTGACTCCAAAATTGTACCTTTAAAATTGACTTTACCATCTTCAGCAAAAACAATTGGACTTAAAGCTGTGCAAGCTAAAGCGGTGGAAAAAATAACATATTTTTTCATACTATTTTCCTTTACATATTAAATGGTAAACCATTTTATGCATTTCTATTTATGACATGACCCCATGTCATTCCCTGTTTATTCGCTTAAGATAATTGAGTTCCGTCGGTTAGTATAAAACCAACCGCCTAAAATCAATTTTTATTCGAATATTAATATTTGACGCCATTAAAATAAAAAGTCTAATGCGTTTTAAAAACTCACCAACCAATCAATTCAAGACAGTTGAAATATACTATATAAAATTTGGAACTCAATACCCGTGACATGTTCATAAGAATTTAAACAGATAATTAACAATAATTACATCCGATTGTTTTGAATGGAATTAATTTAATTTAAGATTTAACACATTAATAAAAATAAAAAATTACTTAATAAATTAAGAATAAAACAAACAAAATACAAAACCATATCGCATTAAAAATAAAATACATTTATATAAAAAATGAAACCAAAAAAATCGATTAATAGTTATTAATTAATTGAACAACAATAAGTTAAAATAAAACAGAAGAGAATAACATTAACCACCACAAGGAAATGGTAAGTCAGATCTTAAAAAAAATAGATAGTAATATGAAAAATATAAATTTCCACATAAGCGTTGTAAATTACTTAATTTTTATTTTAAAAGAACAAAAAAACAACATAAAATAGGATTGAGATATTAAATAAATTTAATACCAAAAGCGTGTATCAGCCACTACTTAATAAGAAAAAACCAGAAAAATAGCCTTAGAAAACAAAGAGTATAATAGAAATTTCATATTTCATTTTGTCTACAGTTAAGTAATATTAAAAATAACAGCGTTAGTCATATCAAAAACTATCAGTTCTTCCTGACTTTTTTAGAACACAGATAGATACCAGGTACAATAAACATCGCACTCATAACATGGAACCACTCCAGTTGAACATTCTGGAACAGGATGGCTAATATCCCTCCAGAAAGTGGGATGATATGGGTATAGACCTCTCCACGAGTTGCACCGATCTCCTGTATTCCTTTATTCCAGAACACATAGGCCAACCACGACGGAAAAATAACCAAATACAGCAATCCCACAATAAAACTCATATTGACGTAATGTTGAGCATCAAACTCAACGTTATTGAATACCATATAAAACATCATCACCGGAATGAGTATTATTGCACCAAGAGAAGAGCTTACGGCAACGAAAACATTGCCAGAGATAGATTTATCTTTTAATCGCAGAAATGAACAATAAAATGCCCAGCTTAGTGCCGATCCCATAGCCCATAAATCACCAACGTTCATCACGTGGAAAGCTTCAATATTTGTCACCTCCCCTTCTAAAATGAGATAGACAACTCCAATCAGGCTCAACAACACCCCTATCACATTATTTAGCGTAATATTATCTTTGAAAATCAATTTATTAATAAGTAACACCATACATGGCGTTGCGGACATATAAATCGCCGCATTCAATGAAGAAGTGTATTGCAAACCTATATAGAGAGTTAAAGGAAACAGCACTTGTCCAAAGATGGCCAGAAACAGGATAACAAAAATAGCGTTTTTAATTTTTGTCTTGTTTGCTTTTACTTGATGCCAATAAAGACTCATCAGTAATATCCCGGTGATGGCCCACCGGGCTTCAGAAAGAATGATCGGATCGGCATTTTTTACCAGAAAGTGACCTACGACATAGTTTCCTCCCCAAAAAATAGCCGCTAACGTCAATATCAGGTAAGCCATAAAAACCACCACTTTGTTTTAAATAATAAAATTAAATTAGCCTGTTTCATTGATATGCTTAATGATATCAATCAAAAAATGATCGGCACAGATTACATTAGCTACTGCCAACAACGGATAATGACATGATTTTATTAACATTATTTGAATTTATGATATGAAAAAGCCCTGACCAAAGTTAGCCAGGGCTTTAGGGTAAAACAAATTGTGAGTTAAACATTAATACTTCAACAGATCGTTACTACTAAAAACTAGATGTACACGTTTTACATAAGAGAAAAATTAAGTATTTATAGCTAAAAATCCCTCCGATTTATTGACCGAAACACTATAATTTTCTGCACATTTAAACTATTAAGTTAGTTTGTTTTCTTGGGTTCAACTAACTCAGTACACCACCTACGCAACAGGTTCTCAATTCATCATCAGTCTGAAACTGTCACGCGCCCTTTCGTTCCCGGCACGCGATGATACTTTAAACTTCGTGACCCGACTTCTGCCGCAATGACAATTATTGATACCCAAATCGCGGCTTCTTCTCATTAACATGCGTTAACTACGAGGCCCTTATCGCGTTTTTTAGACCAAACGCCAGCGTTACAAAATCACCTGAAAGGTTGATTGCGCCTGCGTTACAGACCAATCTAACCCTTTATAAAAGCTTGTCAATACTGTTTTTTTATACATATGAAATTATCTTTTTTTCATAACAAAATCAGCCAGCTAGCAACTCTTAAATACGATGCAATTTTTCCATTCCCTTTTTAGTCAAAAAAAGATTATTTTCCCCCCGTTTTTTTAACGAGTAAATTTACAGCGACTATACTTATTCATACTCTATTTATGACACATTAATCTCATTTTTATATAGATTTTATAGGGTTAGAAAAATAACCAAATAGCTTATAGTGACTGAGTTATGTTCGATATTTACACAATTTTAAGAAATTGTGACAACTATCACCTTATGTCCCAGGTATTTATTTTACGCTATGAAATAAATACCCTGACCTGAAATTCAGACTCATTGTTCTTAAACCGTCCTGACTAAAACAGACGTTATCCTGGAGCACTTTCCATGTTTAAAAATCTCTTTGCAAATTTGCAAAAAGTCGGTAAAGCACTGATGTTACCAGTATCAGTGTTACCTATTGCCGGTATTTTACTCGGTGTAGGTGCCGCTGACTTTAGCTGGTTACCAACTATTGTTTCTAAAGTAATGCAGCAGGCTGGTGGCTCTATCTTTGAACAGATGCCTCTACTATTTGCTGTCGGTGTAGCGCTTGGTTTTACCAATAACGACGGTGTTGCTGGTCTGGCGTCTATCGTCGGATATGGCATTATGGCTGCAACGTTAAACGTAATGGCTGAAGTTTTGGGCGTTGCCAAAATTGATACCGGTGTACTGGGCGGTATTTTAGTTGGTGGCCTGGCCGGTTATCTGTTTAATCGCTTCTACCGTATCCAGTTACCTGATTATTTAGGTTTCTTTGCCGGTAAGCGCTTTGTCCCTATCATTACTGGCTTCATCTGTATTGCTCTGGGTATTGTGCTTTCCTTTATTTGGCCTCCAATTGGAAATGCCATCAGTTCATTCTCTCAGTGGGCCGCTTACCAAAACCCTGCTTTAGCCTTCGGTATTTATGGCGTAGTTGAACGTTCATTAATTCCATTTGGTTTACACCATATCTGGAACGTTCCTTTCTTCTATGAAGCAGGCCAGGCTTGCGTTATTGATAGTAAGATTGTAACAACAATCGCCAGCGAAGCTGCCTGTAAAGCTGAAAATGGTCGCTGGATCACGGGTGAAATCCAACGCTACCTTTTAGGTGATAAAACTGCGGGTAATATGGCCGGTGGTTATCTGTTCAAAATGTGGGGCTTACCTGCAGCGGCAATAGCTATGTGGCATACGGCTAAACCAGAGAACCGCGCTAAAGTGGGCGGGATCATGGTTTCAGCAGCCCTGACTTCATTCCTGACTGGTATTACTGAACCAATCGAGTTTGCTTTCCTGTTCGTTGCTCCGGTTCTGTATGTTATCCATGCGGTATTAGCAGGTTTAGCTTATGTCATTACTATCCTGTTGGGCGTTAAGCACGGTATGACCTTCTCTCACGGTGCTATCGACTTCACTCTGTTCTATCACCTGTCTACCAAAGGCTGGATGTTCTTTATCCTTGGTCCTCTATACGCCCTGTTCTACTATGTGGTTTTCCGCTTTGCTATCGTCAAGCTGAACCTGAAAACGCCAGGCCGTGAAGATGATTCTGCAGTAGAAACTGCCAGCGGTAGTAGTACCGATATGGCTCGTGAACTGGTTGCCGCATTCGGTGGTAAAGGTAACATCACTAATCTGGATGCTTGTATTACTCGACTACGCGTTGGCGTAGCAGATGTTGCACAAGTAGATCAGGATAAGCTGAAAAGTTTAGGCGCTGCCGGTGTGGTGGTTGCTGGTTCAGGTATTCAGGCTATCTTCGGAACCAAATCTGATAACCTGAAAAGTGATATGGATGAGTATATTCGTAACAACTAATATTATTCTACCCTGTTAAATATTAAAGCCATCTCTTATAAAGATGGCTTTTTTATTAAAAAAACAGAGAGCAATGCTCTCTGTTAAATACAAATTAAAAACTCAAATATTAATAGCTCGTGTAAGCGTCGCGATATTCTTTCGCCAGTTCGTTAATTTCATCCTTACCTAAAACCATTCCACCGAGAAATGCAAAAGAACCAATGAGTCCTCCCATAATTGCTCCCCCTAATGAGCTGATAAGGCCAAGCCCTAAAATACCGCTAATCTCACCGCCTACTTTGGCTCCACCAACAAAACCAATCAGGCTACCCTGACCAAAACCACATAGAGCACCTTCCACCACATCACTAAAATTTGCCGCCCATCCACCGTTCACTGCATCCATTTCACTACTGCTTAATTCACGCATTTATATTCCCTTAAAGTACATTTAATTATACATTTAGCTTAATAGGTAACTAATTTGATTACTATAATTAATCAAATTAATAATATCATTATGGAATTATTTGTTTTAGCTTGATTCATTATATTTATTCGTTAAATAAATTATTAGCCACTTTCACTTACAGCAAATTAAAATTAGAGTGATAACAATAGAGAATATATTCATAAAATTAAAAATTGATTTATTTAATCAGAGGAATAGAAACTATTATTAGTAAGAAATAAGTTCTATTAAGGATGGTTTATCAGAAATAATATATCAAAAATATCCGATAAAAAATAGACTTTAATCTTACTCATTGATTTCATTAAAAATAAACCCTCAATATTTCGAGGGCTTATCCGAATAATAATTATATCTCGCTTTGATAATCGGCTGATATAAACTTTTATTTAACGTCTGATTTCGCTTTCATTTTCTGTGAAATATCACGACGTTCTTTAGACAATTCTGCATTTTTAATAATGTACTCATCCACACGCTCTTCATAATCGCTCTTCATATTAGCGATAATGGCCTGGATATCCTCAATACTCATACCTGGCTTGATATACTCGCCCAGGTTTTCCAGTAGCAGTACGCGTTTCTGGTTGTCACGGATCTTCTTCTCATTATCCACAATTTCACGCTTCAGTTTGTTTTTACGGCGAGACAGGCGTACATATTCCAGCACATTTTGAAATGAAGGTTTAGCGTTTTCCATCATAGTACCCTTACTTAATAAATAAACAGTTTTGAATCATAAAAGCTGCCTACGATAGTACGTAAGTCGAGCGCGATCTGCTACTGAAAAGATAGTTTTCTGTATTATTGAGTATCAATAAAAAATCCGGACCAGGCCGGATTTTTTTATTTCACTGAAGAAGCAATTATTCCATCCATTCGGTATGGAACACACCCTCTTTATCAGTACGCTTGTAAGTATGCGCACCAAAGTAGTCACGCTGCGCCTGAATCAGGTTAGCAGGCAATACTGCCGCACGGTAGCTATCATAGTAAGCAATAGCCGCTGACAGGGTTGGCGTTGGAATACCATGCTGTACCGCATAGGCTACGACATCACGCAGCGACTGTTGATATTCATCGGCTGTTTTCTTGAAGTAACTGGCCAGCAGCAGGTTGGCAATTTGACCATTCTCAGCATAGGCATCCGTGATTTTCTGCAGGAATTGAGCACGAATAATACAACCGGCACGGAAAATCTTAGCGATTTCACCGTAATTCAGATCCCAGTTATATTCATCAGAAGCTGATTTCAGTTGAGCGAAACCTTGAGCATAAGAAACGATTTTACCCAGATAAAGTGCACGACGAACCTTCTCAACAAACTCTGCTTTATCACCGCTAAACGCCTGAGCTTTTGGACCGGTTAATACTTTAGAAGCTGCAACACGTTCGTCTTTTAACGCCGAAAGGAAACGGGCAAATACCGACTCGGTAATCAGCGATAATGGAACGCCAAGATCCAGCGAGCTCTGGCTGGTCCATTTACCGGTACCTTTTTGTGCTGCTTCGTCCAGAATAACGTCTACCAGATAGTTACCGTCTTCATCTTTTTTACGGAAGATATCAGCCGTAATTTCTACCAGATAGCTGTCCAGTTCGCCTTTATTCCATTCGGTAAAGGTTTCTGCCAGTTCAGCATTAGACAAGCCAACCGCTTGCTTCAGCAGCGAATAAGCTTCTGCAATCAGTTGCATATCGCCGTATTCGATACCGTTATGCACCATTTTGACATAGTGACCGGCACCGTCTGAACCGATATAAGTGATACAAGGCTCACCGTTGGCTCTGGCCGCGATTTTTTCCAGAATTGGCGCGACCAACTCATAGGCTTCTTTTTGCCCACCAGGCATAATTGAAGGGCCTTTCAATGCCCCTTCTTCACCACCGGACACACCGGTACCAATAAAGTTGAAACCTTCTGCGGATAACTCTTTATTACGACGGATGGTATCTTTGTAGTAGGTGTTACCACCATCAATCAATATGTCGCCTTTAGCCAGATATGGCTTCAGCGATTCAATGGTTTTATCCGTTGCTTCACCGGCTTTTACCATTAATAAGATACGACGAGGGGTTTCTAACGAGTTAACAAACTCTTCTACGCTATAACAAGGAACCAGTTTTTTACCCGGATTCTCAGCAATAACCTCATCGGTTTTATCGCCGGAACGGTTAAAAATAGAAACGGAATAACCGCGACTTTCAATATTCAACGCCAAATTGCGGCCCATAACCGCCATTCCAACGACACCAATTTGTTGTTTAGACATAAAAACTCCTGGCTGACCGGACAAATCCACCCGTTAAAATAACAACAAGTGAACAACTTATTCATAACAATTATGATACCCCAGCAAAGTTGCAATTGGTACGACAGAAATTGCTATTGCAGAAATTGCTGGCGTTAAACTTATTACTGTTAGTGTTTGGCTTTAGTACAGGTTTTACCATGAATTCATGGTGATTTATGCGTGATAAAACCCAGTGATTATTATCGAAAAACAGGAAAAATGTCCCACATTAATAGACTTTTTAACTTCTGCTATGATTTACAATGACATAAATTATTGTCGTCATCGCGTTTACACCATACAATTATTCGAGCAGCATGTGCTGTGTAACCTGAAGGTAACCACCTGACTTATGGAATGGATCGCTGATCCAACAATTTGGGCCGGCCTCGCAACGTTGGTTGTGCTCGAAATCGTTCTGGGTATTGATAACCTCGTCTTCATAGCCATTCTGGCTGACAAGCTCCCTAAACATCAACGAGACCGCGCACGCGTTGTCGGTTTGGTTCTGGCATTAGTGATGCGCCTGGGATTACTTGCCAGTATCTCCTGGCTTGCTACGCTAACCGCGCCGCTTTTCCACCTGCTTGAACATCCTTTTAGTGGACGTGACCTGATCATGTTGATCGGTGGTCTGTTCCTGCTGTTTAAAGCAACCATGGAATTGAATGAGCAGTTAGAGGGGAAAGACCACGACGATCAAACCCAGCAAAAAGGTGCCAAATTCTGGGCGGTTGTTGCGCAAATAGTGGTATTGGATGCCGTATTCTCATTAGACTCAGTGATTACCGCGGTTGGTATGGTCGATCATCTGGCCGTTATGATGATTGCCGTCTGTATCGCCATGGGTCTGATGTTACTGGCCAGTAAGCCACTAACACGCTTTGTAAACGCACATCCAACCATCGTTATTTTGTGTCTTAGCTTCCTGCTGATGATTGGTTTCAGCCTGGTAGCAGACGGATTTGGCTTCCATATTCCGAAAGGTTATCTGTACGCCGCGATTGGTTTCTCTATTCTGATTGAAGTATTTAACCAACTATCAATAGCCAACCGCCGTAAATATCTGTCGTCCAGCCGTCCACTACGCCAGCGCACTGCAGAAGCTGTTCTGCGTATGCTGAGTGGAAAACACGAAGATGCCGAGCTGGATAACTATAGTGCAAATCTGATTGCCGATACGAAAGAAGATGACGGGCTGTTTAACCAACAAGAACGTCGCATGATCGAACGTGTATTAGGCATGGCTCAGCGCTCTGTTGGCAGTATCATGACTTCTCGTCATGATATTGAAAATCTGGATTTAAGTGAGCCGGAAGAGACCATTCGCCAGCTGCTACACAAAAACCAGCATACGCGAATGGTGGTAACGGAAGATGGTTCCGTTGATGAACCGTTAGGTGTGGTGCACGTTAATGATTTGCTAAAGCATCATTTAGAACATCCGGACTTAAATATCCGCTCGCTGATTAAACAACCGTTGATATTCCCGGAAACCGTATCCTTACTCATGGCGCTGGAACAATTCCGTAAAGCTAAAACACACTTTGCTTTTGTGGTCGATGAATTTGGTTCAGTGGAAGGTATTGTTACTCTGACCGATGTTATGGAAACCATCGCCGGTAATCTGCCTGTTGATGGTGAAAATATCGATGCTCGCCATGATATTCAACATGAGGCTGATGGCAGCTGGATTGCCAACGGCTATATGCCGCTGGACGATCTGGTGGTTTATATTCCAATTGAAATTGAAGAGAAGCGCGAATATCACACTTTAGCCGGTTTGTTGATGGAACATACCCAGCATATCCCGGGCGTGGGCGAACAGGTGAGAATTGGTGAATGGCTTTATGAACCGTTGGAAGTTAACAGCCACCGTATTCTGAAGGTTCGAATTACTTCACTGGCAGAACCAGAACTGGAAGATGAGTAACGCTTAACAAACACCCTACTCTGAACAAATGAAGAAGGCGCATAATGCGCCTTCTTTTTTTATCGTTATCTTAGTTTTTCTAACAGCTTCTGAATGTCTTTGCTCTCTTGCTTGTCTTTATTCTTATCCAGCCACTTGTCGATCGCTTTACCCACTTCCCCTTTCAGCTGGTCTTTCAGAATTTGTTCTACGTTCAACTGATAGTTCAGCTTGTTCCACGGTCCATAAATGCGTAAAGGAATCACACTCTTTTGCAGCAATGAGACAATATCAGACTTGCCCTGCCAGCCTTGCGTTACCTTGATATTTAATCTCATATCGCAGGATTTAGCAGGCAGGTTCAATACACCGGTTCCCGCTACCGTCAATAGCTCTGATGCGCCATTCATTCGGGTCACTTTCAGTTGCCCCTGATTGAAAACGGTATCAACCACCAGATTTTTCACTTCCGTATAGCGTTCATAATGTTCCATTCCCTTCACATCACTGTTGCTACGGGAAGCCGCTTGCTGAATCAGCTGTTGGATATTGAGCCCGTGCAGTCGGGCCTGATTGATATTGATATGTGCATATCCTTGCCAGCCTTTTTCAAAATCATTGAAATTACTATTTATGCTATTGAAAGTACCCTGAGCCGTTACTGTTCCGGTTAAGGTTTGAGGATAATTCAGCGTTTTCAGCAAATCCCCCAACGCTACGTTCTGCATCGTGGGTTTAACAGTAATCTGGGGAACCGCAGAGGTTGCATCTACGGTTCCTGTCGCTTTAACAGAACCACCAGCAATAACCGCCTGCAAAGAATCAATCACTGCTTTACCTTGTTGATTGCTTCCCTTCATCACAACCGAGCTGGCTGGAACACCGTGATAAACCAGATTATTAACCTCAAGATCCAACTGAGCATTAAAGGTCTTTAAAAAGCTTAAATCAGGCTGAATGCTTAATCCATTGGCAGAAGACGTCACGGGCGCAGGCGTTTCTTTGGCACTGGCTATTGCTCCCTCTTCATTATTATCTTTAGTTACCGCCTGAGGAAAAAGCTGATCCAAATTCAGCGAATCTGCTTTCACTGCCAGCGTGTAAACCGGGGTGTCATCCAGTGTCGCAGAAATATCGGCGGTTACATGGTTCCCGTTAAAGGTTAACGCCAGCGGGGATATTTTCATGCCCGGTGGTGAACTAAGATAAGACAGATTAAAGCTACCATTACCCTGAATGCCTTCCACTGGAATATCAGCTCCCTGCAACTGATAATCAAGGCTATTAACTGCCAGTTCTAACCCTTGTGGAAAGTGATTCAGATTGAGTCCACCATCCAGTGAAAAACTTAATTCTCGCTGGTCGCGATTAATGCGCGCCTTGGCAGTAACATCTGCTTTACGGGTATCGGTGCGGGTAAGCGTCAGATTAATATCCCGAACATTGATAATATCGTTTTCACTACGCTGCCAGACTAACAGGCTATCTGCAATTCTTACCTTACTTAACTCAAGGGACCAGTCTGATGCTGTTGATTCAGCCGGAGACTTAGGCGCGTGAGTACCTGCCGGAGCAATCGGTGCATCCTGTGATTTTTGGCTTTGCGTTTCCGGAATTAGCTGAATAACGCCGCCTTTTAACACCACGTTTTTAACAATTAACTGGTGAGATAACAGGGGGAACAGCTCAACATCCAAACGCATATTCTCAGCACCAATTATCGGTTTAGAAGCACCGGGTGCTGTCAGGCTCATCTGTCCGGCCAGAATACTTAACTGAGGCCAAACGTGCCAACGCAGGTCCCCTTCAATTTTTAGCTGATAGCCGGTTTTATCCTCGACGTTTTTCACCATGTAATCACGAAAATCATTCGGATTAATCAATAAAATCAGCGCTGTCATTCCGGCAACAACGACTACCAGAATAATCGCCAATGTGGTTAAGAATCGTCTCATGGAATACTGTCCCCAACGGTTAGCACATTTAATCCATCAAATTAATAAGTTAGTCTTTATCAATGCGGCTGGCTACGGCGCCCTGCTGCCCTTTATATTTTGCATCTTCACGACGATGATAAGGCCGGGCGGCTGGCCCACTCAACGGTTCAAAACTCAATGCGCCGATTACCATACCCGGACGCAACGCTAACGGTAATTTACCTGAATTATAAAACTCCAGCACAATCTTGCCCTGCCAACCGGGATCGATTCGATGAGCGGTAACATGAACCATCAACCCTAAACGCGCCAGTGAAGAACGCCCATCCAACCAGCCGACAATATCATCAGGAATCGATACTGATTCCAGCGTAACGGCCAAAGCTAACTCGCCCGGATGCAGAAAAAAAGGCTCATCCTCTGTCAGATTGATTTCATCGCTCATTACCTTCTCAAGAGCTGCCGAGACTTCTTCTTTTGGCCCGCTCAGATCGATATAGGCGGCGGTATGCCCAAGAAATACGCGAAACTGATTACCTAAACGAACATCAACGGTTGCACCATTAATTCGCTCAACAGGCGGACGGGGCGTTATTTTAAGCTTGCCGCTATCAAGGTAGGCTTCAATATCCCGATCGCATAATCTCATGGCGGTAACTCTCCTGTGCTTTAGTGGCTTCGCGTCAGTACTTGCTATGATTTCAAATAATTAAAACCAATAATCTCGATATATTATCATCAGTTTGCCAGAGTATCCCTTTAATAATAGCGGGACTCCGCTAACAGGTGCTTTATTATCCAGCGAAAACGGCAATATGTCGTCTCTGGCGTCATAAATGAAGTGGAGATAAAAACAGAAAATATTTTGACAGAAATATCCCGGCACCAAAACAAACACCGGGATATCTCAAACAAGCGGTAAATTACAGCATGGTTCTGATATTAATTTCAGATGGAATGGTATGTCCCTGCCAGTAGAGTTCCGCAGCAATCTTAGCCGCAACCTGGCGATACAGTTCACTAAATTCACTGTCCGGATTTGAAATCACTGTTGGTTGACCGCGATCCAGATCTTCACGAATAGTGATATGCAGCGGTAATTGGCCTAACAGTTGACTACCGTGTTTAGCAATCAGCTTCTCTGCGCCACCGGTGCCGAAAATAGCTTCCTGATGACCACAATTGCTGCAAATATGAATGCTCATATTTTCAACGATACCCAACACCGGAACGTGAACCTTCTCAAACATCACCAGCCCTTTCATCGCATCGACTAATGCAACATCCTGCGGAGTAGTAACGATAACCGCTCCCGTCACCGGAATGTTCTGCGACAGAGTCAGTTGAATATCACCGGTTCCCGGCGGCATATCAATGATCAGATAGTCCAAATCAGGCCATAAGGTATCCTGCAGCAGCTGTAACAACGCTTTGCTGGCCATTGGCCCACGCCATACCATGGCATTCCCATCTTCCACCAAATAACCAATGGAGTTAGTTGCCAAACCATGGGCCATAATAGGAGCCATATGCTCGCCGTCCGGCGAGGTTGGACGCTCATTGGCCGTACCTAACATGGTTGGAATTGAAGGACCATAAATGTCAGCATCAAGAATGCCCACTTTGACACCTTCGGCTGCCAGCGCCAGCGCCAAGTTTACCGCGGTACTGGATTTTCCCACGCCACCTTTACCGGAACTCACAGCAATAATATTTTTTACGCCTTTCACTCCCGCCTGATCGTTAGCACGTTTTAGAGTGACAACGTTATTATGCAGGCGCCATTCAACCGAAGCGGCACCAGTGGCTTTAATCAGCTCAGCACTTTTTTCTGCTTTTAACGCTTCAAACCCGGTTTTCCAGGCAAACGGCATGTGCAGTTCGATATGTAATACGTTATCTAACATTGCGCAGTGATGAAGAGCTTTAAGCTGGCTCAAATTTTTCTTTAGTGTTGGATGGGTGAACGTAGCGAGCAGCTCTGTAACCTGTTGGTTTAATGCTTCTGGCGTCACTGACCCTTGGGATTGTTGGTTCATCCCTACTCCTCTTTATTATCAGCTAGTTTTACGACAAACATGACTATACATGCATGGCGACTCATACTGCCTATTAGCATAACAGATGACGAATAAAAACACGTAACCTTGTTCAGCAGTTATTCCCCCTCCAACAAAGTGTTTCATCCATAAAAAAGAAGCAATGCCTGCACTCAATCAAAAATTATCGTCATCAGAAGGAAATAGCACCTAGCCGTGTGTGATTCAATCAGTTAACATCAATGGTTCCCATTCATTCCACTTAACAAAGATAAGACACTAACTATGGCTCAAGTCGCGAAAAAAATACTGGTGACCTGTGCGCTACCATACGCAAACGGTTCAATTCATCTCGGTCATATTCTCGAGCATATTCAGGCAGACATTTGGGTCCGTTATCAGCGAATGCGTGGACACCAGGTTAACTTTATCTGTGCTGATGATGCCCACGGCACACCTATTATGCTGAAAGCTCAGCAACTTGGTGTTACCCCTGAGAGCATGATTGATGAGATGAGCCTTGAACACCAGAAGGATTTCGCAGGCTTCTCTATTAGTTACGATAACTATCACTCCACACACAGTGAAGAGAACCGTGAGTTATCCGAGCTTATCTATGGTCGGTTAAAATCTAACGGTTTTATTAAAAACCGTACCATTTCTCAGCTGTACGATCCTGAGAAATCAATGTTCCTGCCGGACCGATTTGTAAAAGGCACCTGCCCCAGATGTAAAGCGCCAGACCAATACGGTGACAACTGTGAAGTTTGTGGTGCCACTTACAGCCCTACAGAGCTGATTAATCCGCGCTCTGTCGTTTCAGGTGCAACACCAGAAATGCGTGAAACCGAGCACTTCTTCTTTGATCTGCCTGCGTTTCAGGAAATGCTGCAGGCCTGGACTCGCTCAGGTGCCTTGCAGGAACAAGTGGCGAACAAAATGCAGGAGTGGTTTGATACCGGTCTGCAACAGTGGGATATCACCCGCGACGCCCCTTACTTCGGTTTTGAAATTCCGGATGCGCCGGGCAAATACTTCTATGTCTGGCTGGATGCGCCAATTGGTTACATGGGCTCATTTAAAAACCTGTGCAACAAGCGTGATGATTTAAGTTTTGATGAATACTGGCGTGAAGGTTCCGATGCCGAGCTTTATCACTTTATCGGCAAAGATATTGTCTACTTCCACAGTCTGTTCTGGCCAGCCATGCTGGAAGGCAGCCAGTTCCGTAAGCCAAGCAATCTGTTTGTACATGGCTATGTCACGGTTAACGGCGCTAAGATGTCTAAATCGCGCGGTACCTTTATTCAGGCAAGTACCTATCTGAAGCATCTGGATCCAGACTGTCTGCGTTATTACTACGCGGCGAAGCTCTCTTCCCGTATTGATGATATCGATCTCAATCTGGAAGACTTTGTACAGCGCGTTAATGCCGATATCGTGAATAAAGTGGTTAATCTGGCCTCCCGTAATGCCGGATTTATCAATAAACGTTTTGATGGTCAATTATCCACAAAACTGGCCGATCCTGAGCTATACAAAACCTTTATCCAGTCGGCAAAAACCATTGCTGAATACTATGACCAGCGTGAATTCAACAAAGCGATTCGCGAAATTATGGCTCTGGCCGATATTGCTAACCGTTACGTTGATGAACAGGCACCATGGGTAGTAGCGAAAGAAGAAGGCCGGGATGAAGATCTGCAACTAATTTGCTCGATGGGTATCAATATGTTCCGCGTATTGATGACCTATCTGAAACCAGTTCTGCCATCACTGACTGAACGTGCAGAAGCGTTCCTGAATAAAGAACTGCATTGGGATGAGATTGAACAACCGTTATCAGGTCATAAAGTTAACGGATTCAAAGCGCTATTTAACCGCATTGATAGTGATAAGGTTGATGCGATGGTTGAATCATCCAAAGCCGATCTACAGGCTATGCAGTCTGGTGCGCCAAAAGCAGCAGCGACAGGTCCGTGAGCCGATTGCTGAAACCATTACTTTTGATGATTTTGCTAAAGTTGATTTGCGCGTGGCGTTAATCAAGCAGGCCGAAGAAGTGGAAGGTTCAGACAAACTGCTACGCCTGACTCTGGACCTAGGCGGTGAAATTCGCCAGGTATTCTCTGGTATCAAGAGTGCCTATCCAGACCCGAAAGCCCTTGAAGGCCGTCTGACGGTGATGGTGGCTAATCTGGCACCAAGAAAGATGCGTTTTGGCGTGTCAGAAGGCATGGTCATGGCAGCAGGCCCTGGCGGTAACGATATCTTCCTGTTAACACCGGATAGCGGCGCTCAACCGGGAATGTCGGTTAAGTAACTTTTCCAGTGTAAAAATAAGGGCTATGAAATTTCATAGCCCTTATTATTTCTACCTTCTCTTCAAAGAATATTTCCACCGTAAATAGCAATTACTCATATTACCCCTGCCCGGTCGAAAAATTCTGAGTCTTCGGTATTTGAATACTCAGTTAAGCAATAACATCAGAATGAATAATCCGCAGCCACAAAATAACGGCGACCTTCTTCGTTATAGCTGTAAATATCCCTATCCAGTTCTTTGTCTAACAGGTTTAATATTCCGGCGCGTAATTTCAGGTTTTTCGTTACCTGATATGCTCCCCCGGTGTTCCAAACCACATACCCCCCAGGAGTAGATACCGCTGGCGTAATGGAACGTTGCTTACCCGTGTAGTTAGCTGAAGCATAGAAAGACCAGTCATCGGTTGGTTTCCAGTCCAGCGTACCGTTTGCGGTATGGAATGGACGCTCCTTCAGTGGCTTATTGCCGCCGTTGCTTAAGTCGCGAGCATCGTTATAGGTGTAATTTAACCGTACTTTCCAGACGTCATTAATTGGAACGGCCACCTCGGTTTCAACTCCACGAACCCGCGCTTTATTTACGTTATAGTAAGCAAACATCGGTTTGCCCGTTGTCGGGTCAAGACCAATAAAGTTAGGATAATTGACCGCATCCGCCTTATTAGCAGTACGTGATATGTTAATCATATCTTCAATATTATTTTCAAATACCGTAACGCTGCCGCTCACCCCATCCAGAATGCCGTCATCTCCGGCATAATACACACCAAGTTCATAGTTCTCACTGGTTTCTGGTTTCAGGTCTGGCGTTCCAGAAATAATACATGACCCTCTACAAGAGTTAGACTGCCAGTCCGGACTTAGCTGTAACAGTGAAGGTGCTTTGAACGCTTTCGCCCAACCACCCTTTAAGGTGACTGTATTGGTTGCGTTATATACCAGATAGGTTCTTGGGCTCCAGTGGTCACCATAATCTTCATGGTCATCGACCCGGGTTCCTGCCGTTAGTGCCAGATTATCAAAAATACGCCATTCATCTTCCAGAAACAGTGCATGCTGTTTGGTAGAGGTGGAGCCACTTCCCTGCAGGTTCACTGGATCCTTTAACTCATCGCGACGTAGTTCACCGCCAAAGGTCATGGTTTGATTAATAGCGTCAATCGGCAGAATAAATTTACCATCCAGTGAGTTGCTTTCCGATGTCAGCTTTTGCGTAGTGTAGTTATCAATCTTCTCGCCATAAAAGCGCAATTCTGAACTGGCAAATCCCCAGCGGCCATTATGTGAAAGGCCATAGTTTTGACGCTCAAGACGCGTTTTATCCAGTGAATTCGACTCTCTGTCCTGACGGTCAAAGCCGTAGTTCATCAGAAATTCATGGTCGTCATTGGGTGTGACAGAGAATTCAACATTACCATCACGGCTGTTATAGCCTTCAATAGCCCCGGTTATTCCAGTGGCGCTGGTTGCCGACTTATTCGGCTTATCCTTATCCCGGTGGGCAAAATTACCATAGGTCTTCACCGATAGCAGATCGTCAATCAAAGGCCCACTGGCATAAAGACTGGTGTTAAAACTGTCGCGTTTATCTCGGTTTTCCTGAATAGTGCTATCAACACTGACCGAACCGGTCCAACTCTTTTTCACCTTCTTAGTAATGATATTAACGACACCGCCCAAGGCATCAGAGCCGTACAGTGAAGACATTGGCCCACGAACCACTTCAATGCGTTCAATCGCATTAACCGGAACCCAGCTTAAGTCATAATCGTTATGGCGAAACACCGCATTGCGGGAATTTACACGTTTACCGTCAACCAGAATCAGCGTATAGCCGCTATCCAGTCCACGAATACTGACACCTTTACGGTTATCTCCTTCATTGGTTAACTGAATACCCGGTACTTCCTGCAAAATATCCTTCAAATTTTGCACCGGTTTCTTTTGTAAATCTTCACCGGTAATAACACTAATGCTGGCTGGCGCATCTTTGATGTTCTGCTCCACGGCTGAAGCCGTTACCACCATAGTGTCACCTTCCGCCGCCAACACCGAAGTACTGGTAAATATAATTGGTACAAATATCCCTGCCCGAATCATTGGATTAAGCACTAACCTGGTCATCTAAGTCCTCTACCATTGGTAATGATAATAATTTTTTATAATGATTATTATTTACAGTTAGAATTAAATGCTCACTATTCCAGAAAAACCACATCACCATCATACCCATTAGAATTCTATGGTTATTAATTTCCACTTATCTCAAAAATACGATGTGATTGATGGGGTGAACACATTAAAACAAATGATAATCATTATCAATAAAATGATACAAAAAAACACATTTAAATTAACATTGTTAATACTAAGGAATTAAAGTGACAGATGAGAACCAGGAGGATCGAGCAGTAAAAAAGCCGCGATAATTATCACGGCTTTTCATGTTAACGGGTTGCTTTTATCAGAATGAAGCCGTTATTGAAGCGTAGTAAGTTCTACCAGGAACATAATAGTTATTACCGGATGAAGCACTTCCTGATGGCTCAGAAGAGACAAGATCTTTATCGAACAGGTTATCGATACCGGCATTAAAACGGAAATTCTTAGTTATCTTATATTGGCCAGATAAACCATAAAGCGTGTAGGAATTTCTGATACGCGCAGTTGCAGTACTACCGCGAGATTCCTGATCGGCTTTATTGTTTAAGCCTAACATTTTTCCGTAATAATGAGCGCTGAATGAGAAATCAAGATCTTGCGTTACGCTCCAGTCCAGTGATGAATAACTGGTGAATTTAGGCGTAGTGACCAGCATCACACCCTGATCGTCCTCTGCTTTTATCATACGGGTATAGTTATTACGTAAGGTTAATTTCTGCAGGAACTGGCCTTTTGGCTCACTGATCAGAGGAATATTCAGATTACCTTCAATGCCCTGAGTTCTGGCGGAATCCAGGTTCACACGTTCTAACCAGTAACGACCCGATTTATCTCCGGTGATATAGCCAATTGGCGCAGTAGCTAATTTATTTTTGAAACGACTATCAAAGAAAGTGATGCCTGCATCCCATCCTTCATAATTAAATAATGCACCAACTTCCCAGTTTTCGGAAGTTTCAGGCTTCAGATTGCCATTACTGACGATATAACAGCCGCCACCGGTATAGTCTGCATAACCATTGCATCCAGCGCCTTTTGACTCTTCAACAAAACCTGGACTGGCCTGACGTATCGTTGGCGCTTTGAAGCCTTCTGAATATCCGCCTTTCAATGTCAAATAATCATTAGCCTGATAAACCAGATAGGCTCTTGGTGTGGTTTGATCGCCATATTCGGTATCATCATAGCGAACCCCCAGCGTCAACGTCAGATCGTCTAATAACCCAATCTGATCTTCAACAAATACGCCTTTACTGGTTGCCTCTCCGGTATGTTTGCCATAAGAAGCGGCAGCATATTTATTGGTGCCCATCGATCTTGGGTTGTTGAGCTCTTCTTTCATCCACTGGCCACCAATAGTGACATTGTGTGGTAACCAAAGCTCGAAAGGTAGATTGATATCCCCTTCAATAATCTTATCTTTGCCTCGGATTTTGGTATCTTCAGTCCC
Organism: Limnobaculum zhutongyuii; assembly: GCF_004295645.1. NCBI lineage: Bacteria > Pseudomonadati > Pseudomonadota > Gammaproteobacteria > Enterobacterales > Budviciaceae > Limnobaculum > Limnobaculum zhutongyuii. The sequence goes on from NZ_CP034752.1 coordinate 1,289,566, forward strand.
TACCAGTGCTCCCCCTGAAATCACCGGCACATCGCTGGCTGAGTTTTTATATTTATTCTCATAAGCGGTTAATCTGACGCTACCAAAATCAAATAGTCCACGATAAGCGGCGGAATAGTTTTCACGTTCCAGCTTGGAAATACCACGTAAACCAACTTCATCACCATCCAGAGTCTCGCCAGGAATACCCTCTTCCGTTCCCTGTAATGTACCAATACTTACCTGATGGTTATCTGTGATATCCCAACTTAAATCTGCACCATAGCTATAACGTTTCTTACCTTCCTGACCACTCCCCCAACGCAAAGCACTGGTATCGGTTTTATCCGCATCACGTTTATTCCATGAGCCATTCATACGTAACGTAAAACCATTGCCTAATGGGCCACCAACGCTACCGGTATAAGTCGTAGTCTCACCACTTTTAGAATCTTCTGGCTGACGAGTACCGATAGTTAAAGCGCCGTTCCACTCTTTATTGTTCTTTTTAGTGATAATGTTAACTACCCCACCCATGGCATCAGAACCATATAGCGTAGACATTGGGCCTCGAACAATTTCAATGCGCTCAATAGATTCAACTGGGATCCAGTTAATATCATCAAAATAGTTTTGTTGGGTGGTCTTGAGGCCGTTACTGGAACCAATACGTTTTCCATCTACCAGTAACAATGTATAGGAAGCAGGCATACCGCGCAGTTGAATACCGGAACTAACGTCAGTACCAATGGCTTTACTTACCCCTGCAACGCGTTCAAGAATATCGGCAAGATCGGTTGATGCCGTTCCCATCTCTTTTTCTAACTGTTCAGAGGTCACAACAGAAATACTGGCAGGCGCATCCTTAAAGCGTTGTTCAACACCGGAGGCTGTCACCACCATTACATTACCGCTATCATTCTCTTCAGCTACCGCCTGTGTAGTAACCAGCCCCAATAGCGGAAGACAAAATCCAGCATATTTTATTGGATTAAATTTAAATGTGTTTGTGTTCATCCCTTCATCCATAAATGTAAATACAAAATAAAAAAGAACGCTAATGATAATTAATATCATTAGCGTTACGAAGGGATTAAAGTTTTTTTGCGACCGCTATCTAACTTTTAACAAAAATATAAACAACTAACGCATTCAATATATTGGATGTTCGACTAAACCATCAATTAATACCTGTGGACGCCCCTGAGAGCAGCGTTCAATACGACCACGAACCCCGTAAACTTGCGCCAGGCTTTCAGGTGTGATCACTTCGTCAGGTTTACCATCAGCAATAAGATTGCCATTTTGCAGCATCAGAACATGATCCGCATGATGCAAAGCGATATTGATATCATGAACCACCACTACCGTGATGATATTGCGTTTAATCGTCTCTTTGCGTACCAAATCCATGACATGAAATTGATAGTTGAGATCCAATGCGCTTAATGGTTCATCAAGCAACAATAGTGACGGTTGGCGAATCAGAGATTGGGCTAAGCCAACTAATTGCTTCTGCCCACCTGAAAGTTGATCCAGATAGCTCAATGCCAGATGAGAAATACCCAGCTGTTGCAACAGTGCCATTACTTCGGCTTCGCCTTTTTCTGTATGGCTACCACCGGAAGCTCTCTGAGCAACCACGATAGATTCGAGCACATGCAGATGCACTCCGGCAGGCAATGATTGAGGCAGATAAACCACGCTTTTCGCCCGTTGGGCAAAAGGCTGTTTCATTAAATCCTGACCATCCAGCAGTAGTTCACCGGTCGCGTGATTCAATCCGGCAAAAGAACGTAATAAGGTCGATTTACCACTACCGTTAGGACCTAACAGAACAGTAATTTCCCCTCTTGATAACCCAGGGATCGACAGGTCAGTGATGATTTTTTTTCTCGGGTAACCCGCATTAAAATGATTCGCTTGTAAACCAGTCATCATACCTGCCCTCTGTGGCGCAAAATGATGCTCAGGAAGAATGGAACACCCACTAATGAAGTCACAATACCAACCGGAATAATCACACCAGGAATCAAGTTTTTAGAGGCTACAGAGGCCATCGATAATACCAACGCACCAATTAAAGCACTGGCTGGCAGATAAAAGCGATGGTCTTCACCAAAAATCAGACGGGCAATATGCGGTGCAACCAGACCGATGAAACCAATCGGCCCAACAAATGCCACCGCCAAAGCAGATAACATACTGATACGCAGCAATGTCGTCAGTCGTAAACGACGAACATCAATACCAAAGCTGATTGCCCGGTCTTCACCTAATCTTAACGCCGTCAGTTTCCAGGCGTTCATCATTGACCATGGGAACAGAACCAGGAACACCGCTAACAGAATGCCTAATTTTATCCAGGTTGCTCGCGCCAGGCTTCCCATCGTCCAGAAAACCAGTCCCTGAAGCGTATCTTCAGATGCGATAAACTGCATCATGGAAACCAATGCATTAAAGGTAAACACCAGGGCAATACCAAACAGCACGACACCCGAGGTGGCAACCCTTGTCCAGCGAGTTACCGCATCCAGCATAAACGCTGCCAGTAAGGCAAAAATGAACGCATTGGCAGAAATAAACCATTGAGGATCAATGCCGGGGATACCAATCCCCAATACGATAGCTAGCGCCGCACCGAAAGCAGCCGCAGAGGAAACCCCTAAAGTAAAGGGACTGGCTAATGGGTTATTCAGAATGGTTTGCATTTCTGCACCAGCCAAACCCAAAGCCATTCCTACCACTATTGCCATCAGGGCATAAGGCAGGCGAATATCCCAAACGATAACCTGAGTTCCGGCATCAACCGTTTCAGAATGCCACAATGTTTGCCACAGTTCTGCTATCGTGAGGCCCGAAGGCCCCATGATAAAATCAAGCACAAGAGATCCAATAATTGCCAGCAAAACGATGGCTAAAATCATCAAGCGCTTACGCAAAATGCGATGATAACGACCCATTACACCCACTTCAGCCGGGGTATTAGCTTTTACTGCCGAATTGCTACTTATGCTCATTCAATGACAACCATTGCTGCTTTATAGATTATTTATTATTTTCACCGACAGCACCTACCCAGTAGGTACCTGTTGGCTCAATGGCCAGGAAGTCTTTATACAGCGTCTTCATGGTCTCATTAGTATTAATATCTTTAAATTTTTCAGGATAGAACCACTTACCGAATTCCTGAATAGCCAGAACATTATAGGGTGAGTTATAGAAGCTGTGCCAGATGGCATAAGTTCTACCCTCTTTTACCGCTGGTAACGTATCAATGCCCTTACGTTTCAATGCGCTCTCCAGACTTGCACGAGCCACATCATAGGAAACATCCGCACCCAGTTTAACACCCGGTCCTTTGGCATCTGCACCGCGAGCACCGCTGGCAATATAAACATCCGGATTAGTCGCGATGATTTTTTCCAGGTTAACGGTACCTAAGGCACCCGGTAATAAATTTTTAGCGATATTAGCGCCACCGGCTAAATCAATAAAGTCGCCCATATTACCGTTTCCTGCCGTACCACAACAATCTTCTGCGGTAGCCGCTTTCAACTCAATAAAGACTTTTGGCTTTTGGTCTTCAGGAATATCTTTGGTGACATTGGTGATTTTAGCCACGTTATCCTGATAGAACTTAATATAACGCTCCGCCTGCTCTTCCCGTTGCAAAGCTTTGCCGAGGATACGCATACTTGGCACTGTATTTTTCAGCGGTGCAGTACGAAAATCAATGAATACAACCGGTACACCGGCTTTTTCTAACTGAGTAACCAGCTCACTGCTACGGCCCGGACCATGACCAGACAAACCAAAGATAGCGACATCAGGTTTAAGCGTCAGAACCTTTTCCGGACTGATGCTTTCAGCGGTGGTGTTACCAATTAAAGGAATTTTATCAATCTCAGGGAATTTTGCTTTATAAGCAGCATAAGTATGGGGATCAAGCTTACGGAAATCACCCTGCCAGCCAGCAATACGGTCCAGAGGCTTATCACCCTCTAATAGCGCAACAGCATAAATTAGGCGGCCTTCACCCAATAAGATACGATCGACTTTCTTCGGGAGCTCAACCTTACGATCGGCTATATCGGTAATAGTTTCAGCCCATGCACCCGCACTGAATAACAGCGAACTGCCTAATAATAAGGACAGACTAAAACGTTTTGCCAGAGAATGATTAAGTTGCTTCATAGATGATGCCTCTTCCCTACAGATTCAAAGATGCAAACAATAATGCAAAAGAGAATGATTATCAATCATAAAAGCCAAAGGGATACTAAAAGGGAGAGATAAGTCATACAGAGTAAAAGCGTGGGGAATAAACGAGAGGAATTTATCAGCAGGTATCAAATTAAAACAATAAGGCCGAAAAACTTATATTATCCATTAAATGACAATACAGGCTTTCCGACCCTATCTGAAACAGTATCAGTATTCAGTAAAAACTAAATTTTTTCTTGTTGGTGAATACATTGAAATGTATTGCTGAGCCAGACTCTTGGAGGAAGCCAGCTTACCTTCTTTACTCAGAGACGGCGTCAGTTTTTCCATTACCATTTTGGCAGTACCAGCAATATCACTGTCACCATATTTAGCAACGGTCGCATACCAGGCATAAGCTTGCTGATCGTCTTTTGCTACGCCCTGACCTAAGTAATAAGAACCCGCTAAGTTAAACTGTGCTTCAGTAACGCCCTGATTAGCAGCTTTGGTATACCAGTAAACGGCTTGTTCCGGATCTTGTGGAACACCTTCACCATGAGTATAGGCAGCACCCAAGTTATTCTGAGAGTTAGCAATACCTTGCTTGGCTGCCAGACTATCCCAATAAATGGATTGTTCCAGATTGAACTCAACACCCTTACCATTTAAATAGGCTGAAGCGACTTCTCCCTGAGCACGAGCATTACCCTGCTCAGCGGCTTTTTTATACCAAATAAAGGCTTCATCATAGTTAGGCATCATATCTACGCCGTTCGCATACATATCCGCCAGTTGAAGCTGAGAATCAACATTACCACCGATTGCTGAAGACTTAATCCATCCCAGACCCTGAGCTTTTTCACCTGATGCAATAAGAATGTCACCCATCCGACGTTGAGCCATCTGGTCGCCTGCATTTCCCTGTTTTTGAATTTGAGAAAGATATTGCTGCAGACCACCTAACATATTCTGTTGCGAAGGATCGATTGGCTGACCAAATGCAGAAGATGCGTCATCGTTTTGTTTTTTGTCGACGCAACCCGTCACCATTAGTGTTAAAACGCTTAGAATCAATGCACAGTGATAACGTTTAATTAACATAGCTATTATTTCCTGTCCGCTTGCTCTAACAATAATGAGTAGATTTGTCCATCAATATGCTGACAGGTTCTGGCAAGTTTCGCCTGATAAACGCTATCCATGACATTCACTGTATCCGGTCCCAATGTTGAACGCATAGCAAGATACTTGGTTGCCGTTTCCATGTTTGAGTCCATCATCATCTTGCTTTGATTATAGCTGTTAAAATCAAGCTTCTTTAATGTCTCCAAACGAACAAGGCATCCCTGAAAACGCTGGTTATACGACTGTTCGTTACTATTAGCCTGTTGGGTGTTCTTTTTTTCGAACTTCGCACAACCGTTGATGCTAATAAGGACCAGCCCTACTGCGGCCAACATCAATGTTCTTTTCATCAATCTGTTACCTTAAAAAATTGATTGCAGTTTTATAAATTATAGATGTATCGCATGATACAAACCAAGGTCGATCGCATATAACGCAAGCAATAAAATGAGTATCGCTAAACAACTTCAGATCGTTCTGGTTACAAATAAAGATACAAAACGAAAAGCAGCACAACCTCGCCAAAGCGAAACCTATCCAATCTTAGCACAGTTTAATATAACACCGTGAAAAGAGATATGAATATAGTATTCATCAAATAAGTTGATCACACTTTTGGAGTTTTATTCGCAAAAGTAATAATACATCCTGATGACTATCTCTACTAAAAAGCGGCGTATAATACGCCGCTCTTAAATATAATGGTTACTAATTACTCTTCCCGGATTTCTGTTTTGGGAAAATCCATCTCTTTATAGCGGACAAATTTTGTTCTTTTAATTATTTTATATCCAAACCAAATTGCCAAAAACAGCGGAATACCTATATAAGTAGCCGCAACACCTGCCCAGTCAATATTGTCTTCCAGGAAGGCTTGGTAATTCTGCCCTAAAGTAATAATCAAACACAATACAAAAGCAAAAATTGGTCCTAATGGGAAGAAGCCTGAACGATATGGCAATGCATCCAGTGAATGTCCCTGCGCAATATAACCACGACGGAAGCGGTAATGACTGATAGCAATACCTAACCAGGCAATAAAACCTGTCATTCCCGAAGTATTCAACAGCCACAAATAAACCTGCTGATTACCAAACATTGAGGTCAGGAAACAAAGTCCTGCCACAACCGTGGTGGCTATTAATGCATTACGCGGTACACCGCCAGCAGATAACTTAGCAAAAATCCTTGGTGCTTTACCTTCCGCAGCCAAAGCATACAGCATACGGGTAGAAGCATACATACCAGAGTTACCGGCAGAAAGCACCGAAGTCAGAATAACCGCATTCATCACTGCCGCAGCAGATAACAGACCTGCATGTTGGAATACCAACGTAAACGGACTCACACTAATATCCGTTTCATCATTGCGTAACAGACTCGGGTCAGTATAAGGAATTAATACGCTGACAATCAGAATCGCAAAAATATAAAATAACAGGATACGCCAGAATACCTGACGTACAGCACGTGGAATATTACGCGCTGGATCGGCTGATTCACCCGCAGCGATACCAATAAGCTCAGTTCCCTGAAAAGAGAAGCCAACGATCATGGCCACACCAATCATGGCCGAGAAACCACCGGCAAATGGCGCATCACCGATAGTCCAGTTATGCCAGCCTGAAGTTGGTCCACCTTTCATGATGCCAAAAATCATCAGCAAGCCAAGACCAATAAAGATCACTACCGTAACCACTTTAATCAGAGCAAACCAGAACTCGGCTTCACCAAATCCTTTCACTGAGATGTAATTCAGTAAGAACATTAAACTCAGGAACAGCGCACTCCAGATCCAACTTGGCAACCCAAACGGCGTCTCTGGGAACCAATACTGCATCACTAATTGAGCAGCAACTAAGTCAACAGCAACGGTTACTGCCCAGTTATACCAATAGTTCCAGCCCAGCGCGAAGCCAAAGCCTGGCTCAACATATTTGGCACCATAAGTAGAAAATGAACCAGAAACTGGCATATAAGAAGCAAGCTCACCCAGACTGGTCATTAAGAAATAAACCATCAGGCCAATCAGCGCATAGGAAAGTAGTGCACCGCCAGGACCTGCCTGAGCAATAGTCGCACCGGATGCCACAAACAAACCGGTACCGATCGAACCACCGACGGCAATCATTGTTAAATGACGCGCTTTCAGTACCCGACGCAATCCCGGCACGTTTTTTTCCTTTGAATCTTTTGTATCGACCAGAGCCATTCTTAACCTATCTATTTGCTTGTCTGTTACTAAAAAGAGCGCGATTGTAGCAAAGGATAGATCGCGGGATAACATCAAACCTCTCAATATAAGATTCATTCATAATTCTGAAGATCTTATTAGCAAAACCCTATAATACGTTTTTGATGATTATTTAATCAGATAGTTGAATATCTGCCAGTATATGTGGCTCAACCCGACAATAAGATAAGAAACGTAGCAAGCTGGCAGAAATATGTTTCTGACGGTGATAGATCAAATATAGCCTGCGTTCAAGAGGAGCAAACGGAATCTTTAACTCAACCAGAGTACCACTTTCTAACTGCTCTGCGACGACTCTGCGCGACAAACAACTGATACCAATACCATGGCGAACCGCGTGTTTAATTGCTTCGGAATTACCCAGCTCTAATATGGGTCTGGCTCCGGGTAAGTGTGACATTAGGTTATGTTCCAGCACATCGCGGGTACCTGATCCAGCTTCACGTAATATCCATGGTGCATTTATCAGGTCATCTATTGTCACAGGCTTTTGGGCTAGCGCATGTCCCGCCGCGGCAAACACCACCAGCTCATCACTCATCCATGGACGAGATATCAGTTCAGGGCTATGACACTGCCCTTCTATTAACCCCAGATCCGCGCGAAAGTCAGAGACCAGCTGAATCACTTCCCGGCTATTGGCGACAATCAACTCCAGCGGTGTGGACTGAAAATCCTGACGATAAGTGGCAATCATCTCCGGCAACATATAGTTGCCAATGGTGGTACTGGCTGCAATTCGCAACGCGCCATCTTGCTGTTGAAAAAGCCGCTCAACCTCCATCGCTCTTTCCAATAAAGAGAGCGCCTTAGGATAGAGCAATCGGCCATTTTCATTTACCACCAATCGCTTGCCCACGCGATCAAACAACGCGGCATCAAGTTGTTTTTCCAAATCCGCCAGCGCGGCACTCACCGCTGACTGTGACAATGCTAAAACGGAAGATGCCTGAGTAGTTGAACCACTTTTTACCACTTCGACAAATATCTCAAGCTGACGCAAGGTGATGTGCATTGCTGCTCCTTACCACTTATTTCGATTAGTTATAAATATATAATCAATTTCTCTTTTATAGCCAATTACTTTATTTTTGTAAGCCTATTCACTGTCAGACGGGTCGTCATATATGCAACAGAGTCATTTATCTACGGTAAAACCTTCAATGTTTAAATCAGCAACGCCACTGTTGCCGGGTTTATTACTGACTGGTGCCATCACTTTACTCTCTATATATGCGGCAAACCAACCAGCAGTCGCTCAGATGGGACTCAGTGCCTTAACGCTGGCCATTGTGATTGGTATGGTATTAGGTAACCTTGTCTACCCTGCCATCTCTTCTGTTTGCGACGCCGGTGTGCATTTAGCCAAACAGAAATTATTGCGACTGGGTATCATTTTGTATGGCTTTCGCCTGACCTTTCAGCAAATTGCCGATGTTGGTACCAGTGGTATTATTATTGATGCCCTTACTCTGATCTCTACCTTCTTTCTGGCTTGTTGGGCGGGAAAACATCTTTTTGGTCTGGATAAGCAAACCACCCTGCTAATTGGTGCAGGCAGCAGTATTTGTGGTGCCGCAGCCATTATGGCGGCAGATCCGGTCGTTAAATCAGAATCCAGTAAGGTTGCGGTGGCCGTTGCAACCGTCGTCATCTTTGGCACTATCGCCATGTTTCTTTATCCATGGTTGTATCAGTTAGAAATGAAATATCACCTGTTAGGATTTTCTGATAACGACTTTGGTATTTATATTGGTTCTACGATTCATGAGGTGGCACAGGTCGTGGCCGCTGGTCGAGCCATTTCTGACGATGCAGGCAACAGTGCAGTCATTGTCAAAATGATCCGCGTTATGATGCTAGCACCTTTCTTATTACTACTTTCCGGCTATCTCAATCGCAGTGAGAAAAGTGCCTCATCACAGGCAGCACAAAAAAGCGCTATCGTGATTCCCTGGTTCGCCGTACTGTTTATCGTGGTTGCCGGGTTTAATTCTCTGGATCTGCTTCCTCATGTGGCAGTAAAAACCCTTATCGACCTGGATACCATTTTGCTCTCTATGGCAATGGCGGCACTGGGACTCACCACTCACTTCAGCGCTATTCGCCAGGCGGGGATCAAACCGCTATTACTTGCCACACTGCTATTTGTCTGGCTAATCGCGGGAGGCGCACTTATTAATCTTGCCATTCATCATCTTGGTCTTTAACCGATTGTCTGTTTACTGTTAACGTTAATTAGTTGTTAATAGATGTTGCTACCTAAAGTGTGAGATAATATTGGCTGGCAATACAGGAGAATAGATATGAAGTTTGTTGGCGCACACGTTAGTGCATCTGGTGGATTAGATCAGGCAGTTATCCGAGCCCATGAGCTTGAGGCAACCGCCTTCGCGCTGTTTACCAAAAACCAGCGCCAGTGGCGAGCGGCACCACTAACCGAAGAGGTGATATCTGATTTTCGCAGTGCTTGCGAGCAATATCACTATAGCTCCGCTCAAATTTTACCTCATGACAGCTATTTGATTAATCTTGGCCATCCGGTAGAAGAGGCCTTGCAGAAATCCCGTGATGCCTTCATTGATGAAATGGAACGCTGCCAACAGTTAGGCCTGACGTTGTTGAACTTTCACCCCGGCAGCCATCTGATGCAGATTGATGAAGATGAATGCCTTAAACGCATAGCTGAATCTATTAATATTGCGTTAGACCGAACCCAAAACGTTGTTGCTGTAATAGAAAACACCGCTGGTCAGGGCAGTAACTTAGGTTTTAAGTTTGAACATCTGGCCGCCATCATTGATGATGTTGAAGATAAAAGTCGGGTTGGTGTCTGTATTGATACCTGTCATGCTTTTGCGGCAGGTTATGACCTGCGAACTGAAGACGATTGTGAGAAAACCTTTACTCGTTTCAGCGATATCGTTGGATTTAATTATCTGCGTGGCATGCACCTGAATGACGCTAAAAGCGAGTTTGGCAGCCGGGTTGACCGCCATAACAGTCTGGGTGAAGGAAATATCGGCAAAACCGTTTTCAGCTACATTATGCGTGATGAACGTTTTGATAATATTCCACTGATTCTGGAAACCATTAATCCGGATATCTGGAAAGATGAAATAGCTTGGTTAAAGAGCCAACAGAAAGTGGCTGAGGCTGTTTGAAAAGTGCTTGCAGTGGCCCGAAAGATGAAACACCGCAAGGTGTTTCATTACGCTCTAAATCATCAGGCCCGGCGCACTCAATAGCTGAGCACTGCCGGTCTTTCTATCGGGCACAAAGTCAATATAAGCGCCGCTGATTTTACGACTGGAATAGACATAGATGCTAATTGACTAAACTCGCTAACACTATGGCATAACTTATTTAATCAATATCATCAGTTAAACGGTTTCAACTCAACCTGCGACATCATTGATGCCAGCTGCATGCGATCTTTAATGCCAACGTTACTCTGACTCACCGCCAGCACCGCAACCGCCGTCGCTAATCGTAAAGTATGTTCGCTGGATTCACGCATCAGCAAACCATAAATCAAACCGCCAACCATTGAGTCGCCTGCGCCTACGGTACTAACTACTTCACAAACTGGTGGTTTTGCCAGCCAGGCTCCGGAAGCATTAACCCACAATGCCCCTTCTACGCCCAAAGATATCACCACATGAGCAATGCCATCTTCACGCAATGCATGGGCTGCCTCAACCACATCTTCTAATGTCGGCAATGGGCGTCCCATCCAGATCTCCAGCTCACGGCGATTCGGTTTAACCAACCACGGAGATGCTTTTAGTCCGGCGGCAAAAGCCTCACGGCTGCTATCAAAAATAATGCATGGGCAAACGCTGCGCAGTTGGCGCATCCAGTCGCTAAATGATTCAGGATCGACACCTGCAGGTAAACTGCCGCTCACTGCCACCATATCGAACTGCCCCAGCCATGACAGGGAATCAGCCATAAAACGCTGCCAGTCATTCTGGCAAACTTCAAAACCAGAGAAGTTGAAATCAGTAACTTCATTGCTGGCTTCTGTCAGTTTAACGTTGATACGAGTACGGCCTGGTACCACCTGAAATCGATTTGCAATCCCCAATTCACTGAACAGTTGCTGAAAACCATCCTGATTCTCTTTGCCAAGAAATCCACCAACGGTGACATCAATACCCAGATCTTTCAGTACTTTTGCTACGTTAATGCCTTTACCGGCCGCATGTAACCCTGCCGTCCGAACCCGATTGACATCACCCAAGACAATATTTGGGCAATAACCAACTAAGTCATAAGCCGGATTCAAGGTTATGGTTGCTACACGTCTGTTCATCTATTTCTTCTTTTTTGCTTCTGTTCCGCTTTTCAACACCGTCAGAAAAGCAAAAAACGCAGATGCGTTTCCCTGTTTTCAGCTGGTGGATCGTTTCAGGTGATTCTAGCGCTATTTTTGCTCAATTGCTCTATTATTCCCCGAATATTTGAGACTCATGATGCAAAACACTGCAAACAACAACTAAGGTGAGGTGAGTATTTCCAACTGCTGTAAATAGCGGAGCGCGTCATTTCTATTGGAAAAACACATATCTTCGCGGGGCTTTAACTGTGCACACACTTTGGGGCGTTCGGGATGATGGAAAATTTTACAACGAAAAGATTCATCGAGATGAATGCAGGGAATATCTGCCGGTTTGCCGTCTGGCATGCCGGGAATAGGACTGGATATTGATAATCCGATACAGCATGCTCCGCAACCCGTGCGACATTCCATCTTAACGATCCGCGATCAACGATTCTGGTGCCTGACCATAGCAGTACGCCGTGACGATAACCAGCTATTTACCGTGGCAGCGACAAAAATAGTTCTCCTTCCCATAACTACCCTCATTATCACCACGGATTATGAAGAAATAGTTGTTTACAAAAGCATACAAGTACGTATCATTTGACTAGTACGTAAATATAACCCAATCAGGAAAGCATACACATGTCCCAAACAACGCCAATTAAACGCCCTTCTGTATTTGGTGGCGCGATGATTATTGCCGGAACCGCTGTCGGTGCCGGTATGTTCTCTATACCTATTGTCACTTCTGGCGTTTGGTTCAGTGGTTCAACCCTGATGCTGGTTTATACCTGGTTTTGTATGTTTATGTCCGGGCTGATGCTGCTGGAAGCCAACCTTAACTACCCGGTTGGCTCCAGTTTTCATACCATGGTAAAAAGCCTGTTAGGCAATATCTGGAATAGCATTAATGGTCTGTCGGTTGCATTTGTGCTTTATATTCTGACCTATGCCTACATCTCTGCCGGTGGTTCAATTATCAGCCATACGTTGACTTCTGTGTTTAGTATCAACCAGACCATGGCCGGATTGCTGTTTGCTATTTTGGTCGCCTTTATTGTCTGGTTATCCACCAAAGCCGTTGACCGCATCAATACTATTTTGATCGGCGGAATGGTCATTACCTTTGTTTTCTCTGTCAGCGATATGTTTGTTCAGGTTCAACCAGAAATTCTGTTTAACCGTAATGAAAGCAATGCCGAATATCTGCCTTATGCATTAGCCGCATTCCCTTATTTACTGGCATCGTTTGGTTACCACGGCAATATTCCTGGATTGGCCAAATACTACCATCAGGATGCAAAATCTGTGGTGCGTAGCCTACTGATTGGGACCCTTATCGCACTGGTTATCTACCTGTTATGGCAGTACGTTATTCAGGGCAATATTCCTCGCTCAGGCTTTAAGCAGGTGATTGCTGAAGGCGGAAATATTGGTAACCTGTTAGCCCAGCTAGATAACGGTGTGGTTACCCCATTAGTGAAGCAACTGCTAAATGCCTTCTCTTATATGGCATTAGCCAGTTCTTTCCTTGGTGTTTCCCTTGGGTTACTGGATTACATTGCTGACTTCTTTAAATTTGAAGATACTCCAGCCGGTCGCACTAAATCAGCGCTGGTGACATTTGTACCACCAACAGTAGCGGCTCTGTTATTCCCTGATGGCTTCCTGTATGCCATCGGTTTTGCCGGTCTGGCGGCAACCATTTGGGCCGTTATCGTACCGGCTATGTTGGCTCGGGCCAGCCGTAAAAAATTCCCACAGGCGACTTACCATGCCCCTGGCGGTAATGTTATGGTTTATTTCGTTATTCTGTTCGGCCTGATAAATATTGTGGCTCACGTGGCCTCAACCTTAAACCTGCTCCCGGTTTACGAATAACGCCTATTGGCATCAGAAACAACACGTCAGCTTCTGATGCCTTTTCCTCCCCGCGATTTTTTCTCTCTTACGATGAATTCTGCTTGCCTGTTTTATCCGTCACGAGTAATTTGTCGCCAGTCATTTAATCAGTGAGAACAGGTCATTTTTATGCCAAAAGCTAATGAGATAAAACGCGGTATGGCGGTTAACCACAACGGTAAAATGTTGCTGGTACGCGATATTGAAGTACAGAGTCCAAGTGCACGTGGTGCCAGTACCCTGTATAAAATGCGCTTTTCCGATATTGTTACCGGATTGAAAGTTGAAGAACGTTTTAAAGGCGATGATATTATTGAAGAAATCAACCTGAGCCGCCGTCAGGTTACCTTTTCTTATATTGATGGTGACGAATACGTCTTTATGGATAATGAAGACTATACGCCTTATATCTTTAAGCAAGAGCAGATTGAAGAAGAGCTTCTGTTTATTCCGGAAGGTGGCATGCCTGGCATCCAGGTATTAACCGTTGAAGGACGCGTTATTGCCCTGGAATTACCACAAACCGTTGATATGGAAATTATTGAAACGGCTCCGGGTATCAAAGGTGCATCAGCCAGTGCCCGTAACAAGCCGGCGACGATGAGTACCGGATTGGTTATTCAGGTACCAGAATATCTGGATTCAGGAGAAAAAATCCGTATCCATATTCCTGAGCATCGTTATATGGGCCGGGCCGACTAACAGACAAACAATAACGCCATCACATTACCGTGATGGCGTTATTCAATTCAAATCCATAGATAAATCTTGAGTAACTGACGAATATTATTAGTTATACTCGATTTCCGTTACCGCTAATCCTTTCGACTTATCAATCCAGCGAAAACTCATTTTATTGTTACCATTAGCCGGCATCAGCATAGTACTTTGCCCAATATTGCCAATTGCTAAATGACTTTTCACTACCTGATTATCTCGATTGCAGCTTTGAACAACCTCAGTCCGGCTGCTGGAAAGCTGACATCCTTCTTCTACTACTGCACCTGTAAAAATAATGCGACCACCGTCACTTGCAGATGCCATTGATAACGACGCTGTCCATGCAATCAATATCCAACCTGCTTTTGCTAAAAACCAGCGTTGATATTTCATACACAATATCTCCAGTCTCATGTTTACTTATCATGAACCTTTAGCCGTTATCTCCCCACCGTATATTATTCATATCCATTCGATACCAAAGAGCCCTGCTTATATCGACGATTAACGATGTGTTATGATTTACAACGCTCGAACGGATAACAAGCGATCGAACATTTACGCTAATGCAAATGTTCTCCTATAAGATATAGCTGCATTTGCTCATCCATGCCTGCAATGTGTTAATAATCTCTCGATTATTTCACACACATTACTTATCATTCTCATGCATTCAATTTAGGGCATCTTCTCTGTGACAAACGTTAACCTCATAACTGGCTTTCTCGGCAGTGGCAAAACCACCACCATTCAACATTTACTCCAGCAAAAACCAGAAAATGAAAACTGGGCCATTCTGGTTAACGAATTTGGTGAAATTGGCATT
Organism: Limnobaculum zhutongyuii; assembly: GCF_004295645.1. Taxonomy (NCBI): domain Bacteria; kingdom Pseudomonadati; phylum Pseudomonadota; class Gammaproteobacteria; order Enterobacterales; family Budviciaceae; genus Limnobaculum; species Limnobaculum zhutongyuii. Next base: position 1,304,911 of record NZ_CP034752.1, read on the forward strand.
GATGGAGCGCTGCTTGCTAATCGTGGCGCTACGTTAAAAGAGATACCAGGCGGCTGTATGTGTTGTGTGAATGGATTGCCAATGCAAGTGGGTCTGAACATGTTGTTAAAGCAGAACAAACCAGACCGTCTGCTAATCGAACCGACCGGATTGGGGCACCCTAAACAAATTCTGAGTTTGCTAACCTCTGAGGTTTATCAGCCTTTTTTAACGCTGCAAGCCACGTTCTGTTTGCTTGATGCTCGTCAGCTCTCTGAGCCTCGCTACCTGGAAAACGATAACTTCCGTGATCAGTTAGCCGCTGCCGATATTATTTTAGCGAATAAATCTGACACCTATAGCCCGCAAGATAATGCTGCATTAACCCAATGGCATAATCAGGACCCGCTAAACCGCCCCCTGTATTTGATTGAACAGGGAAAAATTGACAGTGCATTATTAAATACAGAACGCACTAATCAGCAATCTTTACCGGACAGTCCGCATCATCATAGTCACTCAAAGCCTAACGGTTTGGCAGCATTGAGTTTACCGGGAAATCAGGGATGGCGACGGGCGCTGAATCAGGGTCAGGGGTATACCAGCTGTGGTTGGATATTTGATGGCGAAACCTGTTTTTCAACGGCAGAGTTACTTGATTGGGTGCGCCTCTCCCCCGTTGAGCGTGTTAAAGGCGTTATGCGTATCCCGGAAGGGACGCTAATTTTTAACCGCCAGGGCTTCGATTTTAAAATTGAAACCCAACCGGTTGCGCCACTGGATAGTCGGGTAGAACTAATTCATACCAGTGATGCTCCGTGGAATGAACTGCAAAGCTCATTACTAAAAGCACGAATTTAACATGTTGTAACAGACCATTTGTAGCACCAGACAGATTCTATGCTATTTATTTAACAAAATTTTTAATTGGTTAACTTTGAAGGTATTTTGATGGGTTTGCGTAATCTCCCTGCAATTTTGCTGTTAAATGTATTTGGAATAGGTTTATTCCTCTCTTGGTATCTACCAGAAAACCACGGTTTCTGGTTTCCAATCGACTCTTCTATTTTTCACTACTTTAATCAGCATTTGGCGACCAATAGCAGTTTCTTAAAACTGGTGGCTATTACCAATAATCGAGCCTTCGATAGCGTATCCCTTTTAGCAATGGGATTACTTTTTCTCTATTTCTTTGTTAAACAAGATGCTGCGGGTAAACGCTGGATGATCATCATGGGTATTGTGATGTTATTAACTGCGGTATTGCTCAACCAGTCCGGTCGTTTATTACCGGTTGAGCGTCCCAGCCCAACGCTAACCTTCACGGATATCAATCGGGTAAGCGAATTATCCGGTATTCCAACCAAGGACTCTTCTCGGGATAGCTTCCCGGGAGACCACGGTTTAATGTTAATGATATACGCCGCCTTTATGCTGCGCTACTTTACCCGCTGGGCGTTTTGCATCGCCGTTGGCTATGTCATCATCTTCTCTCTGCCAAGAATTATGGTTGGCGCTCATTGGTTTACCGATATTTATGTCGGAGCATTAAGTATGGCTTGCGTTGGTTTAAGCTGGTGGCTATTAACCCCAGCCAGCGACGCAACGATCAATTTCATCAATCGATCGATCCCCGGTAAAGGCAAACCAGGAAATTAGCACTATACTTAGGCCGGTGGCTATTTTAGCTGCCGGTTTAACGGATCGTCAGGGATCGAAAAATGTGCTCTGGCACGCTTTCCTGATAGAAAAAACTCGCAATCAAACAGCGAATCAAGTAGTCTTCCCAACGTTTGTGCGTGCGCATTGCGTACTATTGGCAATGTCAGGAGTCTCTTTTGCTCTTTCTGCCAGTTAAAAATTAGTATCTGACGCCTTGTGCGGCGGATCATGTAAATCACTTTTTTATAACGACGGTGTCGTTAAGGACTACACGGGAATTCCACAAAAATGGTCAAATCTCAACCGATTCTGAGATACGTTCTACGATTAGCGCCTGCCGTAGCCGCAATCGTAATGTTATCTGGCTGTGGCACACTCTCCTCAACGGCTGAAGCATCTAATTCAAAGCATGCTCAGGCACAAAATGAGAGACAAGGACTGTCACTACAATCTACTCAGGATGAATTCGAATCCATGGTTAAGAACGTTGACATTAAGTCAAAGATTCTTAATCAATACGCAGGCTGGAAAGGCGTTCGCTACCGCATGGGCGGTACTAATAAAAGCGGCGTTGACTGTTCCAGTTTTGTTCAGATCACGTTTCGTGAGCAGTTTGGTTTAGCGCTTCCGCGTTCAACCTCAATGCAACAAAACGTAGGTCAGCAAATTAAGCGCGAAAAACTGCGTCCTGGCGATATCGTACTATTCCGTTCCGGCTCTACTGGCCGTCACGTTGGAATTTATATCGGTAACGATAACTTTGTACACGCGTCCACCAGCAGTGGTGTGATGATTTCCAGTCTGAACGATCGATACTGGAATACGCGTTACCATCAGGCTCGCCGTATCCTGAGCAAAGGTTAATCCGCTATCAAAAACCTGAGCTGAATATTTATTCAGCTCAGGTTTTTGTCTATCTATTGTTCTACCGGTTTTGATTCCCTATTCTGCCAGCATCCCTTTTATCGCACACCTCAATAACATGCTATATACTAAAAGATAATTTGTATCATCTACTGTGAAACCGTCTGACTAACAGGCTAAAAATGTCAGCGGCACAACTCATGGTCTTAATGTTGAGCAGAAATCTTTATGAATATGTTGCAGTCAAATCAATGGAAGAACCTTACAACCTCATCTCTTCTGTTAATTTTAAGTATTGCATCACTATTCGCCTCCCCCGATAGTTACGCTGAAGATAAACAAGCAGTCATCAAACAGGGAACCACTCTTTCGCTTATCGGTTCCCCTAAGTACCCGGATAATTTCCAACATTTTGACTATACCAATCCCCTGGCCCCTAAAGGGGGCCAACTGACCGTCGCAGCTATCGGCACTTATGATAACTTCAACCGTTATGCGCTACGCGGTAATCCTCTGGATGGCAGTGAACGACTCAGTGATACGCTGTTTGCTTCTTCAGAAGATGAGATCAACAGCCTTTATCCGCTTATCGCTACCTCAGCCCGTTACGTTGATAACTATCAGTGGATGGAAGTTCAGATTAATCCTCAGGCTCGTTTTCAGGATGGAACGCCGATTACCGCCGAAGACGTGGTATATACCTTTGAAAAATTCATGACCGAAGGCGTACCACAGTTTCGCAGCGTATATAAAGGGGTCAAAGTGACGGCCCTGTCACCACTTGTCGTGCGCTTTGATTTGCCAAAGCCAGATCGGGAGCAAATGTTTGGCTTAGTGGGTGGTCTGCCGGTATTTTCAAAAAAATTCTGGCAACAGCACAATTTAGGCGAGCCGTTAAACGCACCGCCTCTTAGCGGCGGTCCTTATACTATTGATAGCTATAAGCTGGGCCAATATATTGTATATAAACGTGTAAATAACTATTGGGCTGCCGATCTGCCGGTTAATAAAGGCCGCTATAATTTCGATACCATACGTTACGACTACTATCTGGACGATAATGTTGCGTTAGAGGCATTTAAAGCCGGGGCCTATGATTTTCGCGTTGAATCATCCCCAAAAAAGTGGGCGACCCAATATCAGGGCAAGAACTTTGACCTGGGTTATATCGTGAAAAAAGATTGGGAAAATCAGGCAGCACAAGATACCCGGTGGCTCTCCTTTAATATTCAGCGACCGATTTTCGCTAACCCCAAAGTACGCGAAGCCATTACGCTGGCTTTTGATTTTCACTGGATGAATAAAGCACTATTTTATAGCGCCTATCAGCAACCGCGCAGTTACTTTCAAAATACGGTTTATGCCGCTACCGGACTCCCTGATAAAGATGAACTGGCATGGTTAACACCACTGAAGGATAAAATCCCTGCTGAAGTGTTTACCCATCCTTACCAGCCACCGGTTACCGATAGCTCCGGTTATAGTCGAAAAAACCTGCTTCATGCAATTCAACTATTAAAAGAAGCAGGCTGGGAAATCAAAGATAAAGAACTGATCAACAGCCAGACCGGTCAACCATTTACGTTTGAATTATTACTACAAAGTGGCATGGAAAGTAATGCCATGTATGTTCTGCCCTTCCAGCAAAATCTGGCTAAACTAGGCATTAAGATGGAAGCACGCTATGTCGACAGTTCACAGTTTGTCAGCCGCTTACGCTCTCGTGACTTTGATATGATCCCACAGCGTTACTCCGCCATGGAGTATCCTTCCCCAGTCACCTTGATGATCCTCTGGAACTCCGCATACATTAACTCTACTTATAACAGACCGGGAATTAGCGATCCTGCCGTAGATGAGCTAACCCAGCTTATCGCTACCTATCAGGGGCAAGAAAAACCATTATTGTCTCTGGGTAGAGCGTTAGACAGAGTACTGACCTGGCATCATCTGATGATACCAATGTGGTATTCCAATCACGACCGATTCGCCTACTGGGATAAATACTCTATGCCGGAAATCAGGCCGAAAAGCTCGCTGGGAATCGATACCTGGTGGTATGACGTGAATAAAGCCGCCCATTTACCCGAACAGCGTCGCTAAGGAGCCTGAATGACCCGATATATACTTCGCAGGCTACTGCTACTAATCCCAACCCTGTGGGCCATTATTACCCTCAACTTTTTTATTGTGCAAATTGCGCCTGGTGGACCGGTAGATCAAGCGATTGCCACCATTGAACTGGGACATCAAAGCGGCTTTGGCGGCGGCTCCGGCCCTAATCTCACCGGTGGAGCTAAAATGGGTCAGGTGCCGGTTGGCGATCGTCAGTATCAGGGCTCCAGAGGGCTTGATCCGGAAGTTATTGAAGCCATTAAAAAACGATTTGGCTTCGATAAACCCCTGCACCAGCGCTACTTTGAGATGTTGTGGAACTATATCCGCTTTGATTTTGGTGACAGTTTGTTTCGTGGCGCATCGGTGATGGAATTAATCAAACAGTCGATGCCGGTCTCTATTACCCTTGGGTTATGGAGCATGTTAATTACCTACCTTATCTCAATTCCTCTGGGCATTAAAAAGGCGGTTCGTAACGGTTCGGCTTTTGATATCTGGAGCAGCAGCCTGATTATTATTGGTTATGCTATTCCCTCATTTCTGTTCGCCATTTTGTTAATTATTGTGTTTGCCGGAGGCGGTTATCTTGACTGGTTCCCTCTGCGTGGTCTGGTTTCTAATAATTTTGATAGCCTGCCCTGGTATAGCAAAATTACCGATTATCTGTGGCATATCGTATTGCCCGTTCTGGCTACGGTCATTGGTGGGTTTGCCACTCTGACCATGCTAACAAAGAACTCCTTTCTGGATGAGATTCATAAACAGTATGTCACCACTGCCAGAGCTAAAGGTCTGGAAGAAAAACGCATCCTGTATGGTCATGTGTTCAGAAACGCCATGCTGCTGGTAATTGCCAGTTTCCCGGCCACTTTTATTGGCATGTTCTTTACCGGTTCGCTGCTGATTGAGGTCATTTTCTCTCTCAACGGGCTGGGGTTACTGGGTTATGATGCGACGTTGCAACGAGACTATCCGGTCATGTTCGGAACCTTGTATATCTTCACGCTGATTGGCTTAGTGTTAAGCATCATCAGCGATATCACCTATACATTGGTTGATCCAAGAATTGACTTTGAGGCACGCGGATGAGCAGATTAAGCCCTATCAATCAGGCCCGCTGGCTTAAGTTTAAACGTAATCGCCGCGGTTATTGGTCACTATGGATCTTTGCCATTCTGTTTATCATCAGTATGGCTGCTGAATTGATTGCCAATGACAAACCGCTGTTGGTTAGCTACAAAGGTGAGCTATATACACCATTTTTGGTTAACTATAGTGAAACCACTTTTGGTGGAGAATTTAATACCAAGACAGATTACCGCGATCCTTATCTGGTTAACCTGATTGATAGCAATGGTTGGGCAATCTGGCCCCCCATTCGCTTTAGCTATGACACCATTAATTTCCAGAGTCCCTCCCCTTTTCCGGCTCCGCCATCAACGTCTAATCTGTTGGGAACCGATGACCGTGGGCAGGATGTACTGGCTAATGTTCTCTATGGCTTTCGCATCTCGATTCTGTTTGGCCTGTCGCTAACGCTGATCTCCAGCCTGATAGGTATTGCCGTTGGCGCCACTCAAGGCTATTACGGTGGTAAGATTGATTTAGTCGGCCAGCGGCTGATTGAAGTCTGGTCTGGTATGCCCACGCTGTTCCTGATTATTTTGATGTCCAGCGTGATTCAGCCTAACTTTTGGTGGCTATTAGCCATCACCGTACTGTTTGGTTGGATGGGATTGGTAGGCATTGTGCGGGCTGAGTTTCTGCGCACCCGTAATTTTGACTATGTCAGAGCCGCCAGAGCCATGGGGGTGAAAGACCGAATCATTATGGGCCGTCATATCCTACCTAATGCCATGGTAGCAACCCTGACTTACTTACCGTTTACGCTATGTGCATCGATTACCCTGCTAACCTCTCTCGACTTTCTGGGTTTTGGCCTGCCGATGGGCTCCCCTTCATTAGGTGGATTACTGCTACAGGGCAAAAATAACCTTCAGGCACCGTGGTTAGGTATCAGCGGTTTTATCGTTCTGGCGCTGCTGCTCTCCCTGCTGATCTTTATCGGTGAAGCTATTCGTGATGCATTCGACCCTGCTAAGGCCTACTAATATGACCACTACGCCAATACTGGATATTCAAAACCTGAGCATCGCCTTCAGACAAAACGGTCAGGAAAATCGGGTTGTCGACCAGATCTCTTTGCAGGTGGCCGCAGGTGAAACCATGGCGCTGGTAGGTGAGTCCGGCTCAGGAAAAAGCGTAACCGCCCTGTCAGTTTTACGCCTGCTGCCTACCCCACCGGTGGTCTACCCAACAGGGAATATCCTGTTTAATGGTGAATCATTGCTGCACGCGGATGATAAAACTTTACGCCATCATCGAGGTAACAGCATTTCGATGATTTTTCAGGAACCCATGGTTTCTCTCAATCCATTACATACCGTTGAAAAACAGCTGTCTGAAGTTCTGCTGATTCATCGCGGTATGGGAAAGCAAGCCGCCAGAGACGAGATTGTTGAAGTCCTTGAACGCGTCAGACTGAGAGATGCTAAAAAACGTCTCAGTGCCTATCCGCATCAGCTCTCCGGGGGAGAACGTCAGCGGGTAATGATCGCCATGGCAATTCTGACTAAACCCAAGCTATTAATCGCCGATGAACCAACTACCGCACTGGACGTCACGGTTCAGGCACAGATTCTGCTGCTGTTGAAAGAACTCAAGCAAGAGATGAACATGAGTTTACTGTTTATCACCCACGACCTGAATATCGTGCGCAAACTGGCAGATAACGTAGCGGTGATGTGTCAGGGAAAACTGGTTGAGCAAAATTCTCGTACCATGCTATTTAGCCAGCCTCAGCATCCCTATACTCAAAAATTACTGGATTCGGAACCTAAAGGTCGCCCTTTCCCGGCACAGGAAAACAACCGTAACTTACTGGAGATAAAAAACCTGACTATCGGTTTCCCCCGTAATGCCGGTCTGTTCAGACCTAAAATCGATAATACCGTGGTCAACGGTATTAGCTTCAATATTCGTAAAGGTGAAAGCCTGGGGCTGGTTGGTGAGTCAGGCTCAGGGAAAAGCACCACCGGGCTGGCACTACTGCGCCTGTTAAAATCTCAGGGCGAGATCTGGTTTGATGGCCAGCCGTTGCATAAATTAAATATGCGACAAATGCTGCCTTACCGCAGTCGAATCCAGATTGTATTTCAGGATCCATTCTCTGCCCTTAACCCTCGCCTGAGTATCAGCCAAATCATTGCTGAAGGTCTGGAAGTACATCATCACTTCACACCTCAGGAACGGGAAGAAAAAGTTATCGCCACCATGCAGGAAGTGGGACTAGATCCGACCACCCGCCATCGCTATCCAACCGAATTTTCTGGTGGACAGCGGCAGCGGATTTCGATTGCCAGAGCGCTGATTTTGCAACCCGAACTGCTGATCCTTGATGAACCGACCTCATCACTGGATCGTTCGGTACAGGCGCAAATTCTGGAGTTGTTGAAAAAGCTACAACAACAACATCAGCTAACCTACCTGTTTATCAGCCATGACTTACAGGTGATTCGTTCGCTTTGCCATCAAATTATTGTAATGCGCCAAGGGGAAATTGTTGAGCAGGGAGAGTGTGAAACCGTATTTGATTCACCACAACATCCCTACACACAAAATCTGCTGGAAGACTCTCACTAACAGCAGACAGCTAACCTTCAGTTAACCAAAGATGTATAGAGAAACGGGCAGTAAGATGGTAATTAAAAAGAAGGATTGACTGGAATAAAATCAGCGATGGCAATACCTATATTTTTCAAACGGCATAGTGCAATTGGCTCATCCTGAGAGTTTATAAACAGACAAGGTTCCCCTTCATTTTCTATGATGCTATTTTCAATACCAATTCCGTTCAGGTACTGACTAATTTTATGCATCACTTCCCACGCCTGACGATCGGGATAACTCAGAAGCTTCAAACCAATAAGGCTATCGTCATTATCTGTTTTATCCGATAATTCAGGTAATAGTGCGGGCTCCACCCTGCTCCCTATCTCTCCGGCATACCAATGGTAGAACTGAGGTAAACGCTGAAGAACAGATAGCTTCATAGTACTCACTCGACGTGACTGTAAACAATATACAATTTTTTCACAAATTCCTCACATGGTAAAGAGCATAAGCCCTTATTATGCGGTTTTTGTATAAATAATTTTCGCTTATTTGATAAACCTCAATATCGTTTCAGCTTTACATCAAGAAAAGCAACCATAAACACTCTTTAAGAAAATTTACCGACTAATACCCCAATATATCTATGTTTTATTAAGCATAAGTCTGGTGTTAATTTTTCTAAAAATAATTTTCAATTAAAATAAATACAGAGTGAATAATACGCGAGCGTCACTAAAGGTCTTGCATTGGTTATGCCGCCATCGTGGCGGCATTTGATCGGGGGGGGATTTTTAAACTTTAGTTAAATTAATGTGTACTTTTAGCCAGAGAACGCCAATAGAAAAATACCGCGCCAATAACACAGCATGCCATTGAGATAACCATCGGCCAGGCCGATTGAGAGGTGACTAACGCCAGTATTCCACCCACTGCCGCACCTACGCCAAACCTCAAGGTTCCCGCCAGTGAAGCCGCCGTACCTGCCATATGAGGGAAGTCTTCCAAAATGATTGCCATCGCATTAGAAGAGATCATTGAGATACATCCCATATATCCCGCCACACCAACCACCATGGCCCAGAACCCCAGTCCTGTCAGCTGAGCAAACACTAGCCACATGCCCATAACAAATTGAACCGTCAGGCCCAGGCGTATCATTTTTGCGGCCCCCAATCGTCTGACATTGCGGCTATTAATGGTGGTCATAATAAACAGACAAAAAATATTCAGAGCAAAGTAATAGCCAAAGTTTTGTGGCGATACCCCATTCAAATCAATATAAACAAAAGGTCCGGCGCTTAAAAAAGAGAACATACCAGCAAATGAAAATGCACTGGCCAGCATGTAACTGATAACCCGACGATGACGAAATAACGAGGCAAAATTACGCAGCGTGGTCATAAAGTTAAACGTCTGTCGATTCTGCTTCTGCAAGGTTTCCGGAATACAGAATTTCACCATCACTACAGCAACTAACGCGACGGCACTGAGTACCCAGAAAATGGCATGCCAGCTCATCCACACCAGTAAAAAACCACCGATAATCGGCGCCATCAGAGGAGCAATCGTCATCACCAATGTCACAAAAGACATCATGCGAGAAAACTCATCCTTACTGAACATATCCCGCATCAAGGCACTGATCACTACACTGGCAGATGCCGCCGCCAAACCATGCAGGCAGCGCAGTAAAATTATTTGCTCTACACTCTGTGATAAAGCACAACCCGCAGCGGCAACAGAAAATACCAACACCCCACCAATGATGACCGGTTTACGTCCAAGGCTATCGGCCATTGGACCGTAAAACAGCTGACCAATAGCAAAACCGATAATGTAGGCGCTTAAGGTGAGTTGGACCATACCATCACCAACACCAAAGTCCGCCGCAATACCCGGCATCGCCGGTAAATACATATCAATGGACAGCGGCATCAGCATAGACAGCAGGCCGAGAATAAAGATCAGCCAGCGTTTAGAAACGCCCGGTGGCATAGTTGTTGATGATTGAGGATCTGATTGTGATACAGGATTAGACACGCAGAATAATCTCCCGCTATTAACCTATTAGTTCATGTCGCGATCTTCTGATTGGCAATAGCCAACCAGAACCATAGTGCAAATCCGTTTATCGGGTAGAGCCGACGCTATCGATCTCTTGCTGAGTCAACGCCCGGTATTCTCCCGGTTCTAAATCCGAATCTAAAATGATATTGCCAATACGTTCACGATGTAACGCCACAACATGATTACCGACGGCGGCAAACATCCTTTTAACCTGATGATAGCGCCCTTCTGAAATGGTCAAACGAACGGTTGTTTCATCAACCGGCTCCAACTGCGCTGGCTTGGTCAGGTTCTTTTCACCGTGAAGTTGAACTCCGGCGGTAAACAGCTCGGCGGTATTGTCCGCCAATGGAAGTTCCAGAGTAACCAGATAGGTTTTTTCGCAGTGATGGCGTGGCGAAGTAATCCGGTGCGACCATTGACCATCATCCGTCAGCAATACCAACCCGGTGGTATCCATATCCAGACGCCCTGCTGCATGTAGCTTATCCGCCACCGGCTCATCAATAAAATAGATAATAGTCGGATTTACCGGATCGTCGGTGGAACAGACATATCCTTCAGGCTTGTTCAGCATGAAATAACGAGGTCCGGTAAGCTGTACCAGAATATTACCGTCATAGGCGACTTCATCCTCTGGCTGAATTTTATAAGAACCGCTCTTAACGATTTCATCGTTAATCGTTACCAGACCGGCTCTTAGCTCCCGCCCCACTAAATTGCGGCTGATCCCTAACTGCTGTGACAAAAACTTATCCAAACGCATGCAATAAATACCTGATGTTGAAATGGCGGTGCAGTATACCAAACCTGAGTATAAACACTCGCCCTCAATAGCCGCTAAAGGCATAATATGCTCAGTTTATGGTTAATATTTTAAGAGAGAAAAAATGTCTTCTGTTCATGGTCACCAGGTTTTAGAGATGATGATTGCATCCCAACAACCCTATTCCACTGCCAGTCTTATTGAAGCCATCAACCAACGTTTTGGTAGCGATGCCCGTTTTCATACCTGTTCAAAGCAAGATTTAACTGCCGCTGAACTGGTTGATTTTTTAGCGTCTAAAGGTAAATTCATTCCCGCCGACAGTGGCTTTACCACCCACTTTGATAAAATCTGCAATCACTAATGGCTTTTACACTGCGGCCATACCAGCAGGAAGCCGTTGAGGCTACCCTGAACTATTTTCGCACCCATCAGGAACCGGCGGTTATCGTTTTGCCTACGGGTGCAGGAAAAAGTCTGGTGATCGCCGAGCTGGCAAGGCTGGCTCGGGGAAAAGTACTGGTATTAGCGCATGTCAAAGAATTGGTTGCCCAAAACCACGCTAAATATTGCGCCTATGGACTGGATGCCGATATTTTCTCTGCCGGATTAAATAAAAAACAGAGTTCCGCCAAAGTGGTATTCGGCAGTATTCAGTCCGTTGCCCGAAATTTAGCTGCATTTAGTGACTCGTTCTCTTTATTGATTATAGATGAATGTCACCGTATCAGTGACGACAGCGACAGTCAGTACCAACAAATTATTGGTCATTTACGTCAGCAAAATCCCAAACTCTGTCTGTTAGGATTAACTGCTACCCCCTATCGACTGGGTCAGGGATGGATCTACCAATATCACTATCACGGCATGATCCGCGGTGATGAAAATTGTCTGTTCCGCGATTGCATCTATGAACTGCCGTTACGCTACATGATCAAACATCACTTTCTGGTACCGCCAGAAAGATTGGATATGCCCATCGTCCAATACGACTTCAGCCGTCTGGAAGCCAGCAGTAATGGCCTGTTCCGCGAGGTAGACCTCAATCGGGAGCTAAAACAGCAGCAGCGAATTACACCCCATATCGTCAGCCAGATTATGGAGTACGCCCAAACGCGTAAAGGGGTAATGATATTTGCCGCTACCGTTGAGCATGCCAAAGAGATATATGGCTTGCTTCCTGCCGGTCGTGCTGCCTTTATTAGTGCAGATACGCCGGGGGATGAACGAGACCGTTTGATAGATGAATTCAAACAGCAAAAATTGCATTTTTTGGTGAATGTTGCGGTACTCACTACCGGTTTTGATGCACCACACGTGGATCTGATTGCTATTCTGCGCCCTACAGAGTCAATCAGCCTGTATCAACAAATCATTGGCCGCGGATTACGCCTCTCGCCAGGAAAAGAAGATTGTCTGATACTTGACTATGCCGGTAACCCCTATGACCTGTTTACACCAGAAGTGGGCAGCAGTCGGCCACAAAGCGACAGTCAGCCGGTACAGGTATTTTGTCCGGGCTGTGGTTTTGCCAATACTTTCTGGGGAAAGTGCACGCCATCAGGGGAAATTATCGAGCACTTTGGTCGTCGCTGTCAGGGCATTCTGGAAGATGATGAAGGTCATCGGCAACAGTGTGACTATCGATTCCGTTTTAAAACCTGTCCTCATTGCGGTGCAGAAAACGATATCGCGGCAAGACGCTGTCACCAGTGTCAGGCGATACTGGTGGACCCTGACGATATGTTGAAAGATGCCTTACGTTTGAAAAATGCCAGAGTACTTCGCTGTAGTGGAATGCAACTCAAACGAGGGCAGGATGATAAAGGCGAATGGCTCAGCATCACCTATTACGATGAAGATGGAGCCGATGTAACGGAACGCTTCCGGCTAAAAACACCGGCCCAGCGAACCGCCTTTCAGCAATTATTTATTCGCCCTCATCAACGGGCCCCCGGAGTTCCTTTCCTCTGGAATAATGCCAGCGATGTGATTCGTCAGCAGGAAAGGCTGCGTCATCCAGATTTTGTTATCGCTTATTTACGGGGCGAGTTTTGGCGAGTGCGCGAAAAGATGTTTGACTATCAGGGCCGCTATCGTCGGGCCAATGAACTGTAAAAATAACGGTTTTGTTTGCTGTCCCCGGTGAATTCCGTTAGAATCCCGTCCGCTTTATAAGCAGATCACTCACCTCGTTGCTGGGTCGCCTGTAACGGGAGTTAATTTCTTTAAGAGAAAATAAAATGTTTACTATTAATGCTGAAGTACGTACCGAGCAGGGAAAGAGTGCGAGCCGCCGCCTGCGTCATGCTAACAAGTTCCCAGCTATCGTTTACGGTGGAACTGAGAAGCCAGTAGCTATCGCTCTGGATCAAGATATTCTGATGAATATGCAAACCAAACCAGGCTTCTATGAAGAAGTTCTGACTCTGGTTATCGACGGCAAGTCAGCTAAAGTTAAAATCCAGGCTGCTCAACGTCACCCGTTCAAACCAAAATTCGCTCATATCGACTTCGTTCGCGCTTAATTGCCAACGGTCATGAGTGCTGCTGATATTCGGCAGTGAACGTAAAAAACGCCGCATAGCGGCGTTTTTTTATGGCTCTGAATCAGCGCTTAATTATCTCCACCGCTTAAACGTCGTTGAAGCTGGTCGCGCAGGTTTGGCGGTAGACCTTTAATGGTTAATGTATCCGTTGCCGGATCCCAAAATACCCTTTCACCCAATAGCAACGCATCAAAGCCCAGCGTAATTCCACCACCGCTACCAGAGAATTTGGTCAGTTGGCGCAGCGTGCTGCGGTCTGCCGGAAAATGCTCTTCCAGCTCATAGCCATTATCATTAGTAAACTGACGAAAATCTTTCTCACCAACGGTCGGCAACTCTTTTGCCAACTCATCAATGGCAATTTCCTCACCGGATTGCAGTTGCCCGTTACAATAGGTATAGACCTGTTGACGATATGACTGACGCTCATTTTTATTCAGCTGACCTTCAGCACAATAATCATCTACTGCCTGAAGCAGCCCACGGTTTTGCGCTTTAGCATCCAGACCTTCGCTGGCCGCCAGAAAATCCATAAAAAAGTCAGATACTTTTCTGCCAACCCGCCCTCTCAGAAAGGTCAAATAACGGACCGACTCAGGATTAGTTTCCCATTCGGTTAAATCAATGCGGGCAACGATATCAGCCCTGTCGATATCCAGATAATGTGTCGTCGAAATATCCAGTTGTTCATTAACCAACATACTGCTACAGCTGGTAAGTACCGCCACCAATAAATACTCAACGGCCAGATAACGATACTGACAGAACACCACAATACCGCCTTCAGCAAAGGGGTATTTGGCTAATTCGTTACGCAACATTTCAGTGCTATTGCGGGTAAAATCGAGAAAACTCGCTTCCCCTTTACGACAACCTTTAAGTGCATCGGCAAACTGACTCTCAGCGTTAAATAGCCCAAAAGCTTTACTCTTTCCGCTATAGACCCGATGCAACTCAGCCACCATCTCTTCTGTGGCCTGATTATTGGTTAATGGAGAATCACGCAACACAACATCAAGCGTCTGTTCATCACGCTTAATCAACTGATGTAAAACGATCTGGTCAAGATCCAGACTCATAACGACTCCTCTGTACGACTGAATATGCACTGTACTGAAATGCCCAGTGATAATGGGAATATAATAGCAGGAGCCGTCTTTCAGTGTCATAACAAAATCTGTCAACAGCCAAATGCTTCGCATCCTTACGCGTTATAGACTATATAATTTATAGGGTTGTTGTTTCACCATTTGAAGCAGTACTATTCGCACTTCCTCGCAAAATCGCGGAAGAGAAACAAGATTTTCTGTATAAACTACAGAAAATAATCAATCGATACGGTAAGATAGACGCCATTAAATCACCTGATAAATACACTAAGCACAAATTTATGCCACAAGCTTCCCGTTACAGTGATGAACTGGTAGAAAAGTTATTAAGCGAATTGGTTCATGTTCTGGAAAAGAATCAGACACCTACCGACCTTTCTCTGATGGTTTTAGGTAACATGGTAACCAACCTGATTAATACCAGCGTTGCCCCTGCGGCCCGGCCTGCTATCGTCCGATCTTTTATTGAGGCTTTACAGGCTTCAATCAGAGATGATAAAGCCCATTAATTTGTTTACCCAAAAGTGAATATGGTGACAAACCGTCAGCAATATAAAGAGAAAGTCTCCCAGATGATTAGCTGGGGGCACTGGTTCGCTCTCTTTAATATTATTCTCAGCCTGGTACTGAGCAGCCGCTATTTGTTCATTACCGACTGGCCCGGCACCCTGCTGGGGCGCGTTTATGCGCTGGTAAGCTGGCTGGGGCACTTCGGTTTTATCACCTTTGCCGTCTACCTTCTGATTCTGTTTCCGCTGACATTTATTATTATGTCACAGCGGCTGATGAGAGTACTTTCGGCCATTCTGGCGACTGCCGGACTCACGCTATTACTTATTGATACCGAAGTATTCTTCCGTTTTCGTTTGCACCTTAACCCTACCGTTTGGGGTTTGTTGATTAATCCAGATGAAACCGAACTGGTGCGTGACTGGCAGTTATTGTTTATCTGTATTCCTGTCATCTTTTTGATTGAACTACTGTTTGGTACCTGGAGCTGGCAGAAATTACGCAGCCTGAACCGGCAAAAATTCGGTAAACCATTAGCCGCGCTGTTTATTACCGCTTTTATCTTTACCCATATGGCTTATATTTGGGCGGATGCTAACTTCTATCGACCGATTACCATGCAGCGGGCAAATTTACCGCTGTCTTATCCAATGACCGCCCGTCGTTTTCTGGAAAAACATGGATTATTGGATGCCCAGGCTTATCAGGATAAGTTGACCCAACAAGGTAATCCTGAAGCCGTTGAAATTGAATACCCATTGGCCAAACTGAGCTATAACGATAGCGCAACCAACTACAATTTATTAGTGATCGTAGTGGATGGTATTCGTAATCAAAATCTGAAAGATGATATGCCAAAGCTGTCAGCACTGGCTGATAACAATGTTCAATTCACTCGCCATTACAGCTCCGGCAATATGCAGGACACAGGATTATTTGGCCTGTTCTACGGTATATCACCTACCTATATTGACAGTATTCTGGCAAGTAAAAAGTCTTCCGCTCTGATTACCGCATTAAGCCAGCAAAACTATCAGTTTGGTTTATTCTCCGCATCCGGATTCAAAAGCCCACTCTATCGTCAGGCCCTGTTATCTGACTTTACCTTGCCGCCAACCGTTGCTCAAAGCAACAGTGCAACCACGGAACAGTGGCAGGAATGGGTGAATATGCCCAACGGGAATACTCCATGGTTCTCTTATATTCAGTACAGTAACAATAGCATTTTGAATGCGAACGCCAATAAAGCGCCTGCGGACTTTATCAACAAGTATCGTAATTCTGTCAATGACATAGACCAACAAATCGACGGCGTGATGCAAACCATCTCTGATAAAGGTTTGTTAGAAAAAACGGTGGTGGTTATCACTGCAGCACACGGCGTTGAGTTTAATGATACGAATCAAAACGTTCAGGGTTTTGGCCAAAACTATAGCCGCTATCAGCTTCAGGTTCCGCTAGTTATTCACTGGCCAGGAACTCCGACACAAAAAATTGATAAAATGACCGGTCATACCGACATTATGGCTACCCTGATGCAACGGCTGCTGCATGTTAAAAATGCCACCAGCACCTACACTCAGGGTGAAGACCTGTTTACTGCTCAGCGTCGTTACCCTTGGGTAACCGCCGGCGATGCAAAACAGCTGGTGGTCATTACGCCAGATGAGACTATCCTGATCAATGCTAATGGCCGCTATAAAGCCTATGACGCTAACTTTAAGCAGATCGACAAAGAAAAACCAAGCCTGTCATTGCTGCTGCAAGTACTGACTGACGTTAAGCGTTTTATGGCTAACTGATTAAAACTAAAGCAAACGTAACGTCCGGGTCTTGCATTAGATTCAAGAAACGGTAGTATTAATCACCAGTTTCGGCACGTAGCGCAGCCTGGTAGCGCACTGTCATGGGGTGTCAGGGGTCGGAGGTTCAAATCCTCTCGTGCCGACCAAATTATTCCAATAAAAAACCAACCTGCTATGGTTGGTTTTTTTATTGCCTGCATTTATTGATAACAAAATAGGGTTATCAAACCCCTGTTCAAACCGTATTAATCCACTTTGTTAAGCGGCGAAGGGGTGAAAATATAAAACACCACCGGATTTATAATGATTGATACGATCAGAAATTGAACGCTCATTTTGATCATTTCAGAAAAACCATCAAAATATAGTAGCCCTATCTTTTCTGCCATCAGGAAAACAGGGAAAAGAAACAGAGCATGTATCAGAGCTGTAGTCAGTGCAAAAACAGCACACTCCTTTTTTACAGGCTTTCTTGCTTTACCCTTTGCAAACATTAACGCTGCAATCAAGCTGGCAATCGCCGTCGACGTCAGGCTAATAAAAGTCGTCGTGAGCTCAAAGCGGCTACCAAACACATAGCCCGATGTAATCATTACGATAAGAGCGATAGCATAAACGCCAATGTATTTTATCATCAACTTTCCTTGTTAAAGTTTATTTAAAACCTATAAATTCTGACTTTGATTATATGAACTACAGTAATCACAGCAAATAATATCACTTCCCGAGCTATTTCTGATACGCCTATTAAAACTCACTATTTTTTGCATGTAATTTTCTCTCACAATTTATACCGTTCATCACATCCCTCAGGAAAACAATCACAGCTACAATTTAATTCATGTATCCAATGCGTCGCTTTATTCATTCATCACGGATGATGCACAAAGGGGATGACCTATGGATATTATTGAATATGAGGGGATTACCATCACTGTCTACGATGGTGACATTACCACTTTGCCACCAGATGGATTGGTTATTTATGGCGAGTTCGGGCGGCATATGCTTGGCATTGTCGAAAAAGGTAAGCTGAAAACCCTTAATGCTATTCCCTACCAGAGTATTAATGCATTACTGACTGATTTAAAAAAATTAAGTGGGCAGGGGCCGCATCATTGATGTTTGTGATTGTCTTTTATCTCTGGAGGGAAGCAGAGAAAGCGGCAATATATACGGCCTGATGCGCCCTTCCCTGCTTAAATGTAGAAACTAAATACAGGCATCAGGTCAGCGTACTCTCCCGTAGCAATTCCAGATAATCATATCCATCAAAAGTAATACGTGAAATTGACCATTTATCATCCCCATTCTGTGCGGCCATAATATAGTGTTTATCACATAACAGTTGAATATGAGCCGCAACTAACGCTGGATCGCGGTTTGGAAAGTCCTTATTGGTAATAAATGGAGCGCCCTGCGGTTGCTGTTCAACTTTCGATAAAATGACTTCTAATAGTTCAAGATCTCTTTTCATCGCACGCCTCATGTATCTGTCGGGGATTATGACTATTTCAATTTTAGCAGCCGGTAAAAAAAGCACCTGCCCGTCGTCGTCCTGACTGCCATTTTTTAAATTGTCGTCATCATCCGCTCACTATGTGACCGCCCTCTGATTTACACACTATTTGAACTCGTATAATTAAATTTCGGTTAGGCTAACAATAGGGATGTACTATGTTTCCAGAGTACCGTGATTTAATCACTCAGCTTAAAACAACCCACCCTCGTTTCCATTCATTGTTTGATAAACATAACGACCTCGACCACGAAATCCTTCGTTTGCAATCCCAGAGTGGAAATAGTCTTAACGACAAAATAGCCACCTTGAAAAAGGAAAAATTACGCCTTAAAGATGAGCTATACCGCATTTTACGAGAAGAGTCCCAGGCTCGAGCCTGATTATTATTCCATCGTTCAGATGCAAAAAAACCCGCCAGAGAGCGGGTTATTTTTTTGATTTTATTGAGGGTCAGTAACAAGTAATTTTGACTTATATCGCCAAAAACAGGCGCAATAGCAAATTCCGGCGGTTAAACTAACCGATAAAATCAACAGGCCATTCATTTCATCTGGTGTAGATTGAGCGATCATCGGGGCAACAAGGCCGATAAATGCGCCGGATAACAAACTACACAAGCAGGCCCAATGAAACGGCCAGCCTTCCCTCAGCATATAGCCAGTTTGAATTGCCAACAGTCCAAAAGGTATCAGACCAAATAAAAAAGCCACAAACAGCGGAACGACCATCATGGCGAATCCCAGAAAGCCCACCAGCGCTTCACCAATATCAGGAAACTCATAAATGATACAACCAATCAAAACACAGAGTATGGGTGCAACAAAGATATGCAAAAGTGCGGTAAACAGCCATGGCACTACTCTTTTATTCAATTCCATTTTTTATATTCCTGATATTTAGTCGCTAATTCATCATAACAAGTTTCTTCCCCCTCGAATAACCACCTGTTATTACAGCCTTTCTATAGCTATCAACCAATTTTTTTGTTATCCGGAGCTATTCCACAAAAAATTTCCGTTGCATTGCAAATTTGCCTCAATATACTATATATATATACAGTATTATATGGATGCTACTGAGGTTCAAAATGCAAGTTGAAATTTCTATTCGCAAAGAAGATCCGTTACCGGGTGGAGCAGAAGCCGCATTAAAAGAAGAGCTGGAAAAACGTCTGCGGTGCCATTTTGCCGATGTTCGCGTCAGAGTTAGGCGTGGTAGCGCTAACGATGTGACCGTATTGGGCGGGATGAAAACCGATAAAGAGCTGGTCACTGAAATATTACAACAAACCTGGGAAAGTGCAGAAGACTGGTTTGAAGCCTATCAATAAAAAGAAAGCCCCCAAATCTTTATCAGAAATTGGGGGCTTTTTATCTGTTAAAAGAGGCTAACCCTAGGGTTATTCTTCATCAGACTCCGGTGTTGCATCATCCGATGGCTGATTTGGCATGTCTTCGGTGTTTTCATCACCGCAGATGTTTTCATCATCATCTTCTTCTGGCTCAACAACGCGTTGCAAGCCCACAACATTCTCGTCTTCTGCAGTACGAATCAGAGTAACACCATGAGTATTACGACCCACTACGCTGACTTCTGATACGCGGGTACGAACCAAAGTACCAGCATCAGTAATCATCATAATCTGATCGCACTGATCGACCTGAACCGCACCTACGACACGACCATTACGCTCACTCACTTTAATGGAGATTACGCCCTGAGTCGCACGAGACTTGGTAGGATAATCAGACAATCCGGTACGTTTACCGTAGCCGTTTTGCGTTACCGTCAGAATTTCACCTTCGCCGCGTGGAACAATCAGAGAAACAACGCGATCGTCATCACTCAGTTTGATACCACGTACACCGGCAGCGGTACGGCCCATTGGGCGCACGCCTTTAATGGTGCCATCTTCCAGTTTCTCTTCTTCCAGGAAGCGAACAACCTTCCCTTCGGCAGAGAACAGCATGATCTCATTAGTGCCATCAGTTAAATCAACACCAATCAGCTCATCACCCTTATTCAGATTAACGGCAATAATACCGGCACTGCGTGGACGGCTAAATTCGGTCAGCTGAGTTTTCTTCACGGTACCATTGGCGGTAGCCATAAAGACATTCAGACCAGCTTCATATTCGCGTACCGGCAGAATGGCGGTAATACGCTCATCCTGTTCCAACGGCAGAATATTAATAATAGGACGACCGCGAGCACCACGGCTGGCTTCTGGCAATTGATAAACTTTTAACCAGTACAGGCGACCACGGCTGGAGAAGCACAAAATAGTGTCATGGGTGTTAGCCACCAACAGACGCTCAATAAAGTCTTCTTCTTTAATACGTGCCGCTGACTTACCTTTACCACCGCGACGCTGAGCCTCATAGTCAGACAGCGGTTGATACTTGACATAGCCCTGATGGGACAAGGTGACAACCACATCTTCCTGAGTAATCAGGTCTTCAATATTAATATCGGCAGTATTAGCAGTAATCTCGGTACGGCGAGGGTCGTTATACTGATCGCGAATCGCTTCAAGCTCTTCACGGATAACTTCCATCAGGCGTTCCGGGCTTTCAAGAATAAACAGCAGTGCAGCAATTTGTGTCAGCAGCTCTTTATACTCATCCAGCAGTTTTTCATGCTCAAGACCGGTCAGACGGTGTAAACGTAACTCAAGGATCGCCTGAGCCTGTTGCTCGGTCAGGTAATATTTGCCATCACGAATACCATACTCTGGTTCCAGCCACTCAGGACGAGCCGCATCGTTACCGGCGCGCTCAAGCATTGAAGCAACGTTACCCAGTTCCCATGGACGTGCCAACAAACCCATTTTTGCATCGGCTGGCGTTGCTGCGGCACGGATCAGCTCAATAATCGGATCGATGTTGGCTAATGCGATAGCCAGACCTTCCAGAATATGTGCACGTTCACGCGCTTTACGCAGTTCAAAAATAGTCCGGCGGGTAACCACTTCACGGCGGTGGCGAACAAACGCCTCCAGCATCTCTTTCAGGCCCAGCAGCTTTGGCTGCCCCTGATGGAGTGCCACCATGTTGATACCAAAGGTGACCTGAAGCTGAGTTTGTGAATACAGATTATTCAGCACCACTTCCGCTACCGCGTCGCGCTTAACTTCAATCACAACTCGCATACCGTCTTTATCAGACTCGTCGCGTAGTGCGCTGATGCCTTCAACCTTTTTATCTTTTACCAGCTCGGCAATCTTTTCAATTAACCGAGCTTTGTTCACCTGATAAGGAATTTCGTGAACAAGAATGGTTTCACGACCGCTTTTTTCATCAACTTCGATTTCTGCACGAGCACGAATATAAATTTTACCGCGGCCAGTCCGGTAAGCTTCTTCGATACCGCGACGACCATTAATGATGGCTGCCGTCGGGAAGTCAGGACCTGGGATGTGTTCCATCAGCCCTTCAAGACTGATATTTTCATCCTCAATAAAGGCCAGACAACCATTAATGACTTCCACCAGGTTATGAGGTGGTATGTTGGTTGCCATACCAACGGCGATACCAGAAGAACCATTAACCAGCAGGTTAGGAATTCTGGTTGGTAATACCGTAGGGATCTGTTCTGTTCCGTCGTAGTTAGGCCCAAAGTCAACGGTCTCTTTATCCAGATCCGCCAACAGGTCGTGAGCCATTTTAGACATACGAATTTCGGTATAACGCATCGCCGCCGCTGAGTCGCCGTCAATAGAACCGAAGTTCCCCTGACCATCAACCAGCATATAGCGTAATGAGAACGGCTGGGCCATACGAACGATGGTATCGTAGACCGCGCTATCCCCGTGTGGGTGGTATTTACCGATTACGTCGCCAACTACACGCGCCGATTTTTTATATGGTTTGTTCCAGTCGTTACCAAGTACGTTCATAGCGAACAATACGCGGCGGTGTACTGGCTTCAGGCCGTCTCGAACATCTGGTAATGCGCGTCCAACAATTACGGACATCGCATAATCAAGATATGAGTTTTTAAGCTCATCTTCGATGTTGACCGGCATAATTTCTCTGGCAAGGTCGCTCATGGAGCCGCTATCCCTCTATGTATTATCAGCCCGGAAAAGGTGCAAAATTATATCATATCTCGCGGCTTGTTTCTAATTTTCACCACGTTATCTTGCCCGAAAAGTATAGATGATAGCGTTTAATTTATTCCTGCTGCTCCCTCAGCCGCCCCAGTCATGTGTTGCACCAGAAAAGGCAGCTTAATCGTTCATGCAAAATAGATTTCACTTAGTGATGAAAAGCATCAACTCCCGATGCAACCTAGCCCATTCACGATAAACTCATGTATAATTGCCAGCCCTGTAGCGAATTGTTGGATAACTCCTATGCACTCATCAGAAAACGTTGACCAGAAAGAGATTGCTAAATTTGAAGCCGTAGCGTCACGCTGGTGGGATCTCGAAGGTGAATTTAAGCCCCTTCATCAAATTAATCCATTACGTCTGGACTACATTCAACAACGCGCTGATGGCATCTTTGGTAAAAGAATCCTCGATGTTGGCTGCGGCGGCGGTATTCTTTCTGAAAGTATGGCCAAAGAAGGTGCTAACGTTACCGGTTTAGATATGGGTTCGGAACCCCTGTTAGTGGCCCGTCTGCATGCCATAGAAAGTGGTGTTCCTGTCGAATATGTTCAACAAACCGTTGAAGCCCACGCGCTGGAGAATCAGGGTCATTACGACATCGTAACCTGTATGGAGATGCTGGAACACGTACCCGACCCTGCCTCGGTTATTCGAGCTTGTGCAAAGCTGGTTAAGCCGGGTGGCCACGTATTTTTCTCGACCATTAACCGCAATACCAAAGCCTGGTTAATGCTGGTGGTGGGCGCTGAATATGTGATGAATATGGTGCCCAAAGGAACCCATGATGCTAATAAGTTCATTCGCCCTTCGGAATTGATTAGTTGGGTCGACACGACCACGCTTCGCGATCGCCACATTACCGGGCTCCACTATAATCCGCTATTACAGACCTTTAAGCTGGGCGGTAATGTTGATGTGAACTATATGCTGCACTGCACTAATGAAGCTGCGGTATAACCACTAATGTTACAGGGTTATTAAACAACATATTTTCTGCATAACTCATTTTTATTTCTTGACTGCTTAAGAAAACAACGGTTTGAAAAATTTTTACATCAAACCGTTAAAAATTTATTTACCATCTAATATCATAATAACCTAAGACCAGACGGGAACTTAGCGCGCTTATCCCAAAAGTTATCCACAAAAACTCCCTGTTTTGTTCACTTGCAAAAAACCTCATAGACCACTATCTTGTAGCTCATGCACACAACATCCACTATATATTGTGTTTTTATCGTGCAATTACACCTTAAACCTTTTACCCATGCTGGTGTAAGCCATAAATTCTCACGGAAAGGTAGTATTACGCTATGAATCAAAGTCTATTAGTCACTAAACGCGATGGTCGCAAGGAACGCATTAATCTCGATAAAATTCATCGGGTCATTGATTGGGCTGCAGAAGGTCTGCACAACGTCTCCGTTTCTCAGGTTGAGCTTCGTTCACACATTCAGTTTTACGATGGTATCCGAACTTCTGACATCCATGAGACGATTATCCGTGCTGCAGCGGACTTAATTTCGCGTGATTCTCCGGACTATCAATATTTGGCAGCTCGTCTGGCTATCTTCCATTTGCGTAAGAAAGCCTATGGCCAGTTTGAACCGCCTGCACTCTATGCTCACGTAAAGAGCATGGTTGAGAAAGGGAAATACGATAAGCATCTGCTGGAAGATTACACTCAGGAAGAGTTTGAGCAGATGAATGACTTTATTGACCACTGGCGTGATATGAACTTCTCCTATGCAGCAGTTAAACAGCTGGAAGGTAAATATCTGGTCCAAAACCGCGTTACCGGTGAAGTTTATGAAAGTGCTCAGTTCCTCTATATTCTGGTAGCGGCCTGTCTGTTCTCCCGTTATCCACGCGAAACTCGCCTTGACTACGTAAAACGTTTTTACGATGCGATTTCCACCTTTAAAATTTCACTGCCTACGCCAATTATGGCGGGGGTTCGTACCCCTACCCGTCAATTCAGCTCTTGTGTATTGATTGAGTGCGGCGATAGTCTGGACTCCATTAACGCGACCTCCAGTGCCATTGTGAAATACGTTTCTCAACGTGCCGGTATCGGTATTAATGCGGGACGTATTCGTGCTCAGGGTAGCCCAATCCGTAATGGTGAAGCATTCCATACGGGCTGTATCCCATTCTATAAACACTTCCAGACTGCGGTTAAGTCCTGCTCTCAGGGCGGCGTACGCGGTGGTGCAGCAACGGTGTTCTATCCGTTATGGCATCTGGAAGTAGAAAGTCTGTTGGTATTAAGAAATAACCGTGGCGTAGAAGAAAACCGCGTTCGTCATATGGACTACGGCGTTCAGTTAAACAAACTGATGTATCAACGTCTGGTGAAAAACGAAAGCATTACGCTGTTCAGCCCGTCTGACGTTCCGGGGCTATATGATGCCTTCTTCGCCGATCAGGACGAATTTGAACGTCTGTATGTAAAATATGAAGCTGATTCATCCATTCGCCAGCGTCAGGTTAAAGCAGTAGAACTGTTCTCTCTGATGATGCAGGAACGTGCTTCAACCGGTCGTATCTACATTCAGAACGTTGACCACTGTAATACCCATAGCCCGTTTGATCCGGCTGTTGCACCTGTACGCCAGTCAAACCTGTGCCTGGAAATTGCACTACCAACCAAGCCGCTGAACGATATTAACGATGAAAACGGCGAGATTGCCCTTTGTACGCTTTCTGCCTTTAACCTGGGTGTTATTGACAGCCTGGATGAGTTAGAAGAGCTGGCAACTCTGGCAGTACGCTCTCTGGATGCCCTGCTGGACTATCAGGATTACCCTATTCTGGCGGCTAAACTTGGTTCAATGGGTCGTCGTACTCTGGGTATTGGCGTCATTAACTATGCTTATTATCTGGCGAAAAATGGCGTTCGTTATTCCGATGGCAGCGCAAACGGTCTGACTCACAGAGCCTTTGAAGCTATTCAGTATTATTTGCTGAAAGCCTCTAACGAACTGGCTCGTGAGCAGGGTCCATGCCCGTGGTTTGATCAAACGCGTTATGCTCAGGGCATTCTGCCCATTGATAACTACAAGAAGGACCTGGACTCCCTGTGCAATGAGCCATTGCGCTATGACTGGGAAGCACTACGCCAGAGTATCAAAACTCACGGCCTGCGTAACTCCACGCTCTCGGCCCTAATGCCTTCTGAAACTTCATCGCAAATCTCCAATGCGACGAATGGCATTGAGCCACCGCGTGGTTATATCAGTATCAAAGCATCAAAAGATGGTATTTTACGTCAGGTCGTACCTGACTATGAAAAACTGAACAATGGCTATGAGCTGCTGTGGGATATGCCAAACAACGATGGTTACTTGCATCTTGTTGGTTTAATGCAGAAATTTATCGATCAGTCTATTTCTGCCAATACCAACTATGACCCAACCCGTTTCCCGGGCGGCAAAGTACCAATGAAACAGCTACTGAAAGATCTACTGACCGCCTATAAATACGGCGTGAAAACCCTCTATTACCAAAACACCCGTGATGGTGCCGAGGATTCTCAGGAAGATTTACTGCCAGCTAAGCAAGAAGATGATGGCTGCGAAAGCGGCGCATGTAAGATTTAATCATTTTCAGGGGGCATTTGCCCCCTATCACAGGGATATATTATGCCTCATACCTACACTACGTTCTCACAGACTAAGAACGACCAGCTAAAAGAACCTATGTTCTTTGGCCAACCGGTTAACGTCGCGCGTTATGACCAGCAAAAACATGAACTATTTGAAAAGCTGATTGAGAAACAGCTCTCCTTCTTCTGGCGTCCTGAAGAAGTTGACGTTTCCCGCGATCGTATTGACTATCAGGCACTGCCTGACCACGAAAAACATATTTTTATCAGTAACCTGAAATATCAAACCTTGCTGGATTCTATTCAGGGCCGCAGCCCTAACGTTGCCTTCCTGCCGCTGATTTCGATTCCTGAACTGGAAACCTGGGTAGAAACCTGGTCTTTCTCTGAAACTATTCACTCACGTTCTTACACTCATATCATCCGTAATATTGTTAACGATCCGGCGATTGTGTTTGATGACATCGTGTCTAACGAAGAGATCCTGAAGCGCGCCAAGGATATCTCTGGTTATTACGATGACTTGATCACCATGACTAATTACTACCATCTGCTGGGAGAAGGTACCCATCAGGTCAATGGTAAATCGGTTACCGTTAATTTACGTGCGCTTAAGAAGCAGCTTTATCTTTGTCTGATGAGCGTAAATGCGCTGGAAGCCATTCGTTTCTACGTTAGCTTCGCCTGCTCTTTCGCCTTCGCTGAGCGTGAACTGATGGAAGGTAACGCCAAAATCATCAAACTGATTGCCCGTGATGAGGCGCTACACCTGACCGGCACTCAGCATATGATCAATTTGATGCGTTCCGGCAATGACGATCCGGAAATGGTAGAGATAGCTAAAGAGTGCGAACAGCAATGTTACGACCTGTTTGTTCTGGCTGCTCAGCAAGAAAAAGAGTGGGCGGACTATCTGTTCCGTGATGGTTCTATGATTGGTCTGAACAAAGATATTCTTTGCCAGTATGTAGAATATATTACCAATATTCGTATGCAGGCGGTTGGTCTGACACTCCCATTTGAAACCCGCTCCAACCCAATTCCGTGGATTAACGCCTGGTTAGTTTCTGACAACGTTCAGGTAGCCCCTCAGGAAGTTGAAGTAAGTTCTTATCTGGTTGGTCAGATTGACTCTGAAGTTAATGCTGACGATTTGAGTGATTTTGAGCTTTAAGTATTTTGTTATGTCTAAAGTTGAAATGGCCTGTCTAAGACAGGCCATTTTTATGGTTCAAACAACATCGCTACCCACTGCTCTTCCGATTTCATAAAGCCAATCTTATCCAGATTGCTGCGAACCTCGTCAGAACCTTCCGGCTGAAAATCAGAGTAAACGTTACAAATCAGAGTTTCATCTTGTTGAACTTCACAATCATCAACGGCAGTGACATGCATCCGGCTAATATCGGTTTTAACCATATCCATGGCCATTGGTGTGCTGTTCTCTTGTGCATCTTGCAAAAATGCTGCTTTTACCGCCTCTTCCGCTTCCGGTACCGTGGGTGATAAAGCAGAAACCTCAGGTTTAGCAACGCAGGCCATCAGCAGAAAACCGATCGCTCCGGTACATAACATCCCGATTCCTTTCACCTTTCCTCCTATTTCTTAAATTAAAAATTAAGTTTTTCAGCATGATAGTTTAGTGATTTGAATATTTCCGTAGTTAACATCAAATTTCCACACTTTTTCGATAAAAAAAACACCGTTGTTACACGGTGTTTTAATTTCAATTGGATACAAACAGAAGATTTATTGGTTATACCACCATCGGTGCCAGCATAAAGCCAAAAGCAACACCTGCGACAATACCACCCAGCCCCGGCAGCATAAATGGGTGGTTTAATACATATTTGCCCACCCGAGTCGTACCCGTGGTGTCAAACTCCATTGCAGCCAGTGACGTCGGATACGTTGGTAATACGAATACCCCGGTAACCGCCACATAAGATGCAAGAATAGCCCAGGTAGGAACACCCAACGCCACCGCCAGTGGAATAATCAGCGGCGTAGTCGCCCCTTGAGAATAAAGCAGTGCACAGGTACCAAACAGTACTAATGCCAGCAACATTGGATATTGAGCCAATACGTCACCGGCAATCTCCTTGATTTGTACCATATGAGCATCCACGAAGGTGGTTCCCAACGTAACAATACCGAGAATAACCGCTACCGAACTCATACCCGCTCTAAAAGTTGGCGCTAAAACAATAGAGGTGGTTGAGGTTTTACAAAATACCACCATCAGACAGGCGGCACTCATCATACAGATAATAATGATGTCTCTGGTTCCCATTGGTTTACCAATATCGAATCCCGGACGCAGTTGTGGGAAGGCTGCCAGAACAACAATGGCTACCGTTGCCAGCAGGAACAAACCAACAGACAGTTTCGCCCCTTTGGTATCCTCCCTTTCTTCTCTTCGTATTTACGTACCAAACCTTGCTGTAAACGTTCCAGATACACTTCATCATCTTCAAGTTCGCAACCCTGACGAGAAGCAATAAAAGCCGCCACCATCGCTGCCACAAATGATGCCGGTAAACATACCGCCATCACTTGAATAAAGGTAATGCCGTTACCTTCCATAATGGTCAGCATTGCTGCCATTGCCGCACTGATTGGCGAACCGGAAATGGCTATCTGAGAAGCCACAACAGAACCCGCCAGCGTTCTGGAAGGCCGAATACCGGACTCTTTTGCCACTTCAGCAATAACAGGTAACGTTGAGAAAACAATAAATCCCGTCCCCGCCATAATGGTCATGGTCCAGGTAATTATTGGAGCGATAATATTGATATATTTAGGATTGCGCCGCATAAATGCCCCGGCAACCCGAACCAAATAATCCATCCCACCGGCGGCCTGTAGTGCCGAAGCAGCCACTACCACGGTCATAATAATCAGAATAACGTCAACCGGCGGTGAACCGATCGATAATCCAAAACCTAAGGTTAATATGGCTAATCCCAGGCCCCCACACAATCCGATTCCAATCCCGCCCATGCGAATACCAAAAAATATCGCACCTAATACCACAATAATTTCTAACCAAACCATAACAGGCTCCAATAGACAATTATTTGCCATTGATAATTATAAATAATTCGATGTGTTATTATTTTGTCGATACTATTTACCAGACCGACAATATGATTAATTAATTAGTTATTATTAAATTAATAAGTTATTTTTACCCACGCGATTTTCGTACCATTTAATTCCGGCACGCACTAACGATCCTGTTGAATCAATATATTTATTTGGGTTATTTCTTACTTCATCTGCGAGTATTACTGGTACTTCGGTACAACCCAGAACAATTATTTCAGCTCCTTGATCAAATAACTGTTCCGCTTGCTCTTTCATTAAAAATTCGGCTAATTGATTATCGCCAGACTTTAAAGCATATATGCTTTCCATCACTTTAATCTGATTCTTTTCATCCGGCCTGATACATTCAAAATTCAGTTCTTCAATACTTTTTTGATATAATCCCATATACAAAGTGGCATTGGTTGCCAATAATCCCACCTTTTTTTTACCTGAGGCAATAACTTCTTTCATCGTGGTTTCAACGATACTTAGCATGTCTACATGACAAGCATTTTTTAGCTCTGAAAACCAATAATGTGCAGTATTACAAGGGATAACAATGCATTCAGCTCCTGCATCTTCGAGTCTTTTCAAATAATCCTGCATCACCGGAAGGGGTGATTTTCCATGGTGCATTAATGCTTCAGTTCTATCCGGAATATCGGGAATAGAAGAGATAATTAATGGAATATGTTCCTGATCGTTATGCGCTGCCGTATAAGTAACAAACTTATTAAATAAATCAACGGTGGCAGCTGGCCCCATTCCACCTAATACACCAATTAAACCTTTCACAATGAACACCCCTTAATAACTTTAATTAATTATTACGGGGAAACATGGATGAATTACCTGTTACCCATAATATTTAACGTTATTAACTATTATTTATCTTTTACACTAATGGCTAATATTTCTTTAGCCCGGAATTTGATGAACAATATTTATCAGGTGTATTCAAATAAGAGAAATGCAAGTATGTATGGCATGATGCAAAATCTGCATCAAGACAGGTCACAATTTGTTTTTTTGCTATGGCGTAGATTGGTGTTTAATGCCAGTATAAGGACACAGAACCCCATAGCATCAAGTCTGATACTTATCATTACATTATCAGCCTGATGTTAAAAACGAAGGGCCTATGCAAAATACAAATAACCATGGGTGATTTAAGTATTAATCAGCTACTAATACTAAAAAGAGAGCAATAATAATAAAATGACAACGACATCGTGAAAATCAAATAGATTAACGATAACAATAACTGAAATTAATTAACAAAGAAAACACATTAACGATTAAAAAATTAATCATGCAGCAGGCGATAATATGAAAAATATAGAGACAAAATGGTTGTATGACTTTTTAACCCTCGAAGCCTGTCGTCATTTTTCTCATGCCGCTGAACAGCGAAACATTTCGCAACCGGCTTTTAGCCGTCGGATAAAAGCGCTGGAGTCAGCGATTGGCGTCGAGTTGTTTGATCGCACCACGACCCCTCTCCAGTTAACGGAAGAAGGAAAGTTATTTCATTCCCAAACCCGCAGCCTGCTTCAACAGTTAGAATGCAATCTTAGCGAGCTTTCCGGTCATAACTTATTAAGTATTCCTAATATCAAAATTGCCGCAGCCCACTCTCTGTCTTTGACGCTACTCCCTAAACTGGTTCATTCACTGTCAGACTACGGCGGAGAATTTGTTTATCATGTTGAAGCCATTGATGTGGTACAGGTGGTTAATACTCTGCGTGAAGGAAAAAGTGACTTTATTATCTCGTTCTACGATGAAGATCTGATGCAGTCCCCCTTCTGCTGCCTGAAGGTGTTTGAATCTGAATTGTATCCGGTCTGTGCTGCCGATGCGCAAGGCAAACCGCTGTTTGATATCTATCAGCCGGAAGTACCATTGTTAAACTACACCAGCGCTTCTTATATGGGGCGCTTAGTGAATCGTCGTCTGGGAGAAGTGGGAGCCATAGCGCCACGCACGCTATTTATGTCCTCGATGAGTGAACTGTTAAAGCATATGGCGCTGGATGGGCACGGTATCGCCTGGCTACCTATCTATTCGGTAGTCGACGAACTAAAAGAGAAAAAACTGGTATGTCTGGATACGCCTGAACTCACCGTTCCTATTCAGGCTTACATATATCGAATGGATACCCGTCTGAACAAAACGGCGGAACTGTTCTGGAGTATCTTAAAAAATAATATGCCCAAGAATTTGGATAACGGATAAATTCCCGCCGTTCGCATTTTACAGCGGGATATTACCGGACCTAATGCGCTAACGTCTCCACCTGTTCCAACCACTCATAGCTGCCAAAAACATGACGCTGGTTAAACCAGCGCGACAGCATATCCAGCGCCAGCGTCACGCTCACATCCTGCTGAACTTTAATACTGTGATTACGAGGCATATAGCGTACACGCTGAGCATAGCCGCCATTCGGAGTGACCAGCGCCAGTGACAAACACTCATCATGACGAGATCCAATAGCAATGCTGATATCTGCCTGTTGCTGTGTTGCCATTCGTTTGGCTTCTTCCAGTAACCGTTCAATGCTCAGTGTTTCAGTTGAAGGCCTAACTTCAGACTGAATAATTGGGGCCTGAGCTGAAAACAGATTCCAGCTAAGCAGACCGGCACTGAATTGCTCACTCAGTACAACCTTTAGTCCGCGTTCCATCAGTTGACGAGAAATAATGGTCGGCAACCCTTCCGTCCCTTCATACAACAGGTTCTCCTCAACCCCTTGCTTAACCATCTGCCAGTTTCTTAACATCTCCTGACGCTGGCTTTCTGGACCGGTCAACTTTAGTTCAATAATAGGCATAGAAGAACGATAGCCCATCACGCAACCTTCCGGCAGAGTCAGGACATCAAATTGTTGAGCCAGACTGCTCTCGGTACGGCCAAAACTGGTTAAACGTAAGCAGAGCGGCGATGGCGGTAAACTATAGCGCTGGCGTAAACGTGGTAGGATCTGATCGTTAACCATGACTTTAAACTCTGATGGCACACCTGGCGTGAAAAACATCAGGCAGTCATTAATGGTTAGCGCAAAACCACAGGCAGTGCCCACCGGGTTATCAACCAGTTCCGCGCTCTCAGGAATCATTGCCTGTTTGCGATTAGTGTCAGACATTACCCGGCCCCGAGCGGCAAAATAGCTCTCCATACAGGCAATCCATTCCGGATGCTCAATCAGAGATTCACCGGCGGCGGTAGCCGCTGCCAGGGCGCTCAGGTCATCACTGGTTGGCCCTAATCCACCATTAACGATTAACACATCGGCATACAGACTGCGTTCCAGTAAAACATCTACCAAACTGTCGAGATTATCACCCACCGTTGTTCGCGTACTGAGCGGTAGCCCATGCTGAAAGAAGCAATCAGCCAGCCAGGCGGCATTGGTATCCACGATCTGCCCATGAAGAACTTCATCTCCCGTACTTAACATTTCTACCACTAACATCCGATGACTCCCGTTTATGGTTATTCTTTGTATTCTCTGCAAATAATATCGACTATGTTACGCCTGATGAACCTGCTTATCAGCTAAAAATAGCACAGCCAGATTATTGCAGCGAATACGATGATAGAACCGACACCCTGACCAAATTTAAATCAAATTGGTGAGTTTATGTAAAGATAAAATTACACTTCGTATCAATAGTTTGACACCCACATTCATCTCACATACCCTACCTTCGTCTTCCGGTCGTCGTCTGTTTTTGATGACTGTGTAATAAGAAAGTGCCACCTGACTGGTGCTTATCTAGCCGATTAACATAACTAAAAGAAATCGAGGTCCGTGTGAGGAATCGCACTCTGGGTAGTATATTTATCGTTGCCGGTACCACTATCGGTGCAGGGATGTTAGCCATGCCTCTGGCAGCGGCAGGCGTCGGTTTTGGCGTCACCTTTGCTATGTTGGTTATCTTATGGATGATGATGTGTTACACCGCGTTGCTGTTGGTGGAAGTTTATCAGCACAGCCATTTTGATGATGGGCTTGGCACTCTGGCTAAACGTTATCTGGGGGCTAAAGGCCATCTTCTTGCCGGTTTCGCCATGTTGTTTTTGATGTATGCCTTAGTAGCTGCCTATATCAGCGGCGGTGGCGAGTTACTGTTTGTCAGCCTGAAAGATTCTATGGGACTGGATCTTCCTCCGGTTTCAGGCCCTTTGCTGTTCGCTATTATTGGTGGTGGCGTTGTCTGCATTGGTACTCACTCCGTTGACCTGATTAACCGCATCCTGTTCAGTGCAAAAATTGTGTTTCTGGTGATCATGCTGTCCCTGATGATCCCACACGTACAGGCAGTTAACCTGACCACATTACCGCTGGAACAAGGCCTTGCGATTTCGGCGATTCCGTTGATTTTCACCTCTTTTGGCTTCCACGGCAGTATCCCAAGCATTGTTAAGTATATGAATGGCGATGTGGCGAAACTACGCAAAATCTTTATTATCGGCAGCGCCATCCCACTGATTGCTTATATTTTATGGCAGTTGGCAACGCTGGGTGCGATCAGCTCCAGCACCTTTGTGGGTATTATTGCCGCCGAATCGGGTTTAAATGGTTTACTGCAAGCAGTTAAAGAAGTGGTAAACACCCCAAGCGTTGAAATATCCGTGCGTCTGTTCTCTGCTCTGGCACTGGCGACGTCCTTCCTGGGTGTTGCGCTGGGGCTGTTTGATTATCTGGCGGATCTGTTTAAGCGTGCTAACAATACCTCCGGCCGTCTGCAAACCGGGCTGATTACCTTCCTGCCACCTTTAATGTTTGCCCTGTTCTATCAGAAAGGCTTCATTATGGCGCTGGGTTATGCGGCTATTGCCTTATCTATTCTGGCTCTGCTATTACCGGCCATGTTGGTTATGCAATCCCGTAAACAAAATCAAGGCGGTTACCGCGTTCCCGGCGGTTCGTTAGGGCTGTTTCTTGCCCTGGCTTTTGGCTTCGCTATTATTCTGATTCAGTTTGGTATTGTGTTTGGCTGGTTGCCGCAGACGTAATTATCAACATGAGTTAACTTATTAAAAAATGGGCTATCAGTCAGTGCTGATAGCCCATTTTTATATCCCTTACAAGTAGATCTGTACAATACTAATCCTGTCGCTGGGCATCCAGCAGCGGGTTCAGAATGTTAATAATTTCCACCGTTCCCGTAATATGAGGGCCTTCCTGAAAAGTAATAATCTTTCCGGGCCACAAGCAATGAGGATAACTGGAGGGCGACATAAAAGTAATGGTGCCAAGAACCTCTGAATTCGGCAGCGCTATAATTGGCTCAATATATTCATGCTTTCCGCAGGTCAGGTAGTCATCCTTAATTAAATGATCCGGGCGATAACCACTATAGGCGGGCCCTTTTCTCGTTCCATTAAATCTGAAAATCACCTCGGCATCAGGTCCATGATCTTGTAAGCCCATGCTCCCTCCATCAATACAATAATATTTACTCAGCTTCCCAGCTTTTATTATTAACTTAAAACCGCTTTAAATAGTGGTTAGTTCTTTATTTAATGCAAAATTTGGGGCTTCTATCTCAAATAAAAAATAGTAATAACCTTAATTAACTATTTGAAATACAAATAGTGAGACTGACAGTTTTAATTGACATAATTTTGATTTTAAACAAATAACCACCTGACATCCCTCTTACTAAAACAGTACAGCAATGGTCTAATCATACAGGTTTGGCTCCATGATGATGCCAATCGTGGCTAAAAGCTTACAGAAGATAATTTTATGTTTTAGCTTCTATAAAAATTAAACGTTCACAACACATTAAAACCATCCAATTTAAACGCCATTGGCGACAGAATGCCCGTACAGCAAGGCTCGGCTATA
This sequence comes from Limnobaculum zhutongyuii, assembly GCF_004295645.1. NCBI lineage: Bacteria > Pseudomonadati > Pseudomonadota > Gammaproteobacteria > Enterobacterales > Budviciaceae > Limnobaculum > Limnobaculum zhutongyuii. The sequence goes on from NZ_CP034752.1 coordinate 1,340,217, forward strand.
AATTTGTCGATATCTTTATGACACCGGTTAAGTTCACGACTTTTATATATTGGCTACACTGATAACCATAATAGGTAGTATCAATTGGCTATATTGGGCTCATAACCTTACTAATAGTAGCAGTAACAGTGACAGAACCAAGAAGTGGTGTTTTTAGCTCTGTGTCAGTATGACGATAATTTTTTGATGTTTAACAGGAGAACGTGATGAGCGATAAGAAACTAACCACGGCATCTGGTGTGCCGGTAGTTGATAACAATAATGTAATGACCGCAGGACCAAGAGGACCGATGCTGTTACAGGATATCTGGTTCCTTGAAAAACTAGCTCACTTTGACCGCGAAGTCATTCCTGAGCGTCGTATGCATGCTAAAGGTTCCGGTGCTTACGGTACTTTTACCGTGACACATGACATTACCAAATATACCCGCGCTAAAATTTTCTCTGAGATTGGTAAAAAAACCGATCTGTTTGTTCGCTTCTCTACCGTAGCCGGTGAGCGCGGTGCAGCCGATGCAGAACGGGATATTCGTGGTTTTGCCATCAAATTCTATACCGAAGAAGGCAACTGGGATCTGGTGGGTAACGACACCCCTGTTTTCTATCTGCGTGACCCGTTAAAATTCCCGGACTTGAACCACGTAGTAAAACGCGACCCACATACTAACCTGCGTAACCCAACCTATAAGTGGGATTTCTTCTCTCAGTTACCTGAATCTCTGCATCAGTTAACCATCGACTTCAGTGACCGTGGACTACCGAAGTCTTACCGCAATATGCATGGGTTTGGCAGCCATACTTTCAGTTTTATCAGCGAAGACAACCAACGTTATTGGGTTAAATTCCATTTCCGCTGCCAGCAAGGCATTGAGAACCTGATGGATGAGGAAGCCGAAGCGCTGATTGGTAAAGATCGTGAAAGCTCACAGCGTGACCTGTATGACAACATCGCGGCCGGCAACTTCCCTCGCTGGAAGCTGTTTGTACAGATCATTCCGGAAAATGAAATTTCCAAACTGCCTTACAACCCGTTTGACTTAACTAAAGTCTGGTTACATAAAGATGCACCACTGATTGAAGTGGGTGTAATGGAACTGAATCGTAATCCGGATAACTACTTTGCTGAAGTTGAGCAAGTTGCGATGAACCCGGCCAACGTGGTACCAGGCGTAAGCTTCTCTCCGGACAAAATGTTACAGGGTCGTCTGTTCTCCTATGGTGATGCTCATCGTTACCGTTTAGGCATTAACCATCATCAAATCCCGGTTAACGCCCCTCGCTGCCCATTCCATAACTACCATCGTGATGGTGCTATGCGTATCGATGGCAACAGCGGTAACGGCGCAACTTACGAGCCAAACAGCTTTGGTGTATTTAAAGAGCAACCAAACTTTAGCGAACCACCGCTAACTTTAGAAGGTGCAGCTGACCACTGGAATCATCGTGAAGACGACGATTACTTCAGCCAACCACGCGCCCTGTTTAACCTGCTAAGCAAAGAAGAACATCAACGAATGTTCAAGCGTATTGCAGGAGAGCTCTGTGAAGTTCCGGAAAACATTCGTCAGCGTCAAATCGACCTGTTTACCAAAGTTCATCCGGACTATGGGAATGGCGTTATTGAAGCGCTGAAAAAGATGAAATAACTCACTCAGTCTCTAAATAATCCGTGGGTTTATATCCCTGGATTTTGACCGGAAGATAAGACCCCCACCAAATGGTGGGGGTCTTTTTATAGAGGTATTGAATAGTCAATAAATAACAATAATAAGCAAAAGCAAGCAACAACTCACTCAAAAATAGTCACCTCAGATATATTAAATAAAAATTAAAATTAAAAAATAAGGCTTGGATTATCAAATTATATAAATAAATAAGTAATATTTTAATATTAATAAATAATCATCAATATAAAACAAACTCTTCACCATTTAACTTTCAATTCAATATCCACAAAGTTATTATTTCAAATTAACAGAAACCAAAAAAAGGCCGCAAGCAGCTAAAACAGGGCTTTTACGTGTATTTAATATCAAATTTAAGCATAAATTTTATTATTTAATTACTTAATCAATAAAAGCTTTAACATAAAAAACAACACATACGTACAACACATATTGATAACCATATTGAATAATTAATAGTTTAGGATGGAACCTAATTATGTCTAATTATCATTTAAAGAAAACATTAGCTATTGCTATCACCAGTAGTCTATTTTCTTTCGAAACTATTGCTGAGAATCCTTCATCCAGTATATCTTCAAACAGCACTTATCTGAGTGCTCAAAACGTTGCGGCTACAGAAGCACCTCAAAATCAGCAATATGCTGCGGCCCCCGGACTGCTGGGTATTAATCTGGATCTGGGATTTATCAATCTGGGGGAAGTCGGCCTGTTAGATACCAGTTCAACTAACTATAATAATGTATCTAACCCGGCACTCAGTATTTTTGATCACGCCTCCAGCGCCATCAGTTTACTGGGGAGCGCCAGTGCCACTAACTATGGTAATGCCAGCCTTAACGGACCACTCAGTAGTGGTGCAAACGCCATGGCGCTTATTGGCAGTGCAACGGCCCAAAACAATGGTGATGTCTCTACCGGTATTTTGAATATTTTCGGTCATGGAGCCAGTGCTATCAGCATTATGGGTAGCGCTACCGCAGAAAACCAGGGAAGTGCTCACCTAAATAGCCTGTTGAGCAGCGGAGCCAGTGCCATATCCATACTCGGTGACGCATCCGCTAAAAACAGCGGTGAAGTCACCACCAATATTCTTGATGTGTTTGGTCATGGCGCTAGTGCTATCAGCATTATGGGTAGCGCTACCGCAGAAAATACTGGTAATGCTCAACTTAATAGCCTGTTGAGCAGCGGTGCCAGTGCAATCTCTATTCTCGGTAATGCCTCCGCTAAAAACAGCGGTGACGTCTCCACCAATATTCTGGACGTATTTGGTCACGGAGCCAGCGCTATCAGCATTATGGGCGGCGCTAGCGCAGAAAATACCGGTAGTGCTCAACTTAATGGTCCGTTGAGTAGCGGAGCCAGCGCCATATCCATTCTCGGTAATGCCTCCGCTAAAAACAGTGGTGATGTTTCTACTAATCTGCTGAATATTTTAGGTCATGGCGCCAGCGCTATCAGCATTGTGGGCAGTGCTACGGCAGAAAATACCGGCAATGCTCAACTTAATGATCCGCTGAGTAGTGGAGCCAGCGCGATTTCCATCCTTGGTAACGCATCCGCTAAAAACAGCGGCGATGTTTCTACCAATATTCTGAATATTTTTGGTCATGGAGCCAGCGCCATTAGCATTATCGGCGGCGCTACTGCAGAGAATAGCGGTAATGCCAGCCTGAATGGTGCATTCAGCAGCGGAGCCAGTGCGATTAGCGTCATGGGCGATGCTACGGCTAAAAACAGCGGCAAAGTATCAACCAACATACTGGGCATTTTAGGTCACGGTGCCAGTGCTATTAGCATTATGGGTAATGCTAAAGCAACCAATGAACAAGGTGCTGAAGTTAATCTTAACGGTCCGTTAGGACATGGTGTCAGTGCTATCAGCATTGCTGGCAGCGCTACAACAGAAAACCACGGTAAAGTCAGCACCGGCGTACTGGATATTCTGGGGCATGGCGCCAGTTCTTTCAGTCTGCTGGGTAATGCTTCTGCCATTAACGGTGAAACCGGTAATATTTCGGTTAACGGGCCTTTAGGCCATGGCCTGAGTGCAGTCAGTATTGTTGGGTCTGCATCCGCAGAAAATGCCGGGGAAATATCCACCGGTATGCTTGATATCTTCGGTCACGGAGCCAGCGCTTTTAGCCTGTTAAGCAGTGCAACAGCCAATAACAGTGAAACCGGTAAAATCTCAGTTAATGGTCCCTTCGGCCATGGTCTGAGTGCAGTCAGTGTTCTGGGCTCAGCGTCAGTAGAGAATGCCGGAGAGATTTCAACCGGTGTGCTCGATGTTTTCGGCCATGGAGCCAGCGCGGTTAGTGTGCTTTCCAGCGCTCAGGCGATTAACACCAGCAGCGGAACCATATCCACCAATGGTCTTTTTGGGTCTGGATTAAGCGCAGTGAGCCTTATTAATACGGCAACGACAATCAATCAGGGCAACATCACTACCAGCGGCCTGGGTGCAATGGGAGCTCAGTCAATATCGCTATTTTCTACCGCACAATCGTCCAATGAGGAAAATGCCAGTATTACCACGCAGGGTGCGCTGGCCCAGGGTCTGCTCGCTTTCAGCCTGACCTCTCAAGCTACGGTCAGTAATGCCGGTTCAATTGAAACCAACGGCTGGCAGGCTCATGGTGCTAATGCCACCAGCATATTCAATACAGCCGTGGGAATTAACACCACAACCGGTGAAATAAAAACTGCCGGTGATACTGCTCATGGAATGAATGCGTTCAGTTTTACCTCTTTGGCCAGCACCACCAATCAGGGAAAAATAACCACTCAGGGCGATAATGCCAATGGCATGAATGCGGTCAGTCAATATGGAAAAGCCAATGCCATCAATGAAGCTAATGCTACCATCAACACGGCAGGGACTGATGCTCACGGCGCCTACGCTCAAAGTACACATGAAGAAGCAGTAGCCATTAACTCCGGTACCATATCGACCACTGGAGATGGGGGTAATGGCGCCAGCGCCATTAGTGAAGATGCGAAAGCGGCAGCACTCAATGACACCACCGGTATTATCCACACTCAGGGAAATAACGCTCACGGCCTGCTGGCTCAAAGCTATCAGGCGCTGGCCGTTGTCAGCAATTTAAATCAGATAGTCACTTCCGGCCACGGTGCTAATGGTGCCTCAGCCCGCAGTACCAATGGGGAAGCTCAGGCAGAAAACCTCGGTTCAATCACCACTGCGGGTAATAATGCCGATGGACTAAATGCTCAAAGCCAGCACAACAAAGCCTATGCTATCAACAAAGGAAATATCCTTACCGGTAGTGAAATCGCCGGCGGCGTTATCTTGGCAAAATCCGGAGAAAATTCCCACGGCGTCAGCGCCTATAGTCAGGATGACACCGCCGTAGTGCAAAATGATAATAATGCGGAAGTTAAAACCTACGGTAAAGGCAGCTACGGTTTACATGCCTACAGCGTTAATGCTGAGGCCTTAGCCGTTAATGATGGAACGGTTGAAACCCATGGTGACAATGCTTATGGCGTCAGCGCATTAAGCAGTAAGAGCAGCGCCGATGCGCTCAACAGAAACTCAATTCTGACCACCGGTAATGGTAGCAACGGATTAAATGCAGAAAGTACTCAAGGCGTTGCGCAGGCGGTCAATCAGGGAAATGTCGAAACCCGTGGCGATAACGCCTATGGCGTCAATGCCATTACCCAAAATAGTCAGGCATACGCCTACAACGAAGCCACAGGTAGCATTATTACTCGCGGTAATAATAGCCACGGTCTGGCGGCCAGCAGTAACCTTGATGCACTGGCGCAAAACGATAACACTATCGAAACTGAAGGTGATTACAGCTACGGTATTCACGCTTTCAGCAAAACCAGCCATGCTCAGGCAATCAATAACCAAAGTGTCATCACTCATGGTACTGGTGCTCGTGGCGTCAGCGCCGAAAGCGAAAGTGGAGACTCACTGGCCTATAACCAGCTAAACGTAGAAACCTTTGGTGTTGATGGCTATGGTTTAAGCGCGGTAAGCCAACGTAATAGTGCCGAAGCAATCAACAATGCTCAGGTCACTACCCACGGAGAGGGTGCCATTGGTGTTCATGCCTCGAATATCAAAGGCACCGCGCTGGCGAAAAACCAAAACACCGTCACCACTTACGGTAATAATGCTTATGGCCTGTCAGCCTTTAGTCAGTTGGCTCAGGCGATATCTCTCAATCTGGAAATGCAGGTTATCACTACCGAAGGTGACAATGCCTACGGTATGCGTGCTGAAACCGAGAGTGGTAGCGCATTAGCGCTCAATATGGGCAATGTAACCACTCACGGACAGTCAGCCAATGGCCTTGGTGCCATCAGTAAGAGCGGAAAAAGTGAGGCGCTCAATCAAAGCAACGTCACAACTTATGGTGATAGCAGTTACGGTATTTCTGCCCAAACCGATACTGGCTCTGCGCTGGCTACTAACCTTGCGACTGTCACCACCCATGGACAATCAGCCTACGGCGTCGCTGCCCTTAGTCAAAGCGGAATCAGCAATGCAGTGAATCAAAGTAGCGTCACCACATACGGTGCTCAGAGCTACGGGATTTTCGGCCAAACCGATACCGGCAACCTGTCAGCGATCAACAACAGTCAGGTTATCACCTATGGTGATGGCGGCCATGGCATTGCATCCCTGTCAAACGCAGGCACCAGTCGACTTGATAATAATGCCGCCGTGGTGACCAACGGTATCTCCGCTCACGGTATGCATGCTGAAACCAACACCGGTGATATCAAAATGCTAAATCAAAGCACTATAGATACGCTGGGTGACGGCAGCCGTGGTATGAGCGCTCAGTTAGCGCCTGCTCAGGGTCAGATAGCTAAGAGCCTGCTGATGGATAATCTGGGTCAAATTAACGCACAGGGCCACGGTATGTACGCTGAAAGCAGCGGCCCTGTTGGCAGCTTTTTGGTACGTAATACCGGAACCATCAATGCCACAGACGGCAGCGGGATACAGGCTACCACCGCAGCCGGTAACGTAACGGTACAGGCGACTAACCAGATTAACGCCGGACAAAGCTCCGCTGAGGGCACCCATCACGGTATCTATGCCGCAACCGGTGCAAATGGTAAAGCCAGCGTAACCTACGATTCGGGGATCATCACCCTTTCGCCGGTATCTGCTGATATTACGCCAACGGGGGTGGGTATTTGGGTTGATGACTTAGCGACGGGTAATACTAAAACTGTCGGAGAAATCAATTTCAATAACGGTTTTATCAATGCAGAACACGGTGCTGGCGGTATTGGCATGTCGCTATCCGGTACCGGTAATATCAACATTGGAAAAACCGCCATGGTACACGGTGGTAATTCATTTGGTATTGGTCTTGGTAGTGCTGTCTCCAGCGAGAAAACTCGCCTGACGGTAAATAACTATGGTGTGGTTGATGCAATCAGCGATCGGGTTATTTACTCAACCGCCAACGCGGGACAGACCACGATCAATAACTATAACCAACTCACCGGCTCGGCCCAATTTGGTTCTGCTGACAACACCCTCAACAACTACAATTGTTTCCTGCTGCGTAACTATTCTGACAGCAATCGGGATGGATTACGCGACAGTTGGGGTATTGCCTCTGTGGATATGGGCAACGGCGGCAATAATACCTTTATTAACCAGGGAACCTTAGTTCTGGCAAACTCCGCCAACTATGCGATTAATCCGGTCAGTGCGAATGAAATTTATGTACCGGCAGACCTCACTTCAAGTTATGCCAACACCGATACTCTCACCCAGGGACAAATGCTGGGAGTAACACGTTTTGACCATTCAGGAGTGATTGACCTGACTGATGGAACCACTAGTGCCGGTAACTCACTGGTGATTACCGGAGGACACACACCAGGAAAAAATGGCGGTGGCGTATTTGTCTCTAACGGTGGTCGGGTTGTTGCCAATATGAAGGCCGATGACAAAGGGAAATCACTGTTTTCAGACGTAATGGTGGTCGACTCAGCGCGACTGGGAACCGGCGGACCAACCACCGTTGAAATCAATCATCTTGGTGAAAACACAGCCCTCGCACCAAAAAATAAAATCCTGGTGGTTGAAAGCCTGAGTAATTCTGACGCAGGCGCATTCCAACTCTCCACCGGTCGTCAACTGTTCGGGGTATCGGACTATGAGCTGGAGTACAACACGGCAAATAATAACTGGTATCTGAATACTGACTACCGTTCTGAGGTCGTATTGGCTTCAACGGTCTTCCCGGTGGCCAACGACTATGCCTACACCATGCTAGGCTCTCTGGACACCCGTCTGGGGCCACAACACGCTCGCAATACACCACCTCCGGCACAAATCGTGCAAAGTGGTGGCGATGCCTGTAAAAAAGAGGGACTGACGGCAAAAGAGGAAGTCGAACTGCTGATTTCCGGCATGTGTACACCTAAGGTCGTTCAGACACAGGCACAGACCAGGTCCGATAGTTCTGATTATATTCCGGAAGCCTGGGGACGTATTATTGGTAAGAAGACGGAACATGGCTCTAATAATATTGAGAAAAACGGTGCCGGATATGACTCCTATCTGTCGGGAATTCAGCTAGGTCATGATATTTACCGTCGTGAAGGCGCTGATTCATCCATGGACCGCGCTGGTGTCTATTTCGGCTACGGTGATACCGAAACCGATATTAATAACGATCGTGGGCAGGATGCCGGATCAACCGTGACTAAAGCCTATAGCCTCGGACTCTACTGGACCCATCAGGGGCAACAAAGCTGGTATACCGATACCGTATTACAAACCACCTACTACGATGTGGATGCGACCTCAAAGCATAGCGAAACCTTCTCCACTAACGGTGTCGGTGTTTTAGGCTCCGTAGAGAGTGGGTATGCCTTTAACTTCAATAACGGCGTCACTCTGGAACCACAGGCACAGCTGGCCTACCAACATATCTCCTTTGATGATGCCAAAGACAACCACGGTAGTTTCAGTTTTAAACAAAATGATTCTCTGCGTGCCCGCACCGGTTTGCTTGTCAACCGTGACTGGTCATTAGCTAAGGATACTGATAGCAAACCCCATTACCTGAGAACCTGGGCAAAAACCGACGTGTGGCATGAGTTTATGGGGGATGCCACCACCTACGCCGTGGATAAAACCGGCAAACACTCTACTACGTTGAAACAACCGTCCAACGGTACCTGGGCGGAAGTCAGCGTTGGCGCCAACTATCAATACAATGACAGCATGGGATATTCTGCCGCCGGTAGTTACAGCAAATCCCTTGACGATCGGGATAATAAATCCTGGGGTGGTCAGGTAGGCGTTAACGTCAAATGGTAAAAATGCCATCAGCGCTATAATCAAGTCTGACTCTCTGAACCCGCTGGCGCAATCTGGCGGGTTTCTTTTTCAGGCTTCCCATTCCCTCTCTATCGGTTAGAATAACCCCTTCGCCCTTCTGCCATCAGCGGTATACCTGACTTATGATTCTGCTCATCGATAACTACGACTCTTTCAGCTATAACCTGCTCGATTATCTTTGTCAGTCTTATTCTGATGTGAGGATCGTCAAGAATGACCAGTTGCAGCTCGATGAAATCGCCGCTTTAGCGCCTGCGGCGATTATTCTTTCTCCCGGCCCCGGAACACCAGAGAATGCCGGTATTACGCTGGAGGTAATTCGCAGTTTTGCCGGTGCCATTCCGTTACTGGGGGTTTGTCTTGGTCATCAGGCAATTGCTCAGGCATTTGGTGCACGTATTGTTAAGTGCCCGGTGCCAACCCATGGCAAAACCGAATTAATTACCCATGATGGCCGTACGCTGTTTGACCATCTTCCCAGCCCGTTACAGGTTACCCGTTACCACTCTCTGATGGTGGAGCCCTCTTCTCTGCCGCCAGAACTGGAGATATCGGCGATAACCCATAACGGTATTATTATGGGACTGCGCCATAAACAGTGGCCAATTGAGGGAGTACAATTCCACCCGGAGGCGATTCTGACCGAAAGTGGTTTGAAGCTGTTGCAGCAATTTGTAACCACTTACACCAGTGAAGGAGCCTGATATGAAATTACGCTTTGATTTTAATCGTCAGGTTCAACTGTTTGAGCACCCGCTAAAAGTCATTACTACTTCTGAGCTCAGTGAAGTGACAGCAAAGCTGGCAGAGGTTGAGCAAGCCGTAGACAGCGGCCTGTACGCTGCCGGATATCTTTCTTATGAAGCCGCCGCTGCATTCCAGTCCTATTACCAAACGCCACCGCAGGGAGATATGCCGCTATTGTGGTTTGGTCTGTATCAGCAACCACTTACTGACGACTCCTCTGATATCCCCGAAGAGTTATTCGAGAATATTTTATCGGAATGGCAACCGGCTACCTCCACAGAGGCATACCGTCAGGCAATTCTGCGCATCAAATCAGAAATTGAGGCGGGTAATACTTATCAAACCAATTACACCATTCGACTGGAAGCTGAAGTCACTGAGTGCAGCGAACAGGGCTACTATCGACTTTATCAGCAGCTGCTTAGCGCCCAGCAGGCTGAATATGCCGCCTGTCTGGATATCGGCCGTTTCAAAATTTTATCCGCTTCGCCGGAGCTGTTTTTTCACTGGCGTCAGGGTACGCTCACCGCTAAGCCAATGAAAGGAACGGCTAAAAGAGGTCTGGATGCTCAGGACGATCTGATGCGTCAGGAACAGCTAAGAACCTCAGAAAAAGATCGGGCAGAAAACGTGATGATCGTTGATTTACTACGCAACGACATCAGTCAGGTGGCGATTGCCGGTAGCGTAAAAGTACCTGCGCTATTTGATATTGAACAATACCCTACCGTCTGGCAAATGACCTCAACCATTAGCGCTCAGACGCGTCAACAAACCAGCCTTACCGATATTTTCCGCGCACTATTTCCCTGTGGTTCAATTACCGGAGCGCCCAAAGCCAGCACGATGCGCTTAATATCTCAACTTGAGCCACAGCCCCGGGAAGTCTACTGTGGGGCCATCGGTTATATCACGCCAGATAAAGAAGCCCTGTTTAGCGTTCCAATTCGCACGGTGATTATCGATACCGAGAAAAGCATCGCCCGTTATGGCGTAGGCGGCGGTATCACCTGGGATTCCACCGCAGAAAATGAGTATCAGGAAGTGATTAACAAGGCCGAGGTTTTGCGCGGTGTTACTCTGCCCAAACAACTGCTGGAAAGCCTGTTGTTAAAGGATGGCGATTATCATCTGTTAACACTGCATCTTAAACGTTTATCCGCTTCTGCCCGCTATTTTAACTTTGTGCTTGATGCCGACAAGCTGACAGAACAGTTACAGCAGTTAGCCACTGGCTACCAACAAGGGGAATATAAAGTTCGCCTGCTGTTGGAACAAAACGGTGAGGCAACGCTAAGTTGTGATCCGATTACACCATTAACTCAGCCATTGATCGCCAACTGGGCTCCTTTTGCAGTACATAGCGATAATAACCTGCTTTACCATAAAACCACCCTGCGGGATCACTACCCTGCGGCTACGTTGGACAACGAGTTTTTGCTATACAACCAGCGGGATGAAATCACCGAGTTTGTAAATGGTAATGTGGTTTTATTGATTGATGGACAATGGCTAACCCCGGCAATCTCTTGTGGTCTCTTGCCGGGAACCGAACGACAGGCATTATTGCAGGCAGGAGCCATTCGGGAAGCGATTCTGACCAAAGCACAGTTCCAACAGGCGCAGAAGATCGGATTTATTAATAGCGTTCGAGGCTGGCGGGAAGTGGTGTGGCGGGATGATTTAAGTTGAGTATCGTTGGATTATTGTTAGATTTATTGGTTGTCTAAGAGTGGTATAGGACAGCTATGCCTTGGTCATCGAAATGTAGAATAGCAATTAATCTATACAAATGTTCAATTTGTCAGATGCCCTTTTCAAGCGCTTCAATTAACGATATTGCTAACTGTTTATAACTAGTCACAAGCTGCGGTGGGAAATCGATTTCTTTATATTTTATTAAGGCAATCGCTAACGAGGCAAAAAATAGCCAATAATTATCGCTCTCTTCTAAATCTATTTCTCCTAAAGTGACTGACCAACGTTGGTGAATTGGAGGATGAGTTATCGTTCCACCTAAATTATGCTTAGGTGTAACAACAGCCAGAAATACATTACCGAGAGCTATTCCAGCCGACCTCTTCATTCTCACTTTATCTGCAGGATAACCACTTGTAATTGAGTAATCGTCAACTTTTGACAACATCATATGGGAAGCAAAAAAATCACATGCCATTTCTTCCTCATGAGGATCTTCCGGAGCATTGCCTTCAGATTGAAAAATTACGTGCTTTAATTCATGCAGAAATACATACGCACCCGCCATTAGAACGAGATCGAACACGGCAGCCTGTTCCATATTTTCAGGCTTTCCTTCTTCTGGTTGGGGAATTACAGCAGGCCAATCAAAATCGTTTTCACTTTCAGCGTTGTTTAACTGTTCTATAGACTTAATGATTCTGGAAAAGCAGTCATATTTTTCTTTCTGCTCTGACAGAACCTCGATCACATTAAGATCGAATTTCAAACTATAACGCCAGGCTAGTTCAATTACTGCTGAATAACAGTGAAGGGAATCGAGACATGCAAAGCCAAAAATCCACATTTGAGCTAAAGACCTTTGGGTAAACTGAATTACGCCATAGGCTCCGGCATCAAGATTAAAGCCACTTCTATCCCCAATTCTTCGGAATTGTGCTGAATGCTTTTCAACTAAATCGAGGACTTCCCTGAACCTTTCTGGAACAACACCTTCAAACAGTTTTTCTAATGCTTGATTCTCGTTCATTAATTCGCCCTGGCATATAACGGTTATCAGAATTTCAGCTCAAGGATAAATCAATACAAATACGCCTGATTAACCGCCCAATCTACTTCACCACCTCATTATTCAGCGACTTAACCCATTCCTTCACCGCCAACCGAGAGATCTTAATTCCCCCCTGCTTCAACTCCGCAGGCAAAACATAGTAACTATCCGGGATCTGAAAACGGGTTATTTTACCTTCCAGCCATGCGGATAATTGAGATAAATCCAGCCCCGGTAATGCATCAACCACCGCCACCGGACGCTGGCCAAACTCCACATCATCAACCGGCACCACAAACGCCTGTTCAATCAGAGGATGGGATATCAGTACTCGCTCAATGTCTTCCGGCTGAATGCCTTCCCCACCGCTGAAAAACAGGTTATCCATACGCCCGCAGATATACAACTCACCGTTTCGCATCTCACCGCGATCGCGGGTATGGAACCAGCCCTGGCTGTCGCTTAGTGGCCGAATTTCGCCCTGCTGCCAGTAACCCAGCGCCTGACCGCTACCCCGCAGCCAGATTTCATTATCCACCAGTTGTAATTCTCTGCCGGGTAAAGGTACACCTACACCAGCGGTGGCGTCGGCGGGTTTGGCGCAAGTAGTAGAGGCCATTTCCGTCATGCCATATCCGCACCAGCAACTGATTCCTGCCTGTTGTGCGCGTTCGGTTAACTCAACGGGAATAGATGCTCCCCCCAGCAACACCTGCTTAAGCACTAACTTATCGGCATCTTGTTCCAGCAAACGCCAAAGCTGAGTTGGTACCAGTGAAGCATGAGTACAGCCAGCCAGTGCCCGATCTAAAGGGTGCATATTACGCTGCACCAGAGTGGCACCTTTTTGCAACCACCGCCATATTACCCCCTGTCCGGAAACATGAAACAGCGGTAAGGAGAGCAACCAACTGTCACCTGATTCGAACGGCATCCGCTGTAACAACCCGGCGGCATTGGCTAAATGGGCTTGTGGTGTATGTACCGCCGCTTTTGGCAGTCCACTGGAACCGGAAGTTAGCGTCATGGTTAATGACTGTGCTGATGACCAGTCAGCCATCAATTGAGTATCAAAATTGCTGACGGAGAGTTGCTCGATACTGAATGAAGGTAGTGATTTAACCCTGTCCGGCCACGTCGAAGAATGGCTGCTCCAACCCCAATCGATATTCAGGATCGGCAGCAGTTGCGCCTGTAATGCGTCGGGTAATTGAGGATTGAGCGGCAAAACTCGGGCACCCAGCTGTAAGATCGCCAGATACCCTAACAACAGTTCAGGACTGTTTTTGCCGTTCAACGCTACGCCCTGCCCGGCTCGAACACCATGATGATAAAACAGGTTACAAAGGGCATTAACCTCGTCAGCTAAACATCGCCAACTGACCGACTGCTGTTCTCTGATAATTGCCGTGGCGTTTGGCTGTTCACTTGCCCACTGCTGCCACGGCCAATGACTAAAAACCGTTGAAGTTAACGACGCCATACCACTTCCAGCGCATCAACATCCAGCACAGGGAGTTCACTGTCAGGCCACGGACGTACCAACTGCGATTGCATCAGTGACAACGTGTCTAACCCCGGAATGGTATCCGGTGTCAGCCATGCGGCCATTCTTGCCAACTGGGTCAGACCAAGGCTGGTTTCAATCGATGAGCTGATAACAGCAATTAAACCTGCTTTGTGTGCCTGATCAATCAGCATATGGCAGCGTTGAATGCTACCCACCAGCGTTGGTTTAATCACAATCGCCGCAACGCCTGGCTCTGCTTCCACCACAAAGTCAGCTTCACGTACACTCTCATCCCATGCAATGGCAATGCCTGTTTCACGGGAGAAATCGCGAGATTCATCGCGGGTTTTGCAAGGCTCTTCCAGAAACTGAATGCGATCCCGGAACTGAGGCTGTACATATTTGGCAAAACCATCGGCTTTCGCACGAGTCCAGCTGCGATTGGCATCCAGACGCAGTTTCAAATCAGGAATGGCTTCCAGCAGCAGATTAACAATCATGCCGTCACGAACTGCTTCGTACAGGCCGACTTTAACTTTTGCCACTTTTTCGCCCGGCATGGCGCCCAATACGGCAAACAGTTCATCCGGATCGCCATTACACAATGGTGCCTTGCGGTAATCTGCTTTTTGCGGCAGAAAGCCTGACAGCTCCCCCATCGCACAGCTCAAACCAAAAGCCACGGAAGGCAGTGCGCTTTCAAACGCCTGTTCGCCGTTAACCCAACTGTGTAACCAGCCCAGTGTAGCGGCTTCCGCCTCTTCCAACGTCTCTTCAGAAAACTCCGGTAATGGGGAGATCTCTCCCCACCCCTGTTTGCCATTCTCTGTCAGGCAAACCAGCAAGCCATCGCGCGTTTTTAGCCGTTGATTGCGCAGAATCACCCCTGCCTCCATCGGCAGGCTAAAACGGTAGAGTTCGACTTTACGCATTATGGATTACGCTTAAATTTGCTGAAGTCCGGCTGGCGTTTCTCATTAAACGCATTGCGCCCTTCCTGACCTTCGTCAGTCATATAGAACAGCATGGTGGCGTTACCGGCCAGCTCTTGCAGACCTGCCTGACCATCACAGTCAGCATTCAGAGCCGCTTTCAGACAGCGCAGCGCCATCGGGCTGTTTCTCAGCATTTCACGACACCAGCGAACCGTCTCTTTTTCTAAATCAGCAACAGGAACTACGGTGTTAACCAGTCCCATATCCAGCGCTTCCTGAGCATTGTACTGACGGCACAGGAACCAAATTTCACGGGCTTTTTTCTGACCAACGATGCGAGCCATATAAGAAGCGCCCCAGCCGCCATCAAAAGAACCGACTTTAGGACCAGTCTGACCGAAAATTGCGTTTTCTGCGGCAATAGTCAGGTCGCACATCATATGCAATACATGACCGCCACCAATGGAGTAACCGGCGACTGCGGCAATAATTGGTTTAGGACAGGTGCGAATCTGGCGTTGGAAATCCAGCACGTTCAGATGGTGAGTACCGCTGTCATCTTTATAACCGCCGTAATCGCCGCGCACTTTCTGGTCACCGCCGGAACAGAACACCTTATCACCTTCACCGGTCAGAATAATAGTACCGATATGATCGTCGTAGCGGGCATCGGCTAACGCCTGAATCATCTCTTTCACGGTCAGAGGACGGAATGCGTTACGCACTTCAGGACGGTTTATAGTAATTTTTGCAATACCGTCGGCTGATTTATGGTAATAAATATCCTGAAATCCTTCAGAGCAATCCTGCCATTCGATAGGTGCGTAGAGTTCCTGTTCACTTGGATAAAGCATAATTAGCATTCCTTCAAAAATGTAAGCAACTGTGCGGCAAAACCTTCAGGGTTCGCCGAATGTGCATTATGACCTGCTGCGGCTACAATACGCAGCGGAAAGTGATTTTCAAGCGCAATTTGCTGAAACTTTGCGTCCTGTTCACCACAGAGATAACAAAAAGGTATATTTCGCTGTATCAACCGCGTATTTAACAATTCGCCCACTTGGGGCTGACGGCCCAACGACGTCGATTCCAGCATTTGTGCCACATTATCACCACGATTATGACTACGGCGCAAAATCAACTGCTGGCGGCTTTGATCGCTCAGATTGGCAAACACCGGCTGTTGATACCACTGAACTAACACCTCTGACAGCGGCTGCTGGCGAAACTGTTCAGCCCAGCGGCCGTCATGCTGTAAACGCGCCTGTCGTTCCGATTCAGAACTGAGTCCTGGGTTTCCCCCTTCGACCACCAGCCCGACTAATCCATCACTCTCACCAAAGCAGGTATGATACATCGCACCGCGACCACCGAGAGAGTAACCAATAAGAATATAGCGATTAATATTACAGGCCAACAGGGTTTCAGTCAGTTGCTGACTTAACTGCTCAAAACCGTTAACACTAATATCTTGCGACTTGCCGTGGCCGGGTAAATCAATAGTGAGACAAGACCAGCGATTAAGATAAGGTAACACGCTACCCCAATCCTGCCTGTCACCCAGTAATCCATGAAGAAACACCAGCCAGGGCTGATGGTTATCTGCCGCAGCCGATGGATAACGGGTTACTGCCAACATCAGAAGTTCACCACATCGTTAACTAACTGACGCAATGTTTCAGCGCCATCGTGTGGAGCTACCTGTAATTCCAACAGTAGAACTCCGCCCTGTTGCCAGTGAGCGTCTACGGTTTGTTTTACCGCCTGCCAGCTTTTCGGATTGGCATAGGCTAAACCAAACATTGCCGCAGCATGCTCAAAGTTTATGCCGTGCGGCATGCGATAGAAACGTTCTCTTTCCGCTTCCGGCGTTGGCAGAAGTGAGAAAATCGAACCACCGTCGTTGTTCACCACCACCAATACCACCGGAGCAGTACATTGTTTCATTAACGCCAGAGAGTTTAAATCGTACAGCGCGGAAATATCGCCCAGTACTGCCAGCATCGGCTTGTCAGCCGCACGTTGAACCCCTGCGGCAGTGGAAAATAAACCGTCAATCCCACTGGCTCCACGGTTACTGTATACCGGATAGCCTGCCGGTAACTGTGCCAATGCATCGATCAGCCGCACAATCAGACTATTACCCGCCCAAAACACACCGTTTACCGGCAACAGCTCGCTTAAATGACAAGCCAGTTGCGCTTCACCAAACTGATGTGCCAGAGATTCGGTAACATGAGCGCGTACCCGAGTGGCTAAGATAGTAAGTTGGTCAGCCCATGGTTGTAGGGCTTCTGCCGGATGCAGTTTCAGCCACTCGCTAATGTCAGCCACCAAACGGCGACCACGATGATTCGCCGGATCTAAACGCCCGTTAATATTATCAATCAACCAATACTCTTTTGGACAACAGCTGGCTTGCCATTGCAGCATACGCTTACCCGTCAGGCTGGCACCAAATTGCACCACTATCTCTGCCTGTGCCAGTATCTCCTGCGCTTTGGGGTTATTCAGCCACAAATCCGCACAGGGTAATGGCTGTCCGCTACTGGAGAGCACATCCGCTAGCAGGGGCCAGCCTAACTGTTTAGCCCAGGCGGCTACCTGTTCGCCCTGCTCTGCCCCCATGCGCGCCGCAACCACCACACCACGACGCTGCCGCCACTGAGGCCAATCCGGCTGTTGTGTCACCATGCGTTGGTTATCGCTGATTAACCAGGGTTTATCGCCTTGCCACCAGTCGCCCAAGGTTTTGGACCAGTCAGCATAGGCAGAAGCATCACCGCCATACAGCGGCTCTGCAAACGGGCAGTTAATATGTAATGCCCCTTGTTTCTGTTCACTTAGCGCTTGATCGAGCGTTGAGGCCAGCCATGCGGCTGAAATATCTGGCGTAGGTCGGGGTAATGACAGTGATTGACCCGGATGGTCAGCAAAAATACCCTGCTGACGAATGGCCTGATTAGCACCACAATCAATTAATTCAGGTGGACGATCGGCAGTCAGTAAAACCAGACGCTCCCCTGTCAGGCTGGCTTCAATCAATGCAGGATACAAATTTGCCACTGCCGTACCGGAAGTCACAATCACCGCAACCGGCTGACCGGTAACTTTAGCGATACCAAGAGCCAGATGACCAAGGCCGCGCTCATCAAAATGGGTATGACAGGTTATTTTGGCGTTAGCCGCCGCTTCCAGCGTAAGAGAGGTAGATCGGGAACCCGGTGCAATACATACATGTTGAACCCCGTGGCGGGTTAATGTTTCTAATAGCACTGCCGCCCAACGGCGGTTAAACACACTTATCGACATGGGGAGTTCACCGAAGATCAGTTTAATCTATTGATTTAACTGAAAAATAGAATCCATAATGGTCACATATATTACACTAAGCATGCAGTGGCGACAATGAAATGCCCGAATGGCGCGGGTTTGTCAGCAAACGTATTGATTTTTAAGTTAATCCCCACTCTGTGGCAACCTTTCAACCGTCTGGCCTGTAGCATGATTGTTATGAATTATGGCAATAGAGGAAGTTCAGAAACATTAAGATACATTTAGTTTCAGGTGATTACAGATGACTAAAATCATCGCTAATTTAAACGAAATGCAGGCCGATCGCCAAAAACCGTTAACCGCAGTTCACTGCTTTCCGGATCTTCATCATGATCGTAGACCAACACTTTGAAATCCAGCAGCTTGGGAATAGCCGCATATTCCGGGGTTTGCAAAAACTCATTCATTACTTGTGCTAACAGATTCATCCAGTACTGATATTTTTCCTGTTTATCATTGGTATCAAAATAGCGGTAATCCTCGTCTTCCACACAATTCATACTGCTAAAACACTGATACTTCCAGTCCCCGGTATTGTATTTAAGGCTTAAAATACCTTCGTCTGTCTGATAATAGTCCTTACGCGCACCCGTCTGATAGTAATGCAGGATCTCATTCAGATAACCCTGAGTCGTCAGGCATAAATTCAGTTCAACACCTTCCCAAATGTTACAGTCAAAGGCAAACGCGGAGAACACCTCTCCGGGATGAGCGTCAATAAATTGGCTAACTTCATTTCTGACAAATAACATCACCTCATTAAATGAGGCCTGGTTATCTTTATCCAAGGCGGGTATCTCCGATCCATAGAGTACGAATTAATAATTTAATGATAATACCAGTCAGGCTCGGTTTCATTCGCATCAGGGTGACTGTTAAACACAGGGACCAGAGTTGGATAGAACCATAAACTGGCTGGCGTTACGGTTTTACGATCCCAGGGTATCGCCCCTAAAAACCAAAAGTGCCAGAATTGTAGCTTCGCATCGGGATTACTACTGAGCAGTGCGTCAAAGGTTTCAATTTTTCCTATCGAAATAGACAAGCCTTCACGATAAAGATCAAACACGAATTTGGAACAAAACTGGCGGGAGGACTCATATTTAAAGCCGGTGTGATACAGCACTTTTAAACGTTCAGGCACCTTTTCAACCAGCGACTGCTTTTGTTGCTCGGTTAATCCCCTTCCAGACGACGAACGCCGTAGCGTCCATCAACGGAACGGGAAACAAATTTAGTCAGCGTGGTGGTTTGGGACAGCGGAACTTTACTCTCCGCCACAATATAATCCTTGCCATCATGACCGATAATAATCCCTACGTGGTTACTCCAGCATGCCGATGCGGCAGAAACCTGGCGAAACAGCAAATTGCCAATACAGGTAAATACCACATCGCCCACTTCATAGGCCGTCGGATAATTAACGTTCATAGCGATTCCTTTAACTTACGGGACGTTGATTAAACAGAAATTTCCCACAAATTATCCAGTTAGCACTATTGAATCAATGGCCTCGACAAACCTTTACCATCACTGACAAATCTGACAGTTCTGTTAGTTAGTTACCCCTGCGTCTCCATCAGAGTGACTCTCTTCATCCTGCACTTCCAACACGTAATAAGCCACTGCGCAAAACAGCGAATTAAGCCTTCTCATATCCGCCAGTAAGCCCATATGCAGTGAGCTGGTCTCCATGCTTTGCAGATTCTTATGATGCAGGCGCTCTACGTGCCCCAAAGAGTAACGCTGATTCAGCAGGCGAAAGCGATGCTTGGCGCGACGCAGGCGACGAGCATTATCAATGTCACCGGACAGAAATACCGACATGGCTAAGTCCAGATTTTTAACCAGACGTAAATACAGGGTATTGAGTTCTTCCATGCCTTTTAAAGAAAAAGATTTGCGCACTCCCAGCGATTTAGAGGATACCTCAGAGGTCATACGGTCGATAATCTCGCCTGCCTGTTCCAGATTTACCGCAGTATCGATAATTTCGGCCCAACGGCGGGAATCGACCGTGCTTAAACTCTCTTGCGGCAGTCTTGCCAGATAGAGCTTAATCGCACCGTACAACATATCTGTTTCATCTTTCAAATGAGCCACTTCACGGCGGTGCTGCTGATTCCCTGCTAACACTTCATTAAAGCCCACCAGCATCTGCTCTACCACATCCCCCAGACGCAGAGTTTCCCGTACCGCATTGGCCAGCGCCAGCGATGGCGTATCTAATGCCGCACTGTCAAGATAGCGAGGGGTTAGTTGAGCTGCTATTGCAGGGTCTTCCGCTATCATGCGCGTGGTAAGACGGGCCATTGGATTAACCAGTGGCAACATCAAAATACAGCGCAGCAGGTTGTACAATACGTGGAAATAGATCACCACTTCCGCAGCAGGCAGTGAGTACTGACGCAGCCATTGAGTCAGTACGGCAATCCACGGCACCACCAGCACGCAACCAATAATCTTAAACAGCAGACTGCCCAATACCAGACGTCGTGACGTTGCCCCCTGCCCACGGCTGCTAAGCAAAGCCAGGAAACCGCTGCCCAGGTTAGAACCAATGACAATACACAGCGCAATATTAAGTGGTACCAGCCCGGTGGCGGCCAGCGTGGCGGTTAGCAATACTGCCGCCAGACTGGAGTAACTCACCATGGCAAACAGTGCGCCAATTAATAACGCTAAAACGGCATCACCAGCCAGAGAGGAGAAAACCTCCCGTACTGCGCTGGCCTGAGTAATGGGTTCGGCTGAAATGACAATCAGTTGCAGAGCCAGCAAAATCAGCCCCAGTCCAATACCAGCCCGGCCCACTTGCCCGATACGGGTTTTCTTCTGGCTTAAAAAAGTAATCACACCAAACAGAATCAACAGCGGCGATAGCCAGGAGAGATCGAAGGTCAGCACTCGCGCCATCAGTGCCGTACCCACATCAGCCCCTAACAGAATCACCAGTGCTGGCGCTAAACCAATCAGCCCCTGAGAGACAAAAGAGATCACCAATAATGCGGTGGCATTGCTGCTTTGCACCAGCGCAGTTACACCTACTCCGGCGATAAATGCCCGCCATTTTTTCTGAATGCTGGCGCTCAGTATCCGACGCAGATCGGAACCAAACACCCGCATCACACCGGTACGAACAATATGAGTTCCCCAAACTAACAGGGCCACAGAGGAGAGCAAATGAAGCAAGGTCAGCATAGCAAATTCCTGTTATTCAATTTCAGAAGAACGCTCCTGTTTATTGAATGTAATAAACCACCTGTTTAATCTTTAAAAATAGCAATAGAAGGCGCAGATGACGACGCCCTCAGGCTTATAGTTGAATTAACGATAATGATTCAAGTTATGATGAATAATCGACAACAGCTTCTGATTATCAACTGATTGTAGCACGGTAACCGGTTTACCCTGTGCCGGTGCGATACCCACATCTAAGCGAAGATTATGCGGATCCCGCTGCCAGGTCGTGCCGCGAGTTAATACGCCTTCCAGTGCCACATCAACATAACGAGAAGTATAGGTAGCCACACTGCGATCCAACAACCAGGCAACCACTAAAACATCATGGATCCAGCAGCCGGGCAGACCCCGAGTTTGAATGGAGTAATCCATCCATGGTCGTATGGTTTCCACCAGAAAGTGACACAGCGGCGTATCGATTTCCGCTATTTTATCTAAATCCTGATGCAGCATTTGCGTTTGTACCGTGGCATCCATAGGAACCAGGGTAATATTAGCACCGCTGGTCAATACCACATGGGCCGCTTCCGGGTCGACACCAAAGTTAGTATCTTTAATATACCCATCAACATTAAATACGCCGCCCATAATGACAATTTCAGCCACATGGTGAACCAAATCCGGATAGAGCTGGATAGCATGAGCAATATTGGTTAATGGTCCGATAGCCACTAAGGTAATTTCACCGGGGTTGCTGCAAATCAGCTTGCCAATTTCATGGGCTGCTAACGGGGCTTCATAATCCGCCATGCGCAACGTTGGTACCTGTTGCCACAGGTTAGTCAGACCGCTGCGTTCTGCACCATGATCCAGCTTATCCCGCCATGGGCCTGCCGGTTCAACCAATGCCTGTGAAGCACCCCGACGTACCGGAATATTCAACCCCAGACGCTCTACTAATGCACGCGCCACCGAAAAACCCACCATACTGGGGGTATTGCCAGAAACCGTAGTAATCAACTCCAGCGAAATATCCGGTGCAGCAATGGCTAAAGCCAGAGCCAGACCATCATCAACATTGGCACCGACCACACCATTTCCCGGATCACAATCAATTATTAAGCGCATAATTATCTTTTCAGTTTAGTCGAGTGAACCCTTCGCTGTGACGAACACCCGCAGGATTCGCCTATCTGTAGCTCAAAGGCAAACTCTTGTACGTTAGGGGAATCATTCCAATTCTTCAGCATCTCAATCGCCGCTTTGGCCATTTTGCTCACCGGTTGACGAACAGTGGTTAAAGAAGGCACGTTAAATTGTGATTCAACGGTACCGTTAAAGCACACCAGCGCCAGCTCATCAGGTACAGAAATAGAACGCTCGGACAGGGCTCGTAAACACCCCAGGGCCTGTAATTCGTTGGTCGCGAATAAAGCTCTGGGAAGTTTGCCCTGTAGCATTAGCTCTGCCGCCTGATAGCCGCCCTCTCGGGTATAATCAGTAGAGAAAATCCACTGCTCGTTAACCGTTAAACCGTTCTGTTGCAGCGCGTCACGCCAGCCATTAATACGATCCTGCGTATTCAGCATCTCCCTCGGCCCACAGATAATGGCAATATCGCGATAGCCGTGTTCAATCAGATGCGAGGTCGCCTGAAACGCCGCGGCTTTTTCATCTACGCGAATGGCACTTACCTTAAGTGCCGGGTCGACCCGATCCAGCATCACAAATGGCGTACCGCTGGCCTGAATCAGCTCAATGTAAGGATGACGGTCAACGCTGGTATACAACAATCCATCCACCTGACGGTGCAACAAATTATTAATTAATTCCAGTTCGCGTTGGCGGTCATCTCCTGCATCCCCTAATAGCAATACCTGACCGTGGGTGAATGCCTCCTGTTGGAGAGCATGTGCCATTGAAGAAATAAATGGGTTAGAAATATTTGGCACAACCAGACCATAAGTTCGGGTGGTTCCCGATGCTAAGGCTCTGGCAATGCCATTTGGCCGGTATCCTGTTTTCTTGATCGCCGCTAACACGCGCTCGCGGGTTGCCTCTGCAACCGGACGCGGCCCGTTATTGATGACATAGCTAACCACGGCAACCGATGTCCCCGCTTCACGTGCCACATCGGAACGCGTTACGCGGCGAGAATGTTGATTCAACACTGCGTTACTCACTTAATCTGCCTGGCAGATAAAAATAACTATGATTATCAGACTTTTATACAGGATACCGAACCTGGTCCCGGAAAAATACCCAACTCAGACAATAACATATCATTTTGTCGGGAATTAATCGGCACACATCAGGCTATATTGCATCTTCTGGCAGATTAAGGTCGCGACCCCGAGTTTCCGGCGCAAAAAAGGTTGCAACTAAACCGATACCCGCCATAAACACGAAATAGACCGCAATCGGCCACCAGTGACCGGTATAAGACAGCATGGCCGAAGCCACAAGCGGAGCCGTTCCGCCCGACATAATAGAACCCAGCTCTTTAGCCACCGCCATTTTGGTATAACGATTAGTGACACCAAACAGCTCAACGCCCCATGCCGCCTGTACGCCAAAGATGCCCAGTGACGCCAGTCCCATACCAACAATGATGGTAATCATCACAATAATCGGTTCGCGGGTTTCCAGCAGCATAAAGGCCGGAAACGCATACAGAACCAGCAAAATACAAAACCAGCGATAGGTAATTCGACGACCAAACCGATCGGATAGCCACCCGGCCAGTGGAATAATCAAAAAGCCCAGCAATGAAGCGATAAATACTGCCATGGTGGGTACTGACTTATCAACCATCAGAACTTTCGCCACATAGCCAATAATAAAGCCCTGAGCCAGATAGGAAGGTCCATTTTCACCAATTCGTAAACCAACCATAATCCAGAAGGCTTTGGTACGTTTCCAGAAACTACGGGTATCTTTCTCAGCAACCTGCTGATGCCCTTTCTCCATGGCTAAACGACGCTGCTCTTCCAGAACCTGTTTTTGACGCTCAAATACCGGTGTTTCACGCATATGGCGACGAATAAACAGCGCAACCGCAGCAATCAAAATACTGGACAGGAACGGTATACGCCATCCCCACTCCAGCAAGCTCTGCTTATCCATCTGCAATACAATCAACCATACTAAAGACGCCAGTAAAGTACCGCTGTTAGAGCCCAGAGCAATGATTGATGATACCAGACCACGTTTCTCAGCCGGAGCATACTCTCCCAACATCACGGCACCACCGGAAAGTTCTGCACCAGCCCCCAGCCCTTGCATAAAACGCAGAAAGGCTAAGCAACCCGGAGCCCACAAACCGATAGTGGCATAACTGGGTATCAGGCCAATTAGGGTGGTTGAAGCCCCCATCAGCGTGATAGTAATCACCATCACTAACTTACGTCCTTTACGATCCCCCAACCAGCCAAACAACAACGCACCAATAGGTCGGGCAATAAAGCCCACCGAATAGGTAGCAAAGCTGGAGATTAGCGCCACAACCGGAGTAGCATTTGGGAAGAAGACATCACCAAAAATGATACCTGCCGCCAGCCCGTACAGTGCGAAATCGGCATATTCCATGGTGGTTCCTAACCAGCATGAAAACGTCGCCCGCCAGAAATCTTTACGCCCTTCCTGCGTTGTCAGCCTCTCATCGGCCGCCGTCATCTCTGACGAAGCCTGAGGTAATGACTCAGAGCTATTTATTATTGTCATTCGTTATCCCCTGTGTAATACAGATTAACAGCCGGAATCCGGCGTGCTGCTTGCCCATATAACTAACGATTTGACCAATCCTATTACTAAGGATACTCAATCATTTCGTTATGCTGCAAAGTTTATCTACCCGCGTAGATAGATCAAATCTACTCGCGTAGATTTTGACATTGTTCACAAAACGCGTTGTTTTTACCTGATTAATGTGACAAAAAAATAAATGGATAAAAAAAAATTACAACCAACGCCGCACACGTTGGCAATAACGCTGATAGTTTTCACCAAAAATCTCAGACAGAGCCCTTTCTTCCGGGATAATTTGAAAACGAGTGATAAACGCAATAAACAACACAACCCCCACCAATCCGAGCAGATTTCCCAACCAGAAACAGATACTCAGCAGCAATAAAGCCAATGCCAGATACATCGGATTACGAGAAAAAGCATACAGTCCAGTATCAACCAGAGTAGTGGCCGAAGTTACATTAATGGGATTTACTGTGGTCTTCTGGCGATAAAACATTGCCAGGCTGGATAATCCAATAATACCGGACGCCAGAAAGCAGAAGCCGGACAACACCAGCATCAGAGCAGATTCCATTCTGAATGACGGAAAGCACCCGTTAATTAAGCCAATAATCAGCAGAGAAATAACAAAGATAATCGGTGGAGGAAAACGCAATTCCAGTGCTGAATATTTCATGGCTTCACCCTTTATTCTTCCAGCAGCGTTCTCAATCCCGCCGCTTTGTTCTCTATCTCCAGCCACTCCTGCTCGGGGTCAGAACCCGCGACAATACCGGCTCCGGCATACAGATGGATATTACGACCTTCCACCAAAGCAGAACGCAGAGAAACAGCGAACTCGGTTTGGTTTAAAGAGATATACCCGGCAGAACCGGCGTACCAGTCACGAGTAAAGGGTTCATGTTGCAAAATAAACTGACGGGCAGGTTCACGAGGAAGCCCGGCTACTGCCGCCGTTGGCTGTAGCCGTTGCAGACTGTCTGCATCATTAGCCACCGCCAGCTCCGCATGAATACAACGACGCAGATGCTGCACCTTACGTAAGCGAACAATCTCCGCAGGCAGAACGTCAATGGCCAGAATACCGCCTTGCAACCGCTGGCAAATATCATCAACTACCAACAGGTTTTCATGCTGATTCTTTTTATCCTGCATTAACCAGTCACCCAGTTGTTTAGCCTGTTGGTTATCCGATGAACTGGCCACCGTACCCGCCAGCGCTTCGGTAGTCAGATGTTGGTCAACCCGCAAAAACAGGCATTCCGGAGACGAACCCAAAAATGCGGTTTTATCATCCATCCGCATCATAAAGTGGAAACAATGGTGATTAACTTTCTCACTGGCATTAAGAAAAGCTGCCGGATTTAGCGGTTCATTTAGTGATAATGTTGATTTACGCGCCAACACCACTTTTTCAAACTGCCCCTGTTGAATAGCGGCTAGTGCCTGATTTAACAGATCGCACCACCCCTGCTTTTCTGGCTGATGCTGTACTGAATTGACCGTTACATTAAGTACCGGTAACGGTTTGGAGGTAGTTAACTGCTCAATGCTTTTCAGTGCAATAGCCACATCGTCAGCCAGCGAGGTCTCACTGTAAAGGTTCACCACCAGCTTACCGCCATCTATATCCCGCAACAGCTCAATACGAGGCAGGAACAATGCACTTTTGGGCGTGTTTAATGACGGCGTTTCTACCTGATCAAAGGTATTCAACCCCCAAATACGCATATCGGCGACGTTATTAGAAATCAAAAACTGACGGGCAGAATCCGCATCATTAAAACGGATCACTTCACCACATACCGCCGCCTCTTCTAAATCATCACGCTGACGCCAGTAAAACTGTGGGAAAACTGGCTGAGCCGCAAGCCAGCTGAGTAACGAGGTACGTTGCTGAAGCGTGAGGGAAACGGTAATACGCTCCCGACTTGGTTCCGGGCGAGCAACTTCTTGCAGGCGCTTATGCAGCTGCGTCACCAGTTCAGATATTTGCTTCACTACAACCTCTCGGAGATAAAACTTAAAACAACGGATTATACGGTGGATTGAATCGAAAATCAGATAAAAAATGTTCCACTATCACTTGGTCTTGAGCTATCAGCAAATTCAAACATCGGGAGAGATTGCCGTTGGGGTCGACTTGGCGTAAGCCAACGAAGCGCCCCTAGGAAATCTATGCCCGATGCTCGCTAATGCCAAGTACTGATGGTTTTCCGACCGGGCACAACGTCAATATACTCTCACAGCCTTTACGGTCGGAATATCCACTGAAACTGATACCTATAAATGAAAAATACCGGCCAAAATCGCCGGTATTTTCTCAAAACAACAAACTATTACATCATCGGAAATGCATACCGTGCCAGCTTAATCAGTGGCTCCGGATACAGACCGAAGAACAGCACCGATAATGCCGACAGCAGAACCACCACACCACCGGCGGTTAACGCCCAGTTGCTTGGCGTATCACGCTGACGCTCTTGCGGCGCTTCCAGATACAGGCTGACCATGGTACGCAGATAGTAGTAAAGACCAATCGCACTACCTACCACTACCGTAACGGTTAACCACCACAGGTCAGCGCTCACACCGATTGCGATAACATAGAACTTACCAATAAAGCCCAATGTCATCGGCACACCGGCCAGAGACAGCATCATCACGGTTAACACCGCAGACAGAATTGGCTTATGCCAGAACAGACCGCGATAAGCATATAAAGACTCAGCATCCGGGCCGGTATACGGGCTGGACATCAGACTGACCACACCGAACGCACCCAGGCTGGCAAACAGATAACCGGCCAGATAGACGTTGATGGTTTCAATTGATAACTGATGACCCTGAACCGCAATCAGCGCTACCAGCAGGTAACCCAAATGAGCGATAGAAGAGTAACCCAGCATCCGCTTAATGTTGCTTTGGGTCAGTGCCAGAATGTTACCAAACAGAATGGAACAGAAGGCAATAATCGCCAATACGGTACGAACCGACTCACCATCAGCCACCGGCGCATACATAAACATCCGCACCAGTGCACCGAAGATAGCAATCTTACTGGCGGTAGCCAAAAAGGTTGATACCGGAGCCGGAGCACCCTGATAAACGTCCGGCGTCCAGAGTTGGAACGGCACCAGCGACAGCTTAAAGCCAAAACCAACCAGCATCATACCCAGACCAACAATCAACAACGGTTGATGCAGCACTTTATCACTCATGCTGTGACCGAGATCGGCGAAGGACAAGCCACCGGTTCCCGCATACAGCAGCGCCATACCAAACAGTAAGAATGAAGAGGCTGCAGCAGACAACACCATATATTTAATGGACGCTTCCAGTGAACGGCGCTGGCGATAGGCATAACCCACCAGACCAAACAGCGGCAGTGAAAGCAGTTCAATACCAATAAACAGCGATGCCAGATGGTTAGCACCAGCCAATACCACCCCACCCAATGCAGCGATCAGCACCAGCAGATAAAACTCTTCTTTATTATCCGGGTAGCCACTCAGCCATGGGTAAGCAAAGGTACAGGTTGCCAGACTAGCCAGCAGCACCAGTGCGGTGAAAAAGATTGAGAATCCATCGATTCGTAACAGCGGGGTCACATCCGTTGCCGGTTGCTGTGCAACAATAAACAGCGAAAGCAGCGCAACGTTAAGGCCAATAACCGTAATCGTTGCATTAAGGAAGTGATCGCGTCGCCACGCAATGGACAGCATCACAACCACCACGGTCAATCCAACGATTAACAGCGGTAATAGAGAAAGCATATGTTGTGCAGTTAGTGTCATGGCGATTTACTTTCCTATAGACATGTCTGGAGATACGGAAGCCGCAGCGTTATACCATTGAGAAATGGTGCTCACCGCAGAGTGTGACGTATCCAGAACCGGCTGAGGGTAAACGCCTAACAGTACCAGCAACACCACCAGTAACAGCACCATGGACAGCTCACGCACGTTCATGCCTGCAATTGGTTTATCAGATTTTGGTGCACCGTAATAAGCACGTTGCATCATAACCAGTGAGTAAACTGATGCGAATACCAAACCAAACGTTGCCACCACGGTAATAACCGGAACTACCGGATAGCTTCCAAACAGAATCATAAATTCACCAACGAAGTTACCGGTTCCCGGCATACCTAACGTCGCTACGGCAAAGAACAGCGACAGCGCTGGTAAATAACGAATACGCTTCCACAGACCACCCATTTCACGCATATCGCGCGTATGCAGGCGCTCATACAGTTGACCACTGATGATAAACAGACCGGCAGCCGACAGACCGTGAGCAATCATCTGCACCACCGCACCCTGATAAGCCAATACGCTGCCGCTATAGATAGCGATCATCACAAAGCCCATATGGGAAATACTGGTGTAAGCGATTAAACGTTTAATATCGGTCTGAACAAACGCCATCCATGCACCGTAGAAGATCCCCAACACACCCAGCCACATAGCGATTGGCGCAAATGCATGAGACGCTTCCGGGAAGAACGGCAGACTGAAACGCAGTAAACCATAAGCAGCGGTCTTCAACAGCAGACCGGCAAGGTCAACAGAACCTGCGGTTGGTGCCTGACTGTGAGCATCCGGCAACCAGCCGTGCAGTGGCACTACCGGCATTTTCATCGCAAAGGCGATAAAGAAGCCCAGCATCAGCAGGAACTGCACTTCGTAAGACATTGGCGTATTCAGCAAGTCTTCATAGTTGAAGGTCATCACACCGGTGGCTTTGAAGTGAACAAACACCAGACCAACGATGGCAATCAACATGAACAGGCTGCTGGCCTGCGCATAAATAAAGAATTTAGTCGCTGCGCTAATGCGGGTTTTACCGTCAGATCCTTTATGCCCCCAGAGAGCAATCAGGAAGTACATCGGAACCAGCATAATCTCCCAGAAGAAGAAGAACAGGAACATATCGACCGCCAGGAACACCCCCATCACCCCGCCAAGAATCCACAGCAGGTTTAAATGGAAGAAACCCTGTGAGCGTTGACCTTCTGTCCATGAACAGAGAATAGCCAGCAGCCCCAGAAAAGCCGTCAATACAACCATCAGCAGTGACAGACCATCTAATGCCAGATGGATCTGAATGCCAAGGCTTGGAATCCAGTCTACGCGGAATGGTTCAGCCAGCCACATGTTCTGCGGAGAAGTGACGGTAAAACCGCTCTCCATCCACAGATACAGGGAGAGAACCAGCGTTAACCCCATCGATATCAGCGCAACATAACGAGGCACTTGTTTACCTAAGCGCTCGCTCGGCCAGCAAAGGAAGCCGCCGATAAAGGGTAAAAGTATTAGCCAAGGTAGTAGCATGGCGTTTTATGTCCTTTATTTGAATAAGCTTTATTTGAAAAACTACAAAATTTTTCTTTTGTTAAGTTATTCAGTTAAACCCACAATAACAGAGCCAATACGACCACTGCACCCAAAGCCATTGACGCGGCGTACCAGCGCAACAGACCATTTTCACTGACTACCATCGTACGGTTACATAAGCGGACAAACATCGCCGTCAGGTTCATCAGAGAGTTCAGTGGATCACGCTGTAACAACTTCGCCACTGCCAGATAAGGTTTAACAAACACCTTGTCATACAGCCAGTCGAAGCCCCACGCGTTATACCACCAGGTAGAGAGCAGTTTGCCCGGTCCGCTTTGTGCAATGCTGGTAACCAGTTGACGTTTGCCAAGGTACAGCACCGCCGCCAGTAAGATACCAACAATCGCCACACCACCGGAGATCATCTCTAACATCAGTTTGCCTTCTTCCGGCCATTCGCGAACCGGTAACACACCGTCCAGCGGCAGCGCCAGGAAAGCACCCACAGCGGTTGATAACACCAGCAGCACCACCAGCGGTAAAGTATGGGAAATCCCACCAACTGAATGCGCTTCGGTTTTCTCTTCACCGTGGAACACAATAAAGATCATGCGGAAGGTATACAGCGAGGTCAGGAATGCCCCGACTAAACCTGCCAGCATTAAGTTAAAGTGGCCTGATGCATAGGCTTCAAACAGGATCTTATCCTTACTAAAGAAGCCGGAAGTGACCATTGGTAATGCAGACAGCGCGGCACCACCCACCAGGAAGCAAACATACACCAGAGGGATCTTCTTACGTAATCCACCCATTTTGAAAATGTTTTGCTCATGGTGGCAAGCCAGAATCACCGAGCCGGATGACAGGAATAACAGCGCTTTAAAGAAAGCGTGAGTCATCAGGTGGAAGATTGCTGCGTCCCATGCCTGTACGCCCAGCGCCAGGAACATGTAACCCAGTTGACTCATGGTTGAGTAGGCCAGAACACGTTTAATATCGGTTTGAACCAGTGCTGCAAAACCTGCCAGCAACAATGTCACACCACCGATAACACCCACCAGATTCAGTACCTCTGGCGTCAGCAGGAACAGACCGTTAGTACGGGCAATCAGATAGACACCCGCGGTAACCATGGTCGCGGCGTGGATCAGAGCAGAAACCGGTGTTGGGCCCGCCATCGCATCGGCCAGCCAGGTTTGTAACGGTAACTGTGCTGATTTACCTACTGCACCACCCACTAACATCAGGGTTGCCCAGTTCAGCGCCGTTGAACCTGCGGCAAATTTCTGCGGAGCCAGTTCCAGCATCTCACGGATGTTCAGCGTACCCAATTCACGGAACAGGATAAACAGACCAATGGCCAGGAACACGTCACCCACGCGGGTCACGATAAAGGCTTTCATGGCCGCTGCGCCATTGTTTGGATTGGTATAGTAGAAACCAATTAACAGGTAACTACACAGCCCTACCCCTTCCCAGCCGAGATACATCAGCAGTAAGTTGTCGGCCAGTACCAAAACCACCATGCTGGCGATAAACAGGTTGGTATAAGCAAAGAAACGGGAATACCCCTCTTCACCACGCATGTACCATGAGGCATACAGGTGAATGAAGAAGCCAACGCCTACCACCACTGACAGCATAGTGACCGACAGGCTATCCAGCGTTAACGTCACGCTGATATCGAAGTTATCCACTTTCATCCAGGTCCAGAGTACCTGTTGAGATACTTCTGCCGGATTGCCCTGAGAGACAAAGCTATAAACTATCCACGCCGTAACCAGAGCTGCCAGACCGATAGAACCCACACCCACCGTAGCAGAGGTGTTCTCAGACCAGCGACCGCGGGAGAATGCCAGCAGCAAAAAGCCCAGCAGCGGTAGCAAAATTGTTAGATATAGTAGGTTCTGGTTCATCCGCGCATCTCACTGACAGAGTCGACATTCAGGGTTTGACGACGACGATGAAGCTGTAATAACAGCGCCAGACCAATACTGGCCTCTGCCGCTGCAAGGCTAATCACCAGAATGTACATCACCTGTCCATCCGGCTGTTGCCAAAAGCTACCCGCCACTACAAACGCCAACGCTACGGCGTTGATCATGATTTCCAGGCTGATCAGCATGAATAACAAATTACGACGGATCAGCAGCCCGGCCAGACCCAGCGCGAACAGAATCGCCGCCAGTATCAGACCATGTTCCAATGGGATCATGCTTGTTCCTCCGTTTTGTTAATCGACGCTTCAGCACTCTTGTTCTCACGACCTAAGTGGTAAGCAACAACAAGACCTGCTAACAGCAGCATAGAAGCCAGTTCAACGGCAAGAACGTAAGGACCGAACAGGCTCACACCTACTCGTTTCGCGTCTACCATATCCCCATAAATAGGTTGACCCGCTGCGCTATAGATACCAATGCACAGGATCACTAACAGCACCAGACACAGTGCCGCAGGGCCAAGCCATACGCCAGGTTTCAGCCATTCACGCTCCTGATGGGTGACTGAATCACCAAGATTCAGCATCATCACCACGAACACGAACAGCACCATAATGGCCCCGGCGTAAACGATAATTTCAAGCGCACCGGCAAAGTAGGCTCCCAGCGAGAAAAACACGCAGGAAATAGCCAGCAGCGAGACGATTAAAAACAGCAGCGCATGCACCGGATTGGTATGTGTAATCACCCTTAGCGTTGCCAGAACGGCAATGGCCGCTGAAATATAAAATGCAACTTCCACGTTCCGCTCCTTTAGGGTAAAAGACTTTTCAGGTCGATTGGTTTAGATTCATTTTCCGCTTCGCCTTTACCCTTGCCGTCAATCGCCATACCGGACATACGGTAGAAGCTATACTCAGGGTATTTACCCGGACCAGAAATCAGCAGATCTTCTTTTTCATACACCAGATCCTGACGTTTAAAGTCAGCCATTTCAAAGTCTGGCGTTAGCTGAATGGCCGTAGTCGGGCAAGCCTCTTCACACATGCCGCAGAAAATGCAGCGTGAGAAGTTAATGCGGAAAAACTCCGGATACCAACGGCCATCCTGCATCTCCGCTTTTTGCAGCGAGATACAGCCAACCGGACAGGCAACCGCACACAGGTTACAGGCTACGCAACGCTCTTCTCCGTCAGGATCGCGGGTCAGAACAATACGGCCACGGTAACGAGGCGGGACGTAAATAGGTACATCCGGGTACATTCTCGTGTCACGCTTATGAAACGCGTGCAGGAAAATCATCCACAGACTGCGCAGTTGGGTACCGAAACCAACCACTAACTCTTTTAATGTCATGGTTATCTCTCCCTTATTGCGCTTTAATCAGAATGATGGCTGCGGTAACCAGCAGGTTCAACAGCGTCAACGGCAAGCAAACGCGCCAGCCAAAAGACATCACCTGGTCATAACGTGGACGAGGCAATGATGCCCGCACCAGAATAAACATCATCATGAAGAAGCCGGTTTTCAGTGCAAACCACACAATCGGTGGTAAGAACGGCCCCTGCCAGCCACCAAAGAATAGCGTCACGATTAAGGCAGAAATGGTTACGATACCGACGTATTCACCCACGAAGAACAGACCGAACTTCATACCGGAATATTCAATGTGGTAACCGTCAGCCAGCTCCTGTTCCGCTTCCGGCTGGTCAAATGGGTGACGGTGACATACTGCGATGCCCGCTATCACAAAGGTGACAAAGCCAAAGAACTGAGGAATAACAAACCAGACGTCAGCCTGTGCTTCTACAATGTCGCGCATGTTAAACGAGCCAGTCACTGCAACAATACCCATTAGCGACAAGCCCAGGAACACTTCATAGCTCAGGGTTTGCGCCGAGGCGCGCATGGCACCTAACAGAGCATATTTGTTGTTACTTGACCAACCGGCAAACAGCACCGCATATACCGCTAAACCCGCCAGCATAAAGAAGAACAGAATACCGATATTCAGGTCAGATACACCCCAGGTTGGAGTAACCGGTACAATAGCGAAAGCCAGTAACATTGAGCTGAAGGCAATAATCGGTGCCAGAGTAAAGATCATCTTGTCAGAGAAGTTGGGAACCCAGTCCTCTTTGAAGAACATCTTAATCATGTCTGCCACGATTTGCAGTGAACCAAACGGCCCTACGCGGTTTGGTCCATAACGATCCTGAAACAGAGATAACAGGCGACGTTCACCGAAACTCATCAGTGCACCGCAGGTTACCACTACCAGCAGGATAACCACTGCTTTACCGATAGCAATCAGAGTATCCGTCACTTCCGGAGTCAGCCAACTCATACCGTCGTCTCCTTCAGGTTGTCAACGCGCTTGCCAACCAGAGCAGGAGAAATGCCCGGTAAGCCCAGAGGCAGACCAATAAAACCTGCTTCCAGCGCATCGCTGATTCTCACCGGCAGCTTCAGGTCGGAGCCTTCGCAGCTGAACGCCACGACAGAACCAACATTGACGCTCAGTTTGGCGGCATCTTGTGGATTCAACATCACATAAGCCTCTGGCATACGTTGCTGAATCACATCGGAACGCTGTGACATTTCGTCACTGCCAAACAGGTGGTAATAAGGCGCTACCTGCCAGCTGTTTTCGCCGTTAGCGGCTACATTCACTACCGCATCAAAATAGGCCAGTTCGCCGCTTTCCGCTTTCTCAATCAGACGCACACCCGGATCGCCAGAACGCAATTTCCCGCCCACTTCAGACTGGAATTTGTTCCACGCCTGTGGGGAGTTCCAGCCCGGAGCCCAGGCAAACGGAATCTGCTGACGATCGGCTTCAGGTGCGCTATAGCCTTCCATTGAATAAGCAAACGCAGTGTCATTATCCTGAGGTTGACGTTTTTCATGCACGCTGACATCAGCCATCATTGCGGTACGACCGCTGTAACGGTGAGGTTCACGGGCAATTTTCAGACCTTTAATACGGAATGACGCATCCGGTGCGGCGTTAACGATACCCGCCAGTTGCGGGAACTCTTGAGCCACCGCGCTAACCACGTGATCCAACAGCGTCCAGTCAAGACGACGGCTGTTATACACGCTGTCCAGCGAATGCAGCCAGCGCCAGCTTTCCAGAATATAGCTCTTATGAGCAACATCTTTATCGTAGAACGAAGGTTCATAAACCTGGAAGAAGCGCTGAGCACGGCCTTCCTGATTCACCAGCGTACCGTCACTTTCTGCGAAGCTTGCCGCAGAAAGAATCAGGGTTGCTTTATCCATCACTTCAGTACGCTGATGGTCAACGACGATAAGATTTTCAATTTTGGCCAGTGCCGCATCAATTCGCGCTCTGGAAGCATGACGATATAAGTCATTCTCCATCACGATTAAGGTATCGGCTTCACCACTTTCGATTTGAGTCAATGCATCATCGATGGAACTACCACCAATCATTGCCACACCCATGCTGTTAGCTTCTGCCGCAACAAAGGTGATACCGGTTTCCAGACCCTGCTTTTTCAGAGCCAGTGCAATATTGGTTGCTGCCTGAATAATTTCTTCACTGCCAGCACCGCTGCCAGTAACGATTAATGGTTTTCTGGCACCGGACAGCGCCTGAACGATGATGTCCACTTTGCTTTTTAACGATGCCGGTAAATCCGCTACCGCTGGCGCAGAACTGTCGATGCCGTGTGCGATGGCAAAACCTAAACGTGCCTGCTCGGCAACGGAAGCGCTGTAGTTCCAGGCAGCAACATCATCAAGACGGGTGCTATCAATATTGGTCACAAACAGCGGATATTTCGCATGTTGACCAATGTTCTGTACCGCAGCAATTTGCCAGTCGGCAACGCGCTGGGCAGCCGCCATCTCGCGAGCTTTGCCTTTCACTGCCTGACGCAGTGCCAGAGCGATACGCGCACCAGTTTGAGTGACATCTTCACCCAGTACCAGCACCGCATCATAGCCTTCCATCTCGCGCAGTGAAGGGGTATATAAACCGCTTTCACGCAGCACTTTCTGCATCAGTTGAACCCGGGCTAATTCGCCGGCTTCAATACCGTTGGAGTAGTTCTCAGCGCCAACCAGTTGGCGTAACGCATAGTTACTTTCCAGACTGGCACGCGGTGAACCAATACCAATGGTTTTCTTAGACTGACGCAGTACGTCTGCGGCACCTTCCATCGCCTGTTCCGGATTCA
Organism: Limnobaculum zhutongyuii; assembly: GCF_004295645.1. Taxonomy (NCBI): domain Bacteria; kingdom Pseudomonadati; phylum Pseudomonadota; class Gammaproteobacteria; order Enterobacterales; family Budviciaceae; genus Limnobaculum; species Limnobaculum zhutongyuii. The sequence continues at coordinate 1,376,962 of NZ_CP034752.1, forward strand.
GGTGAATCCAGTCCTGACCGCGTAACTGCTGCGGACTGCGTGGACGATCTTTCAGGTTAACGTAACCGTAGCCAAAACGACCGCGGTCACATAAGAAATAGTGGTTTACCGTACCGTTGTAACGGTTCTCAATGCGGCGCAATTCACCATAGCGTTCGCCCGGGCTGGTATTACAGCCGACGCTACACTGTTGGCAAATGCTTGGGGCAAACTGCATATCCCATTTACGGTTATAGCGCTCAGAGTGAGTCTTGTCGGTGAATACACCGGTAGGACAGACTTCCACCAGGTTACCGGAGAATTCGCTTTCCAGGGTGCCGTCTTCCTGACGCCCAAAGTACACGTTGTCATGGGAACCATATACGCCAAAGTCTTCACCGCCCGCATAATCTTTGTAATAACGAACGCAGCGATAACAGGCGATACAGCGGTTCATTTCATGGTTAATGAAAGGCCCCAGCTCCTGATTGTTGTGCGTACGCTTATTAAAGCGATATTTGCGGAAGCTATGACCGGTCATAACGGTCATATCTTGTAAATGACAGTTTCCGCCCTCCTCACAGACCGGACAGTCGTGAGGGTGGTTTACCATTAAGAACTCCACGACGGCTTCGCGGAATTTTTTGGCTTCTTCATCTTCAATAGCAATATAGCTACCGTCAGATGCCGGTGTCATACATGACATAACCAGACGCCCGCGTTTATCATCAGGCCCCTGGAACTGCTTTACCGCACATTGGCGGCAAGCGCCGACGCTACCAAGCGCCGGATGCCAGCAAAAGTAAGGAATATCGAGGCCCAGTGAGAGACATGCCTGCAGCAGGTTCTCAGCACCATCAACTTCGTATTCTTCGCCGTCTACATGAATCGTTGCCATAGTCAGCATGCTTCCTGTAGCCCGCAACAGCGGGCATATAACTTAAAAAATTCGTTCCCGGATCGTCGTCGTTTCTTTATATATCAATGACGCTTACCAACGCTGCTTCAACAGGTTTGGCTGGATCCCGGCGATTGGATTCAGGTTATTAAAGGTTTTCACCTTAATACCCGCTTCAAACTCTTCACGGAAATACTTAATCGCACTCTGTAACGGCTCAACCGCTCCCGGCGCCAGTGCGCAGAAAGTGTGGCCTGGCGACAGGAAACGACACAGCTGCTCAATGGTTTCAACATCACCCGGCTGGCCTTCGCCCTTTTCCAGTGCGGTCAGAATTTTCACGCTCCACGGTAAACCGTCACGGCATGGCGTACACCAGCCGCAGGATTCGCGCGCGAAGAACTCTTCGAGATTGCGGGTCAATCCAACCATACTAATTTTGTCATCAACGGCCATCGCCAACGCGGTACCTAAACGGCTACCGGCTTTTGCAATATTGGCAAAGTCCATTGGTAAATCGAGATGTGCATCAGTGAGGAAATCGGTTCCTGCTCCACCCGGCTGCCAGGCTTTCAGCTTCAAACCATCCTGCATACCGCCAGCATAATCTTCCAGCAGTTCACGCGCGGTAATCCCGAAAGGTAACTCCCACAGGCCCGGATTCTTCACCCGACCAGAGAAGCCCATCAGTTTAGTTCCTGCATCCTGGCTCTTGCCGGCAGACAGCCCGCGATACCACTCAGGACCATGCTGAACAATAGAAGGCACGTTACACAGGGTTTCTACGTTATTTACGCAGGTTGGTTTACCCCATGCACCGGAAGTGGCCGGGAATGGTGGCTTAGAGCGAGGGTTAGCACGACGGCCTTCCAGCGAGTTAATCAATGCGGTTTCTTCACCGCAGATATAACGCCCTGCACCGGTATGAACAAACAGTTCGAAATCAAATCCACTGCCTAAAATGTTCTTACCCAAGAAGCCGGCTTTTTTTGCCTCTTCGATGGCACGACGCAGATGGTCGGCTGCTTCAATATATTCACCACGCAGGAAGATATAACCGCGATAGGCTTTCAGAGCAAAACCGCCAATCAGCATACCTTCAACCAGCAAATGAGGCAGTTGCTCCATCAGCAGACGGTCTTTATAAGTGCCCGGTTCCATCTCATCTGCGTTACACAGGATATAACGGACATTCATGCTTTCGTCTTTCGGCATCAGGCTCCACTTAAGACCCGTGGAGAAACCTGCGCCGCCGCGACCGCTTAAGCCTGAGTCTTTGACAGTAGAAACCACATCATCCGGCGCCATTCCCTTCAGGGCTTTTTCCGCACCGACATAACCGCTTTTGCTACGGTACTCATCAAACCATACCGGCTGCTGGTCAGCTCGCAGGCGCCAGGTCAGAGGATGTTGCTCTTCCGTCAGGATACGTTGAGTACCTAAAAATGTTGGCCCGCTCATTGATATTGCTCCAGTAGTTTCTCAATATCTTCCGGTTTCAGATGTTCGTGAGTGTCCTCATCGATCATCATACTTGGCCCTTTGTCACAGTTACCTAAACAGCAGGTTGGCAACAGGGTGAAACGTCCATCAAAGGTGGTTTGGCCCGGCTTGATATCCAGCTTTCTCTCAAGCGCTGCCTGAATTCCCTGATAGCCATTGATATAACACACTACGCTGTCGCAGTAGCGAATCACATGACGGCCAACCGGGCGACGATAAATCTGGCTGTAGAAGGTGGCCACACCATCTACGTCACTGGCAGGAATGCCTAATACATCAGCAATTGCGCCAATGGCACCATCAGGAACCCAGCCGCGTTTCTTCTGCACCAGCTTCAGTGCTTCAATCGATGCCGCGCGCGGATCTTCGTAATGGTGTTTCTCGTGCTCAATGGCTTCGAGCTCTTCCGCACTCAGCGTGAAAATTTCTTTATCGGTCATAACTAGCGATCCACGTCTGACATAACAAAATCAATACTACCCAGATAGACAATTAAGTCTGATACCAGGCAGCCACGAATGACGGACGGGATCTGCTGCAGATGCGCATAGCTCGGTGTACGAACCCGGGTACGGTAGCTCATGGTGCCGCCGTCGCTGGTCAGATAGTAGCTATTGATCCCTTTGGTGGCTTCCACCATGCTGAACGATTCGTTTGCTGGCATTACCGGACCCCAGGACACTTGCAGGAAGTGAGTAATCAGGGTTTCGATATGCTGCAATGAACGCTCTTTCGGTGGAGGCGTAGTCAGTGGATGGTCTGCTTTAAACGGCCCTTCAGGCATGTTATTCAGACACTGCTCCAGAATCCGCAGGCTCTGGCGTAGCTCTTCCACTTTCAGCATCACACGGTCATAACAGTCGCCGTTATAGCTGACAGGCACTTCAAACTCGAAGTTTTCATAGCCAGAGTATGGACGCGCTTTACGCACATCAAAGTCGATACCCGTTGCGCGCAGTCCGGCACCGGTCACACCCCAGGCCAGCGCTTCTTCTGCACTGTACTGAGCCACACCAACGGTACGGCCTTTCAGAATGGTGTTTTGCAGCGCGGCTTTTACATAAGAGTCAAGACGCTTCGGCATCCAGTCGAGGAATTCTTTTAGCAGCTTCTCCCAACCTTTTGGCAGGTCGTGAGCGACACCGCCAATACGGAACCAGGCCGGGTGCATACGGAAACCGGTAATAGCTTCAACGATGTCATAAATACGGGCGCGGTCACTAAAGGCGTAGAACACGGGTGTCATCGCACCAACGTCCTGAATATAGGTGGAAATATACAACAGGTGACTGTTAATACGGAACAGTTCAGACAGCATCACCCGGATGGTTTTCACTTTGTCCGGAACTTCGATGCCTGCCAGCTTCTCAACCGCCAGTACATAAGGCATTTCGTTGATACAGCCACCCAGGTATTCAATACGGTCAGTAAAAGGAATGTAACTGTGCCATGACTGGCGCTCGCCCATTTTTTCTGCACCGCGGTGGTGGTAACCGATATCCGGTACGCAATCGACGATCTCTTCACCGTCCAACTGCATAATGATACGGAATGCACCGTGAGAAGATGGATGGTTAGGACCCAGGTTGAGGAACATAAAGTCCTCATTTTTGGTTCCACGCTTCATACCCCACTCTTCAGGTTTGAAGGTTAGTAATTCCATCTCCAGATCTTCTTTGGCCTTGGTTAAGACAAAAGGATCGAATTCTGTCGCACGCGCCGGATAATCTTTACGCAGCGGATGCCCTTCCCAGGTGTCCGGCATCATGATACGACGCAGGTTTGGGTGGCCATCAATCGTGATACCAAACATTTCCCAGGTTTCACGCTCATACCAATTGGCGTTAGGGAAAATGCCGGTCACGGTCGGCACATGCAGGTCGTTCTCCACCAGAGCGACTTTCAGCATAATGTCTTTATTACGCTCAACAGAAATCAGGTGGTAGAAAACGGAAAAATCCGCAGCCGGTAAACCGTTGCGGTGAGTACGTAAACGTTCATCCATACCATGCAAGTCAAATAGCATGACATAGGGCTTGGGTTGCTTACGTAAGAAGGTCATTACCTCCAGAAGCTGTTCACGTTTAACCCACACCACCGGCACGCCAGTACGGGTAGGCTGAACGGTAAAGGCGTCTGGCCCAAAACGGTTGTGCAGTTCACCTATTACCGGATCATCGAGATGATCCCGTGTTTGCCAGGCGGGTTGGTCGCTCGCCTGCGTCATCGGTTCTGTCATAGTTGTTTTCGCCGCTCATTACTCAAATAAAATTCTGTTGCTAAAACACCCGCATTAACGGGCAGGTGCTTTGGCTAAAGTTAAATTTCGTCAGGGGTGCGCAGATTCGTGACGGCAATGCGCTCAGCGCGCTTGCGTTCTTTTTCTGACTGCATCTCTTTGCGATACACGCCCTGCTCGCCAACCACCCAAGAGAGCGGACGACGTTCCTGACCGATAGAATCACGTAATAACAGGAGTGCCTGCATGTAGGCTTCCGGACGCGGCGGACAACCGGGAATATACACATCAACCGGTATAAATTTATCAACGCCTTGTACTACGGAATAGATGTCATACATGCCGCCAGAGTTGGCGCACGCACCCATCGAGATAACCCATTTAGGTTCCAACATCTGATCGTACAGACGCTGAATAACCGGCGCCATTTTGACGAAACAGGTTCCGGCAACCACCATAAAGTCGGCCTGACGCGGAGAAGCACGCAGTACTTCCGCACCAAAGCGAGAAACGTCATGAACCGCGGTAAACGAGGTTACCATTTCAACGTAGCAACAGGACAGACCGAAGTTAAAAGGCCAGAGCGAGTTTTTACGCCCCCAGTTAACGACATCATTCAGGGCAGTATCGAGCTTGCCCATAAAGATGCCTTTTTGAGCATCCTGTTCCAGGGGATCGGTGACAATTTCCTGTTTTTGTAGAGGATAACGATCGTTTTCACCGTCGAGATCTACGCGAGTGAGCGTATATTTCATCTTCAAGCCTCGCTGTTACTGCAAGTTACTGGGAATTTTTGCGCTGTTCTTAAGCTGCCGTTTGGAACGCTGTGGCGTCCAGTCCAATGCACCGATGCGCACCAGATAAAACAATCCGGCCAAAAGAACAAAAATGAAAATGGCTGCTTCGATGAAACCTATCCAGCCGCTTTCACGTACAGAAACAGACCAGGCAAACAGATAAAGGGCTTCAACATCGAAGATAACGAAGAACATGGCAACCAGATAGAATTTAGCAGAGAGGCGCAAACGTGCGGACCCTACGGCATCGATACCTGATTCATATGGCGTATTTTTGGTTCTTGCTCTGGCACGACCACCCAGGAAATAGGCGGCGGTGAGCATGAAGGCACACAGGCCCAACGCAATAACAATAAATACGGCAAAAGCCCAGTTATGGGCGAAAACTTCAGTGCTTGTAGGCATATGCTCTTACTACTCTTAGAAAAAATAGTATTTACCGGCTTGTTCTCAGGAGAGCCAATCCGATGACTACGACAATTAAAAGGAAAAATAAAACGCCTGCGCCTTGGTTGGGCTTCATTGTCTTACGCAATGATTAACGTGGAGTTTTACTCTTTTTTACAACAATTTGTCAACATCAACCAAACATTTACTAATACAAATCACAAAACAGAGATAAAACTGCTCGACCTAACTAAATCGAGTCAGCATAAAAATAACTGAACTCAATCAAGCGGCTATTCTGACAGAAATAGATATTTTTACCACCGTTGTAACAGAAGTTTTTCTTTGACACTCCGCACATCATGAAACATTTCTGGTACATCCTGGAAATATTAGTGTTGCTTCTTTTCGCCACACGGCCTTTGGTAAGCATAGCTTTCAGCCAGATATTCGTATAGCCAATAAGGCGATTAAGAAAGACTTTTTCCTGAAAACGAAAAAGGCGACTAATAAGTCGCCTTTAATACAAGTTTGTAACATCGGTTGAAATAGTTACCCAAGGTAAATAAAGGTCATTACCAGGTTAACGATCGCCGCTACTGCCATCGGAATTGCCGTGCGTTTTACCACCTGGAATGGAGAAACGTTGGCGATACCCGCGATAGCAACAATAGCAGCGGTAATGGGTGAAACCGTTCGCCCAAAGCTGGTCATAATCTGCATTGGCAGAATCAGCGTTACCACGTCTACTTTCAGGAAGGCCGCAATTTTAGGTGTTAAGGCCGCAAAGGAGAAGAACGCTGCATTACCGGACCCCATCAGGAACGCTGCCAGAGCAAGAATGAAGCTCATGACAATGATCATCGCCCCTACTCCGAAGCCTGCATTCTGCGCCGCGGTAATCAGCGTATCGACTGCTCCGACTTTCAGTAAACCGTTGGCGAAGACTTCACCACACACAATCAGTGAAACCACCAGAACAAACTGTTTACCCATTCCCTCGAAGAACAGCATAAAACTGTCCATTACCGCTTTAGCACTCTTTAATCTGAAGTACTCAAACACTAAGGCCACAATAGTACTGATAATCATCGCCGTGGTGACATCCATCTTGATGTGGGAATGGAAGATGGGGCTGAAACCAATAATCAAAACTAAAGGTACCACCGGCAATAATGCATAGATAAGTGGCGGACGGCTGTGATCGTTATGGTCAATATTATCCAGCGTTTCCTGATTGAACACGAAACCTTCGCGCTTATCCCACCAGCGTTGTGCAATAAAGTGGGTAACGGCTACCGCCAGAATAATCGGAATCGTCACCGGCAACTGATGGTGAACAAAGTAGACCGCCGGATCGAGACCTGCGGTTTTAGCCGCCATGATAACGTTTCCTGACCCCGGACCGTGGTCGATAAACTGACAGGTACCAATGACCGCCAGTGCAGACAGCGGGCTAACGCCAGTACGAATCAGAATCGGATACATGGTCACCATTAACAGCATTCCCAATCCCGCATGGCTTGGAATAAAGATAACCAGAACCTGAGTAACCAGGAAGGAAACCACCAACAGTATATAAGGAGAACGAACAGACTTTAACGGACGCTCAAACACTGCAAACAGTGCTTTACTGGCACCCACGTGATCCATATAGCGAGAGAAACCCGCAATCGCCATCAGAGTCAGACCCAAACCTGCAAGCCTTGAACTTAATAAATCACTAAAGACTTTAAAGATGTCAAAAAACTCAAAGTTGGTGGTGGTTTTTTCCGGTAGTAAAGGCCCAATATCAAAAGCGACCGTTAACCCCATCAACAATAAACCACCCAGCAACAGAACCGGTTGGGGCTTGTACCCCTTCGCCAGCATATAAATCACCAGCACCGTCACCAATAAGGCAAGAATAACGCCAAGCATAATTTTTCCTCATTAAATTGGTCTGAACAGTCAGGTCCGGCAGGCGATGACTCCACGACTCACCCGCCGGATAACATCAAACTTTCAGCGCCTGAATTCCCTGTTCTAAATCCGCCAGCAAATCACTCACCTCTTCCAGACCGATATGGAAGCGAATGAATTGCCCGTGTTGGCTCCAGTCCGTTGCGCTGCGAGCCCCTTTAACGTTGGCCGGCAGCACCAGACTTTCATAGCCACCCCATGAAGCACCGATGCCAAACAGATCCAGCGCATCAATAAAGGCTTCAGCCTGAGCTAAGGTGTATTGAGGGTGTAGCTCAATGGTTAGCAGGCCATTTAATCCTTTACAGTCGCGTTGATAGAGATCGTGACGTGGGTGGTCTTCTAACCCAGGAAAATAGACTTTCTTCACTTCAGGGCGTTGCTGTAACCACTTGGCTACTGTCATCGCGTTTTGACCATGTACCGCCAGACGGGTAGACAGTGTTCTCATTCCCCGCAGCACCAGAGAGGCATCATCCGGGCTGCTTACCTGACCCAGTGCTTCCGGCAGTTCGCCGATTTGATTCCACGCCTGTTCGTTGGCGACAACAATACCCATCATCACGTCGGAGTGGCCGCACAGATACTTGGTTGCAGCAATTACCGAAACGTCGGCTCCCAATTCCAGCGGGTTATATAACCAGCCAGAACCCCAGGTGTTATCTACGGCTACTGGTATATTGCGCTCATGAGCAATACGGCAGATTTCGGGTAGATCCAACATCTCATACAGCAATGAACCCGGTGATTCAGCGAATACCAATTGCGTTTCCGGACGCAGTTTGGCTTCAAAATCACTGCCGTCGGCCTTAAAGAAGTCATAACTAATGTTGTTTGGTTTTAAAAAGTGGCTACAGATTTTACGTACTGGCTCATAGACAGAATCAGCAAACAGTACGTGACCTCCCGCCCGGGCATAACCCATGATAGTCACGGCGATAGCGGCCAGCCCGGTAGGGAACAACTGAGCGCGGTGACCACCTTCCAGTTCGGTAATTAATTGTTCTAATGCGAAAGCCGTTTCAGTACCCCGGGCACCGTAGCTCAGTAAACGCTCGGTTTCTCTGCGTTTACGGGCATCACGCCAGGTGGTGATTGAATCAAAAAGAATGGTGCTGGCCCGCATTACCGGCGGATTTACCGGACCAATGTCCCGTGCTGGTCCTCTGCCACCATGAATAAGACGAGTTTTGCGCGTTTGAGTCATTATTATTTACTCCTTAGAAAGAATATTTCCGGATATATTTCCTTATTCCTCATTGCAAATAAGAAATAATGGATTAATGAAAAATATAATTGAACAGGCTATAAATTAATTCGACATATAAAAGAAAATCATCTTAGCTCAATTATTATTCAGATATATCCTTGTTGCCTTAATTGAAACTACCACCGATAAATTAACTAAAAAATCCAAATAAATTGAAACATTGATCGCGATCTCACTTTAATACATTAATTATTCTAAACAGTATTGAAGACAAACTTATATGATAATTAAATCAAATAAAAACAAATAGATACAAATAAAACCACAACTAAGAAATCTGATTAAACTTTTAAATAAGTCAGAAAAAAGACCATTTAACGACACATTAAAATTATTTAACAATGGATTAATATTACTAATGGAATATTAATCCAAAACACCTTGTTTATCTTCTTTCGTTATTGGAAGATTAAAACCAGACCATAATTTGAATTTACAAATTAATTACAGAATATTTAAAAAAATAATAACACCTAATGAGTGTTATCTATTCCTTCGCATTACTAAAACCCTATTTAAATTAGGAGATAAAATTATGTCTACCAGCGTTTTTGATTCAGTATTACTGAAGAACCTGTGGTCCACCGAAGAGATGCGTCAAGTTTTTTCTGACGATGTGCGTATGCAGATGTGGCTGGATTATGAAGCAGCACTGGCCATTGAACAGGCAAAAATGGGAATTATTCCTCAGGAAGCGGCCGATGAGATCGTCGCCTGCGCCAAACTTGAACGTCTGGATATGGATTTCATCCTTGAGCAGGTTCGTTTAACTAAGCATCCGCTGGTACCTACTATTCGTGGTTTAGAGCATGCCTGTGCTAACGGCTTTGGTGAATATGTTCACTTCGGTCCCACCACTCAGGATGTGATGGATACCGGTATGGTATTGCAGTTTAAAATGGCGCATAAAATCTTCCTGCGCGATCTGAAAGAGATCGGCCGCTCTTTACTCAAACTGTCAGAAGAACACCGTAATACGCCAATGGCTGGCAGAACACTAGCCCTTCAGGCAATTCCTATTACTTTTGGTCATAAAACCGCTATCTGGCTGGCAGAAATGATGCGCCATCACGAGCGTCTGGTACAGCTGGAACCACGTCTGTTTGTCGGTAGTGTAGTGGGTGCCGTAGGTACTAAAGCCTCATTTGGCGAAGGTGCCGATGAGCTGGAACAGCGAGTACTAACCCGCCTCGGCTTAGGTACGCCAGAAATATCCTGGCAGCCTGCCCGCGATCGCTTCTGCGAATACGGTATGGTGCTGGGCATGATCAGCGCCACACTGGGCAAAATTGCCAATGAAATCCTGCTGCTGGCCCATAACGAATTTGATGAAGTGGCAGAACCGTTTGCCAAAGGTCAGGTAGGCTCTTCCACCATGCCGCATAAACGTAACCCGGCCATTACTGAAAACGCCTCCTGCGTTAGCAATACCCTGAAAGGTAACGTCTCTATTCTGTTAGATCTGATGAAGCATCAGCATGAACGTGATGGTGCTATCTGGAAAATGGAGTGGAAACTGTTACCGGAAATCTGCCTGATGCTGTCCGTCATTATGGATAACATGAAGTTCACGCTTTCCGGCCTGCAAGTGAAGAAAGAGAAGATGCGCAGCAATCTGGATATCCTCGGTGGATTTATGCTGGCAGAACGCGTGATGTTTGAACTGTCAGAAAAACTGGGTAAGCAAACGGCCCATGAACTGGTATATGAAGCCTCAATGCACGGCTTAGAAGATGGCGGTACTTTCAGTCAGGCGCTGTCAGACGATCCACGTATTAAAGCCGCATTAACTAAAGAAGAACTGGATGCAGTTCTCGATCCAACCACCTATGTTGGCAACGCGCCACAGCAAGTTGACCGCGTAGTCGCTGAAGTTAAAGCCAGCGGCTGGCTGAAGTAATGACCTCATCAGTGACAGAGGGAATCATTAATCCTCTGTCACTGATTCAGCCTGACAGAGCCAATCTCAGTAAGCGGCCTTAGTGAGATAAGCCCTGAGAACCACTTGAAAGAATCTGGAAACACAATCATGACCCACAGTGAATATTTAAGTCAGTTTATTACCCAACAAAATTTTCAGTCTATTCCCCCTCAGGTTATTGAGCGGGCTAAACTTCATTTATTAGATACTTTTGGCGTTGCGCTGGCGGGTTCCGTCCAGGCTAACGGCATTAACAGCCGTACCAGTCTGGTTGAAATGCCGCACACGCAGGGAGAATGCCGGATATGGGGAAGTCCATACAAGCTTTCTCCCGCCTATGCGGCAATGGCAAATGGTATTGCCTCGCACGTACTGGATTTTGATGATACGCATACCGACTCTATTGTTCATGGTAGTGCAGTACTGGCACCGCTGGTTATGGCGCTGGCAGAGGATCTGAATCTTGATAGTCGTACCATGCTGGCTGCTTATGTGATTGGCTGGGAGGTGGCTGCCCGAGTAGGTATTGCGTCCAAAGGCTCATTTCACCAACGCGGTTTCCACTCCACCGCTATTGCCGGCGTGTTTGGTGCAGTAAGCAGCGCCGCACATTTACTCAAACTGAATCCGGAAGCCTGTGCCCACGCTATTGGTTTAACCGGCAGTCAGGCTTCCGGCGTAGCGGAATACCTGACCAACAGCTCTTCCGCAAAATGCTTCCATGCCGGTTGGTCTGCCCATTCCGGACTGATATCAGCCTATATGGCCAAAAGCGGTATGACAGGGCCACTGACCATTTTTGAAGGCCGTTACGGGCTATATGTCACTCACGGTATCAAAGAAAATGCCAAACCGGCAGAGGTGTATGCTGAATTAGGCCAGCGTTGGGAGATGATGCATGTCTCAATCAAACCATACCCATGCTGCCATTTTGCTCACGCCACTGTAGATTGCGCCCGTATGTTACGCCAGGATGGTATCGCACCGGATAACATCGAAAGTATTCACTGTGTAGTGGACCCCATTGCTGCAGCACTGATTTGCGAACCATTAGAAAACAAGTTTGCTCCACAAACGCCTTATGCCGCAAAATTCAGCCTGCCATATCTGGTCGCCAGCGGCATCTACGATGATGGCCTGAATCTTTCATCATTCCAGCCGCAGCAGTTAACCCGTCCGGAAGTATTAGAGATGGCAAAAAAGGTCTCTTACCGTTATTGCCAACCGGGAGAGATCCCCTTCCCAACCTACTTCCCTGGTTACATTGATGTAACCCTGAAAGACGGCACCATGGTCAGCAAACGTCTGGATATTAACTACGGTAATCCGGATAACCCGATGCAGCGCAGCGACGTAGAACGCAAATTCCGCGACAACGTAGCGGGTATTTTGACTCAGGAAGCCTGCGAAAAAGTCATTAAACTGGTCAGCGATTTGGAAAATCAGTCCGTCACCGAACTGGCAAAACTCCTCACTGACACAGTGAAGTCATTCTAATAATAAAAAATATTATTTCCTTGTATACCCCTTGCCCTTATCTCACTCTAACCGTGATAAGGGCCTTTTTTTATCAAATAAACTAACAACAAAATTATCGCCCCTAATCTCTCCAACGCCCTCGATTTTGATCTTGATCTGACCTTGACCTTCCTTGACCTTGACCTTTAACAAAGAGCACTGGAATTCAGCCGACAACTGAGAGAGGGTAGCACGCCAAACAGGGATGTTTGCCGAGGCGCAGCGACGTAGGGAGCGGCTCTGCGCCGGTGCGTAAACCCGAACGAAAGCGGAGGGAAGTCGCCGTCAGGCGACCTGGATTCGGGTGCGAAGGCGCGGGAGTGCAGAGGGCGCTCGCCCCAGCGCCCTTTGCTCGGCCACCTGCACGATAGCCAATCCAAACACAGCACTATTGGTGGACGAAACTGACGCAAAACTATATGTGAACGAAACTAACTCATATCTTAGCCAGTCATCTCCTCCGAATGATAATCATCCCCTTCAACGACTCAAACAACACCTTCGCCGCCTTCTGCGGACTATTACTCCGCATATACAGGTTATATTTAATATCCGGTAACCGCGGCAGACCATCGGCCTCACCCAGAATCCTTAAATCATCACCCAGTAACTCAATGGAGCGCGCCATAATTCCCAGTCCTGCCCGGACAGCCGCTCTGGCACCCGAGAGCGTGGTGGCTACATAGGCAATTCGCCAGGCAATACCCGCCTGCTCCAGGTGATTAATTGCCATATTACGATAAGTGCTGGGTTCATCCAGAACCACTAGCGGTAATGGTTCATCAATATTGAGTTCATAATTGGTCGCGCAGTACCATAAAGAAGGAGAGACTCGCAGTACCAGACTGGGGTAATCGACGCTTTCTACCGTGGAAATAGCCATATCCACTACGTCGTTTTTCAGCATATCCATCAGAAATGGACTGCGTTTAACCACAATCTCAATCACCAACCGTGGATAAGCTTTAGAGAAACGGGAGAGCAGCTCGGGCAAAATAGTATTTGCCGTATCATCCGGTGAACCAATACGCAGAACGCCATCCACATCGTCATACATTAAAGACAGACATGCTTCATCATTCAGACGCAATATACGTCTGGCATAGCCCAGCATCTTCACACCGTGTTCAGTTAGCGATTTATTGCGTCCACTGCGACCAAACAACTCTTTACCCACCAACTGCTCCAGACGTTGCATCTGCTGGCTAACGGCAGATTGTGTACGATGTACCGACTCCGCTGCGGCGGCAAAACTATTGCCTTCAGCTACAGCAACAAAAGTTCGTAACAGATCAAGCTCAAGATTAGGAATAGGACGTTTCAGATGTACCATAGTGTAACTCTTTCATTTCTCCACAGAACTACGGGCCGCACTCTGTAAGTTGATAATCGCTAAATGACGCCAATAACAATCAGGATTGAGTTACCTTATCCTACTCCCATACCAAGCGCAAAGTTGATATAGCTACTGGCGTTAGCTAAAAATACTCTTTTGGTGAAAAAGATAAAATGACCCAACAAATTATTTTGATTGAATCATATTTCACATATTTATTACCTCGAATTGATTAATTTAATGCATCATTTGATTGCTTTTTAGTCAGTTAATACTTGCTAAATCATTAAGTTTCCTCTTTAACACGCAATTTGACTGCCCTTACAACCACAAATAAGTGAATTAATTAGACCAAACATCCATCAATGAGCAATAAACCAGCGATTAAATCCAATTATTTGGTTTCAGCACCAAATTTTTGCATATTTTATGCTACTCCTATTGCGTAAAGGCCGCCAATCATAGACTATCCCCCTGAATGGTAATCCGCTGGATAACAGACTCAGTTTTAGTGAATAAATTGGCTTTATTCATTAAAATTGAATTTAAATTCAAAATAAGCGTTTCTTGCCACATATTAATCTATTTTCAAACCAGACTTAGCTTTTTAAAATTCATTAATTTTATATAAATTATCAATAAGTTACTGGTTGTTATTTAAGACAAGGAATAACACATGAACCAACGTTTGAGCCGCGCCGATACCATTGGCTTAGGCTTAATGACCTTCGCTTTCTTTTTAGGCGCAGGTAACATCATCTTTCCACCATTGGAAGGCCAGTTAGCGGGCACCAATGTACTGTATGCCATGTTTGGCTTTCTGTTGACTGCGGTAGGTCTGCCTCTGGTATCAATTATTGCCGTTGCGCGCGTTGGCGGTGGTTTACCGTCCATGACCACCGATCTGCCAAAAGGTACCGGTACTCTTGCAGCCGTATTGCTGTTTATCATTATCGGCCCTGCTTTTGCTACCCCTCGTACCGGTCTGGTGGCTTATGAGATGGCGATCAAACCGCTGATTGGTACACTGGAAGATAATCAACTGACACTGTCTGCTGATATTATTCTCGACAAGACGCAAGCTATCGTCACCAGCCTGTTTTTCGTGGTAACGCTGTTCTTCTCCTGGAGCCGCGGCAAGCTGATTGATAACATCGGAAAAATCTTAACCCCAGCTCTGTTCCTGCTGCTTATCTGTCTGGCTATTGGTGTCATCGTTGCGCCACAGGGTGCTCTTTCTACCCCTGCCGCCAGCTATCAGGATAACGCGTTTACCAAAGGCTTTATTGGTGGTTACAACACCATGGATACCTTCGCTGCCCTGATGTTCGGTATGTTGCTGGTAGATATACTGCGCAGTAAAGGTGTCACGGAGCCGAAGTCTACCTACAAATATCTGGTGATTGCCGGTCTGATCGCTGCGGCGGGTTTAGCCTTTGTATATATCTCACTGTTCTGGCTGGGGGCGACATCGTCAACTGTAGCACCGGGTGCTGAAAACGGCGGTGTAGTTCTGGCTGCCTATGTACAAGCACTGTTTGGCCAACCGGGCCAATGGATTCTTTCCGGTGTAGTATTGCTAGCCTGTCTGACTACCGCTGTGGGTCTGGTCAGTGCCTGTGCTGATTACTTCTCTACCCTGACTCCATTGCGCTATCGCCAATGGGTTATCGTGTTATGTATTATCTGTGCGCTGGTTGCCAACGTGGGCCTGAGCCAGTTAATCGCACTGTCTGTACCGGTGTTATTAGCCCTGTACCCACTGACTATCGCGCTAGTTGCCCTGACGTTTATTCGCCCGTGGTTACCAAACCCTAAATATGCTTTCCGCACTGTGATGTTTGTCGCGCTAATTTTCAGCCTGCTGGACGGTATGCGCGGCATTGCGGGCCTGCAGAACGTGGGTTGGATTAAATCGCTGCTGGATTCGCAAACTGAGTATATGCCGCTGGCAGCTCAGGGCATGGCATGGGTACTTCCAACGGCGATTGTGATGCTGCTTGTATTCCTGATTCCCGGCAATAAGAAAACAGCCGTCAACTGATTACAGTTGTATATGAACACCAAAAAGCAGCGGGAACGCTGCTTTTTTTATTATCTGCCACCAGACTTTATGCGGCATCAGATTGATGGATAAGTCTGTCAGTACCGGTTTGAGATCTTAAGATAGCCCATTGGAGGGAGGGATTGCCGTTGGGGTCGACTTGGCGTAAGCCAACGAAGCGCCCCTAGGGAATCCAGGCCCGACACACTCTGAGGCCGAGTACAGATGGTCTTCCGGTCGAGCACAAAATCAATATAAGCACTTCAAATTTTACGACCGGAATATTCACGGAAGTCATCTATGTATTAACACCGCCACCAAAAATGTATATACACCCACCACAACCACCCCAAAAAACACCTACAAATACTTTTTTAATGAAATTTATCAACTCCCCCTTGCCATAAAGTATATCCAATAGTAGGATTTGCCATATACGAAAACATACACAACAATATACAATCAATAAAGTACTAAGGCGGTGTGGCATGACAGGGTCAAATGAATGGATCGATCTGACATCCTTCAAAAGCGGTAACTCTCAGGCGTTACGTTTAAAAAAAGAACTTTTGGATGCCGCTCCCGCCTTTGCATCAGGCGCGACTATGCGTCTGCTCTCAGATAGTACTGGCATTATCGTGGCTTCTGATGAAAACCAGACCGAGCCTAAAGGCGATGATCCTATGGTTAACGCCATGCTGGATGCCGCAGAACAAAGCCTGACTGCACCAAAAATCATTAAGCCATCTACAGAACCAAGTTCAAACAAAGTTATCGAGAAATCCCGAAAACTGGATAACGTTTGTTACGATATTCGCGGCCCGGTGCTGAAAGAAGCCAAGCGCCTGGAAGAAGAAGGCAATAAAGTTCTTAAGCTGAATATTGGTAATCCGGCACCATTTGGTTTTGAAGCACCTGACGAAATTCTGGTGGACGTCATTCGTAATCTGCCAACAGCACAGGGTTACTGCGACTCCAAAGGCCTCTACTCTGCTCGTAAAGCTATTATGCAGCACTATCAGGCACAAGGAATTCGGGATATCACCGTAGAAGATATCTATATCGGTAACGGCGTGTCTGAACTGATTGTGCAGGCAATGCAGGCTCTGTTGAATATGGGGGATGAAATGCTGATCCCTGCTCCGGACTACCCGTTATGGACGGCGGCCGTCTCTCTGTCCGGTGGCCATGCCGTGCACTATATGTGTGATGAAGAATCAGACTGGTTCCCGGACTTAAATGATATTCGTAAAAAGATTACTCCGCGCACGCGCGGTATTGTGATCATCAACCCGAACAACCCAACCGGTGCTGTTTACAGCAAAGAGCTGCTGCTGGAAATTGTTCAAATTGCCCGTGAACATAACCTGATCATTTTTGCTGACGAAATCTACGACAAGATTCTTTATGACGATGCACAACATCACTCTATCGCAGCGCTGGCTCCAGACCTGTTAACTATCACCTTTAACGGCCTGTCTAAAACCTATCGCGTTGCCGGTTTTCGTCAGGGTTGGATGGTATTAAGCGGCCCGAAAGAGCACGCAAAAGGCTATATTGAAGGTTTGGAAATGCTGGCTTCAATGCGCCTGTGTGCTAACGTGCCGATGCAACATGCCATTCAAACCGCCATTGGTGGCTACCAAAGCATTAATGAGTTTATTCAACCGGGAGGACGCCTGTATGAACAGCGTGACCGCGCCTGGGAGTTGATTAATCAAATTCCGGGTGTCTCCTGCGTGAAGCCAAAAGGTGCGCTGTATATGTTCCCGAAAATTGATGCCAAACGCTTCAATATTAAGAATGACCAGCAGATGGTTCTTGACCTGTTACTACAACAAAAGGTTCTGTTAGTTCAGGGCTCTGGCTTTAACTGGCCTTATCCGGACCACGTACGCATCGTAACCCTTCCCCGGGTGGATGAACTGGAAATGGCTATCGGTAAATTTGCTAAGTTCCTAGAAACCTATAAGCAGCAATAATATTCTTCTGATGGCGGTGTTCCCCACCGCCATTCATATTTGTCCGCGCCATTTTCCAGACAGATCGCGTTATTTTCGTTTCAAAAACGAGGAATTCGGGATTCGAAGCGTTCAAACAACGCGTTATTATTTGTCTTTCTTTCTGTATTCTGACTCTGAAAAAGCGGCACAGGAATGTTACGTTCCTGACACAACCGTACGCTTTCACAAACCAGCGAATTGATAAGAATAATACCGGTTAACGTCGATAAAGGTCCGGTTATATAATCGCCAAATTTCATTTGTGCATCACCATCAGGTGCACCATTATCCAGAACAATATCAGCAAGTTGATAAAGTTTTTTTCCACTATGATGCAGCGACTCATTAGCCTTTGATTGCGCTAGTGAAGTGATGGCGACAGTAAAAATACCTTCCTCTTTGGCTTTAAGCGCCATTTCAACAACCGCGGCATTCCTTCCTGAATTTGAGACAATAAAAAGCATATCCCCACGACCTGGCGGCGTACTTTGCCAAATAATTTCGGCAAGCCCCGATAACTGCTCCATCCTGCTCGAACGTCTTGCTCCACCACCGTTTAAGATGGTTTCATCAAGCATCGCACACACATTGGCTAATCCTCCTGCTCGCCCAAACAATTCCATCGGGATCATGTGGGAGTGACCTGTTCCAAAAGCATAGATAATGCCATCATCCCGAATGGTTTTTACCATCTGTTCCGCCACACGCTCAGTTTGATCTTTCTGGTTCATTAAAACGCTATTGATATGAGGAAGACTTGTCTGAAAGTAATCAGTAATCATTTTATATTGCTCTGTGTCAGGAGTAGTTGCGTCCATTCTCCAGAAAAATATAATCTTAAAATTCACTATTAGCTCAAAATGCTATACTAATAGCTTAAATTCTCATGTGGGGTATCCCATGCTCAAGCGTGAAACATTCCGGTATGAAACAACATCCTCGTGGTTTTCAACACACTTGAAAGGGCATGAAATACCGTTCAAGTGGCATCATCATCGAGAATATGAGCTAACGCTGACGCTAAACAGCAAAGGGAAACGCTATATTGGCAACCATACTTCTGACTTTAGTTCGCCTGACCTTGTTTTTATCGCCCCCAATCAACCTCACTCATGGAAAAGTCTTCGGATGGATTCTGTCTGTGAGATTTTTGTCATTCTGATCCCACAGACCTGGCTTAACCGACAATTACTTAGCGGCATGGAAGAGTACCGTGCAGTTAGTCAATTATTCTCACGAGCATCACCTGCCATTAAATTCTCTAAAGAGTGCGCAAAGCGGAGTGAGTCTTTATTCAGAAAAATTGTTGCCAGTAGTTCACCACTAACACGCCTGAGTTTGCTTGTATTACTGTTTGAACTGTTGATTGAAGATAAAGGTGTTGAGTATATCTCTGACAGACATCCACTCCTGCCCTATCAAAACCAACGGGTGGAAAAAATATTAAATTATCTCGATAATAACTTCACCACAGCAGTAACACTCCAACATGTGGCCGATCATGCACATTGTAGTATTAGCGCAGTAAAACGGGATTTAGCTATCTTTGCCGAATTGTCATTTAGTGACTACATATCGCAACTGCGAATAAATAAGGCCAGCTTCCTGCTGAGAACAAGCTCACTTTCCTTATCTGCTATTGCATCGCAGTGTGGTTTTCAAAGCGTCAGTTACTTCCATCGGCAATTCAAAAAGATAGTTGATGACACACCTGTAAAATATCGAAGAAATAATTCAATCTGATGTTATTCAGTTATTCTGATAAATACTCAGCCTTAATGTTCATTTGCAGGCCGTAAAATTTGAATCTAACACTCAAGAGATGAAACTAACTTAATATATAAGTGACGAAAATTAGCGTGGCGTACAATAATTTCCATTCTTCAGGCTAACTCCAGCTTGCACTCAACGCGATAACTCCCCACAATCTAGCCTTGTTTTTGCATCAACAGAGGTACACCATCATGAGCCAGACCCAAAGCCACTTTTTTGCCTATTTATCACGTCTGAAATTAATCAGCCGCTGGCCTCTGATGCGTAATGTCCGCACTGAAAACGTCTCTGAGCATAGCCTACAGGTGGCATTTGTTGCCCATGCTCTGGCGGTAATCAAAAATCGAAAATTTAATGGCAATGTGAACCCTGACAGAATAGCGCTGTTAGCCATGTATCATGACGCCAGCGAAGTACTGACCGGTGATATGCCTACCCCAATCAAATATTACAATCCGCAAATCGCCCATGAATATAAGAAGATAGAGAAAGTGGCGCAGCTTAAACTGATTGAAATGTTACCCGAAGAGTTACAGCAAGACTTTCGCTCTGTTCTGGATGACAACTACTACAGTGAAGATGAAAAACTGGTAGTTAAACAGGCTGATGCACTTTGTGCCTATCTGAAAAGCCTGGAAGAACTATCCGCCGGAAATAATGAATTCACGCTGGCGAAACAGCGGCTGGAAAAGACCCTAAAACTTCGCCACAGCCCGGAAATGGAATATTTCATTAACGTATTTGTACCGAGTTTTAGTTTGTCGTTAGATGAGATCAGTGGAGATAGTCAGTTATAACTCATCCGTGGTCTTTAAACGACTTTAAATTATTGCCAAATCTGAACCAGGCGTTTCAATCAATCGACAGCTTGCTATTTTTAGGCAACGACATAATACAAAACGGATATTTCTGTTATGAGATCACGGTTAGCACTGGTTTTTATTATCTTAATTAGCGTTCAACTATCCGGTTGTATGAGCACAATAGTTCGGGCCACTAAAGGGCCCAGTACCCCCTTCTATCCCGGAACCAGTGTTAATGTCGAGTGGCTATTTACCAGTGATGAGCAACAATGTGCTACTCAATCTAATCAACAGCTCTGCATAGATTTACTACATAATATTAGTCGTCCTGTCGCCCTGCTCGATCTTCCCTTTTCACTGGTACTGGATACCTTGCTGCTACCCATTGACGGTGTTCTTTATCTTACTTGTGGGGAGGTGATTAATTCTGCATAGGTGGAATGGTGGTCCTGATGGCGCGCCGGGCGCTTGTGATAAGGGATAGCGGTAATTTAACTATTTTGCATAACTTTTTTAAGAATGGTCAAAAATATGATTTTTTGCACTATATTTTGCATAGGTATAATCATAGATTAACTGACTTTTAAACACCTTTTAAAAATTATTACCATAAAGGAGCAAAAACGGGAAAAGAAGGTTATTTTATTATCTTTCTTTGTGGTAGCTCCCACCTCAAAAATAAATGAATGTTAAATGTTTAGCCACAGGCTACGCGTTAGCCCGCCTTTTTATTATGATCTTGTTTGTCATTTATGGCATCCTGGGACGTACCATCGCGTTCATGTGTCGCGTGCTGAGATAATATCTCTCTCGCTTGCGCCTCCGGCAACGAAAACAACATACTTATTGTGGATATTCGTTTTCTATCGAACCCCATGCTTATGAGTGTTTCTTTTAATTGACCTCGCATTTCCTCATTAACCCACGGTACACTTGAATCTGAAGTTTCTATGGATTGGTTATAGTGTGTCCCTATCTGCATACGCTCTGAAATCAGCCTTAAAAGACTGTTTAACCCTTCTCTTTGAACAAAATCAACAATAAGTTCCTTTTCTTGGTCATGAAGCCGATTAAAGGCAAATGCTAATGGATCTATATTTGATTCGTCATTTATATTCGATTTTTCGGTTTTATAATCTATCCTAACTTCTTTTTCATCGCCGCAGGCCAGCCAGTTTACTGAACAATTACAGGCCATTGCTAAAATGGCCAATCGGTCTAACGTAGGGTAAGTACGGCCATTAACGTAATTTCTAATAACAGTTTCTGACATTCCACACTTTACTGCCATCGCTGTATTGGTCTTGATTCCATTGCTATTCATGGCGAGTTTTAATCTCTTCCCAAAGAGGTTTATTCCACTATTGAGAAAAAACCGTTTTACCTCTTCTTCCTTAAATGCGGTTTTTTCGTAATAACCATCTGACATATATACGATTTCTCCTTATTAATATTGGCAGGAAAAAACCGCAGAATAAACCGTCACATTTATTTGACTTCGGTTTTTTCTGCCGCTATATTTATTGTTATCGATAATCGTTTTTGATTATCGAAAACGATATAAAACCATAGAGGATCACACAGTGTTAGCGCATAAACAAGACCTCACGCATTTATTTGTCGATAGTGGCCGGGATTGGTCTAGCAAGGCGATTCATGCTGCGCTCGACCAGTGCGGAGTGGACCTTAGTTCACTGGAACAGGAACTAGGTCTTAAAGCTGGCTCAATGCGTAACGTGTTTTATCGCCAGTGCCGGAGCTATGAAAAAATCATCGCGAATCGTATCGGTGTTTCCCCCTCGATAATCTGGCCTAGTCGTTATTCGGATAGGGTAGCGTGATATGACTATGTTCTGGGTGACAGCAAAAGAATGTGTCGATTTACCAGGTATGCCCGGTAGAGAACACAATGTGCGTAACCGCTTGGATAAAGTGGTTGCTGATAATACTGAAATGCGTCGTCGCCGTAAGGGAGGCAAAGCCTTTGAATATCATATTGATTGTCTGCCTGCCGAAACCCGTGAAGCCGTTCTGGCTCGCCACTATAATTCAGTGTTAGCTGATGTTAAAAGCCCTGTTAAACCGGTTATTAAAGCAAGATGTGCAGTTGGCCATAACGAAAGTTTGGCGTTAATGCGCCAATGTCCGGCTTTACTGGAACAGCAAACCGCACAATTAAACAATAAGCAACGGGCGATTGCTGACGCTCGATGCGCTCTGGTTAATGAGGTGTTACGTCTTGAGTCTGCAGGTATGTCTCGGATTAAAGCTATTCATTTTCTGTGTACGCAAATTTCTTCGAGTAGCCTGCCTGCCGCGCTTCAGTCTCACGCCGATGCCGCGAACGCTAAAAAAGGTTCCCGCGTTGGTATCAGTGCCAGGTCGCTGAATGGCTGGGTTGTTGATTATTGTCGTGCGGCAGACGGCGCAGAACGCCTGGCACTTTTAGCTCCCGGACATCGTAAACCTGTAAAACCAGAGCATATTGGCTGGTTTCCGCTGTTTCTTGCTCACTGGCGCAATCTAAACGGACCTAGCATTACCGCTGCATACAGTTCATTTTGTGATGAGTGGGCGGAAATATACGCCGACCAACCGGCAATGATTGAGGCTTGCCCCTCCTATATGAGCGTTCGCAGGGCTATGAACAAACTACCCCGGCGCGAAAAGGCTCGCGGCCGTCTTACTGGTTCTGCCGCTAAGGCTCTGGAAACCTATAAAAAACGTGATTGGTCGACCATGCCTGTTAACGGCTGTTGGATAGCTGATGGTAAATCATTGAATATGAAGGTTGCGCATCCTATTCACGGTCACCCGTTTACACCTGAACTAACGCTGGTTATTGATGGTCGTAGCCGTTACGTCGTTGGTTGGAGCCTGGCACTGTCCGAAAGCGCTATCGCCGTGGCCGATGCTTACCGTTACGGTATGGAACGTCATGGCAAGCCCCTGTTTGTCTACTCGGATAACGGCGGCGGTGAAACTAATAAAATGTTAGATGCTGACATAACCGGTATTTTTCCGCGTCTCGGTATTACTCACATGACATCTATTCCAGGTAATCCGCAATCGCGCGGCATTATCGAACGCTTAAACGGTGTCATACCCCGCGCTATAGCGCAAAAATTTCCTACTTATAACGGCCTTGGCGCTGACCGCGAGAGCGTTCGCGTTACTGGCCGAACCATTGAGTCAGCGGTTCGTGCTATTGAAAACAAACGCGATCTGAACGCGGTACAAAAAAAGGCTATCGCCAAACTGCCATCCTGGAATCAACTGCTAGATGTGATTACCGAGGAGGTAGAAAAATACAACACTCAACACCGGCACAGTGAACTACCCAAAATTGACGGACATCACCTGACACCTGCCGAGGCGCGGCGACTGGCGCTGGAAACCGAGGGGATGATATCGAATATCTGACCGAGGTTGAGTTACGCGATATGTTCAAACCAGAACAGGTTCGTGTAGCTCAGCGCGGCTGGCTGGAACTAATGAATAACCAGTACTTTTCTGAGGCGCTAATTAATGTGGACGGTGAGGAAGTCCGAGTAGCATATGACATTCACGATGCCAGCCGGGTGATTGTGCGCCGTATGAATGGCGACTATGTCTGTGATGCTATCTGGAACGGTAACAAACAGGCTGCAATTCCGGTTAATGCAATGCAGGACGCGATGGAAAAACGCCGCATTCGTCGCCTGAAACTCAATGACGACCACCGCCGCGAGATTGAGGCCGAAGGCCGTCCAGTTCTGGAATCTAAACCAGTCCAATCCTTTAGTGAGTTCCTGGGTACGCCTGAGCCGGTACCTGTCGAAAAACCTTTCTTTTTCTTAGAAACCGATCGTGATGAATATCTGAGAAAAAACGGCACGCATCATAAATAACGGGGTAACACCATGATTAAAAATGAATTATCTGAATTAATGAGCGCTAAGGGCTGGTCTCAGTCTCAAATAGCGCGTGCGATTGGCAAATCACCCGCCGTGATTAACCAATATTTGCAGGATAAATATCAGGGCAATATCGCCGCGTTGGAGGAAGACCTTCGCCAGTTTCTGAATCGTGAGACTGAAAAATCACGTTCTCAGAAGTTGTGCGCTTGTTTCGTGCCAACAGTTACCGCACGCCGGGCGCTGGAGGTGATTCGTATGGCTCACCTGGACGGTGAAATCAACGTTATCTATGGTGATGCCGGTATGGGAAAAACCATGATTATGCGCCAGTACGCTGCCGAGAACCGCGATGCAGTGCTGATTGAGGCTGACCCTGGTTATACCGCTCGCGTAGTGCTGGAAGAGCTGTGCTCTAAATTAGGACTAAACCGCCGTGGCAACATTCATGAGCTGAGTGATTCCTGTGTTAACGCATTGCGTGATTCCGGTCGTCTGCTGTTGATTGACGAAGCTGAAAACCTGCCCTATCGGGCGCTGGAAATGATTCGCCGTATTCACGATAAAGCCGGTATTGGTGTCGTGCTGGCGGGGATGCCTCGTCTGATTATCAACCTGAAGGGAAAGCGAGGTGAATATAAGCAGCTCTACAGTCGCGTGGCCTTCGCACTACCTCTGGGTGATGTACTGCCGCGTAATGATATCAACGATATCGCCGTTAGCGTCCTACCCGATGCCGCAGAGCCTGCCGTCAGTGATGAACTGTTTAACGCCTCTCGCGGTAATGCACGGCGGTTATTCAAACTACTGCGTGGTGTTCACCGTCATAGTCTGATTAGCGGCGAAACTGTCAGTACTGAAGCAGTACGTAAGATGTCAGAAATGCTGATTAATTAAGAGGTTGCTATGCAAGTTTATTTAAGTAATGAAGCGTTAATTTCTGCGGTCATTCGTATGAAATTGGTGATGGAATCACTGAGCGAAAACGGCGTGACCATCAAAAATGTCATGCTGAATGGTGGCTCTCCTGTTATTCGAGTAGCTCGTTGTTCGTACTGTGACCAAATGGTACGCGATGGTCGCGCTCAGTTTGTCTCATTTGGTTGTGGCCCTGTGGGCATTTCAAACAGGGTATTTTCATTCTGGACGGCTGTAAGGTCGTGTGGTCGGAGTCGTTACATTGAGGAGGAAACGTGGCCGGAGTCCTGGAAATCGAGGTCATTTGTGATGAAGAAACAGGCGCAGTCATGGTGAAGTACCGCCAGGGCGGAACGGAGGATATCAACAAGTTAGAACTTAACTTAATCAACAAATCACAAGCCCACTGTGAATATCTTTTTCAGCAGTTATCGAGTGGGACATATCAACTGATAGACGCAAAAATCATTCAATAGGAGTTTATTATGTCAGAAAAAACCAGTATTCCGGTCGTTGCCATTCCTGAAGGCTATATGATGGACCGTAAGCAACGCCTTGTTCTTATCTCTCAAGTACCAGCCTACGATTTAGAAATGGATGCATTTGTCCGTGCTCAGATTGCTGCTGCTAAAAAAATCCAGGTGCAATTAATGGATTTCAAAACATCAGCCTTCTCCGATTGTTATGCCTGGTTAGATTTAGTGGCTGAGAAATATAACCGTCAGATGGGCGGGGTTAAGGGGAACGTCACGTTTTCCTCTTATGATGGCTCTCAGCAAATTCAGATAAAAGTTCAAGACACTTTAGTGTTTGGGCCGGAATTACAGGTTGCGAAAGAGATTATCGATGAGTGTTTGCACGAATGGTCAGAGGGTGCGAACGCTAACCTACGCGCTCTGGTTACAGATGCGTTTGCCGTTGATAAAGAAGGTCAATTGAACACTGGCCGCATTCTGTCGCTACGTCGTATCAAGATTGATGATGAACGTTGGTTACAGGCTATGGATGCAATTGCGGACTCTCTACTGATAGCAACGTCAAAAACTTATATTAATTTTCGTGAAAAAGCAGCTGATGGCAAATTAATTGCGATCCCATTAGATATTGCAGCGGTGTGATATGGCCGCTCAGGAATTTAATAAGAAATATCCTGTTGGTTCGGGCTTTATTTATCAACCTAATAAAATCTTGCGTGGTGGTCGTGCTGTCCGAACGCTTGATATTGCAAGAGATTTAACGGATTCCACAGTAGTCGAAATAAACTGTGAACCACATTGGGTAAAAATAGAGACGCTGACTCCAGCGGGTTAATTTAAAAACTTATTAATAACTCTTTAAATATGGCGTAAACCCGCCGGGGCGGCGTTACGCCTAAAACAGGAGGTTTTATATGAAATTATTTATTTATGGTAACGAACCTGGAGATATTGCAGCACACGGTGAGTATCAACATGGTGTCGATGCATCTCTGTTGCCATGTCCATTTTGCGCGTCAGATGAATTAACTGTTGATAATTCATGGACGCCTTACTACAGCGTTGAATGCCAGTGTTGTGGCGCATCTATTCCAGGTAATTTTGAACCTAATACTTTCCGTTTTAATAGTAAGGAAGAATGTCGCTGCGCTCATGAGCAAGCGTTTAATTCTGCAATCAACTGCTGGAATAGTCGATTAGAAGAGGTACCTGCCAATGGTTGAGAATTTATCTAAAACAGAATCTTTACGCCAGTCGTTACGGATATTCGGCGAGTCTACTGGTTACGAGTTATTTCAGTATACCGGTATTCCGGTGGATTGCGTGGCATCGCTTTTACAGTATGACGTAGCGCAGGGATTAATCGTCAAAGGCTGGAAAGGCAAGCGTCGCAGCTACCAGTTGGCTCTTGGTTCGCCGAAGAAAGTTAAAAAGTATCACCGCGATCCTGCGAGTTATCGAAATGCCGTACCGGTATTGGTTGAATCAATCGAACGCCGTTTTATCTACATCGCGGTTCAGGCGACGGAGCTGGAGAAAAACGATGATTTTTTTGAGGCCATCAAACTGTGGATGAAAGCAGCCGGTTTAGCAGCATTAGATATCAATGCTGATTATTGTCGCCGCCGTGCGAATTACTGTCAGGCGGCAGTTGATCGTGGCTGGTCAAATTTGAATAACGGAGGCACAGCATGAGCGATAAAAAGCCTGTTGTATTTATTTCCGGACCAATGACCGGAATAGCCGATTTTAATCGCACAACCTTTAACTCATTGGCTGAAGTGCTAGAGGAACAAGGGTTTGTTGTTCTTAATCCTGCCGTTCTTCCCGATGGTTTAGCTCATGAACAGTACATGAAAATCACGTTAGCAATGCTTGAAGAGGCGGATGTGATGTTTCTGCTTGATGGATGGGATAACAGCAAAGGTGCAAAGCAGGAATTTATTAAGGCTAAACGCTTAGAACTGCTTTTTATGTATGAATCAAACGTGGCGCTAAAAGCCGCCGTAGAGAGTAGCCGCCATTTTAACGCGGTTGCGCGTGAGGCAAAAGTGGAGAATTCAATATGTTATTAAGCGTAACCGGCTGTGAGTACCAGCAAGATGGTGCAAAACGGATTTATACCATGACCAACAAATCCGTCGCCATAGAGTATCCGGCATACCCGAAGAAATCACAACTTCGCTTCTATGACTCTCGTGGCTATGCCATCAATAAAGCCAGCCTTAAGCAGGAACTGAAAAAGGCTGTTGAACTGTACAAGACAAAACGGGGGATCCATCCATGAGTTTACTACGCGATATGCCGGAAAGGCGTTTTAACCTGCTTTATCCCATAGGAACGCCGTTTACTTATTATCCCAATCCTGGAATTCCCGACGGTGAGATTGTGGTGACTGATTCTGAGGCATGGAAAACAGCGAAAGGTAAAGTTGTCGTTAAAGTTCGTGGCCGAATTGGTGGTGTAACCGTATCGAAGTTGTCACCACTGGACGTTGCTACCTGTACCGTTTGTGGGTGTGATGATCTGCGCGCCTGCATTGATGAAGCTGGTTCGCCTTGTTATTGGGTGCAGGTTAATCGCCTTAAAGGTACGGGTATTTGTTCGCATTGTGCGGAACACCTTAACCAAATGAATACATTTGGTGAACCAAAGTAATCGGATTGGTGCTGTATGAAAAATGAATTAGTAGGAATGGCAGGATTTAGACAACTGGTGGAAAGCGGCGGGATTGATGAATTTGTGGTCCAGCGCTTTAACGGACTATATCACCTGTTCGCAATCAACCGCAACTGTGGTGTGTCGTATTACCTGCGCGAACGGCGTGGAGACTACAAGACCTGGACAACGTTGGACAGAGCTGCCGCGTTTTTGTACAGCATCAATATTACCCAGTTTTCTATTCGTTGCGCTTAATAATGGTGGGATTGGAACAATGACTAATCTGAAGAAAAAACAACAGAACGCGGAGCGTAAACGCCGCCAAAGGGCAAACCAGGCCAAACGGTTCGGAGAGCATCGGCTTGAAACTGTGCTGTGTGACCGTGAATTCCAGGCACTGGAAATTATACGTGTTCGACGTAATCCTGGGCGGGAACCTTATTCCCGTAACGATTGCATATCTTTATTACTTTTGTGTGAACTTGCGCGGTTAGAGCGTCAGGAAGCCCGTTTGGGTAAGTGTCAGCATTGTGGCAACACTTTACCTGAAGGCTGTCAGGCTGCGTTTAAAGGCGAGGCAGTCTGTTGGTTTACCCGTGATTGTCGCGCACTAAATTTAACGGATGTGACCGGTCACGCCCGTCTGGAGGTTGAATGAGTAACGAAACCGAATATCCAGACAACTCTGACAATGTTCTAGCCTTTACGAAACGCTTTAATGAAAACGCTGATATCAAAGAGATGTTGAATGTTTCTAAAGCTAAAAAAGGTGAAGTTTATTGTCGTCATGAACGCATTGAAATTAATGAACATCAGCGTTCTGTCACGTGCCGACGTTGTAAGGCCGTAGTCGATCCATTCGACTGGATTAATTCTGTCGCAAAAAAAGAAGCCATTATAGCCTGGGAGTTAACCAGTTTAAGGCTAGAGATTAAGTCCCACCGAGAAGGACTGGAAAAATTAAAACGCGAGGAAACCAACTGTAAAGCACGTATACGAACGGCTAAAGCAAAACTGGAGGCTGATATATGAAATTGCTAGATAATCCTTATTACGAGCATTTGAAACTATCCAAACGCCAGTTAACAAGATTAGACCGCATGGTTAAGTCACTTACTGAAATGTCTTGTGACTGGGATGGGCTGGATAATGGTATGGAAAGCGACCTCGATTTTTTTGCCAGAGAATTATCTGAACTCTGTCGCGGTATTCAAGAGTTAAGGGGGAGCTGGAATGAGCATCATGACTAAAAAACTAATTAGCGGGGTTAAAGCCGGTCAGACCTATCTAAAATGGGATGATTCGACTTATCGCTCCGTTATCGCCCGTATAACGGGAGGTAAAACCAGTGCCACAAAATGTACCCTGGAAGAGCTGGAGAACATTAAAGAGTACATGCACGGACAATGGTTCCCGCGTAAATCATCAAAAAAACATGGTCGTACACCTAATGTGGCCATGAGCCGAAAGGCGATTCAGGGAAAGATTGAAGCCCTGTTATCAGAGGCTGATCGCCCCTGGCAGTATGCAGAGAGCATGGCCGTTCATATGTTTAAACGGCAGGCTATTGAATGGCTGACCACAGCAGAATTAACCAAACTGATGCAGGCATTGATTATTGATGCTAAACGTCATGGCCGGAGAACATCATGAAGCTATCATTCAATCGTGACGAACTGGAACGGTTAGAGTCGCTATTACCTGAGTCTGCGAAGTCATTAGTATTAATCCTTGGTTATGCCGCCACTGCACGTTTGATTAGCCGTTTTGGTGGTGTTACGCTGTCAGCGAAAACGGGCCTGGCTAAAGAGCGTAGCGGTGGTGTCCATACTATGTTGCGTGATGTACTCAATGATGATGAATTAAAAAAATTGATTGATTATCTGGGCGGCGATCAGTTTTATATTCCTCGTTGTGATGTAGCATTCCGGAAATTGCGAGACGCTAGATTTGTTGCGGCCATTGCTGAAAATCTGGATAAAGGGTTATCAACTCGCCAGGCAATGGCTCGACTCTGCCCTGAGTTTAATATTAGCGACCGTCAGGGCTGGAAGTTGATACATCAACACAATGCGGATAGCAGTAATCATCAACAGAATTTATTTTAAGGTGAATAATCCATGATTAAAAAATTGATACTTGCAACTATTGTTGTTGCTTCATTTTCAAGTCATGCAATCAGCGCTGAGGAATATCCTGGTGTACTATCATTACTACCTAAAGCACTTGCCGGAGATTATATTAGTCAGAGGAATTTAGCTTACTCTTACATGAATGGTTGGGGTAAAGAAGGCGCTAACGGTTATATACCCAAAGACCCTATTAGTGGTTGTGCGTGGCGAAAGTTAATTTTATTGACGAATAAAAACGCTGACTTCGGTGATGCGGGAAATGAATCTGTTGATTGTAGTAAAATACATCCAACAGATAATGCAAAAGTATGGGAAAAAGTTCATGCTGGCATCCAATTAATGTCTAAATTGAATGATATTAACAATAAAGGGCACTGATGTTAGGTTACTACTGGTTAATTAAATCCTATTGAACATTGTTCTTGGTTAAGTCAATATCCAATCTTGTAAGATAAATTAGAAAGCGCTGAACCCCTTCCACCGCTTCATTAAATAGTAATCCCCCATGATAACTCCATACTGAAACTATGGAGTTTTTTTTATGGCTGAGCCAACCAGTGCTGTAGTAAGCGGAGGCTTATTATTAGGGGTAGCCGTTCCAGGATATTTAGCCGGACTAGACCCCAGCGTCATTATCGCCTCATTTGCAGGCGCAGCGGTATTCATGGCAACCGCTATCGACTTCCCCGTTTGGCAACGCATTATTCTATTTTTAGTCTCAATCGCACTCGGTGTATTTGGTGCTGATGTGGCGGCAAAAATACTGACTGTTGTTCTTAGTGTACCTTTGCGCGATGTGACCATACCTCAATCATTTGGTGCAGCAATCACGTCCGCATCCGCCGTTCGGGTCCTAATGTCATTTAGCAAGCCATCACGAGACGGCGAATCAATATGGAGCCGATTCTGGTTTAAAAAACGCGATAGCAATAATGAGGGAGAAGAGTGATGTTTGATAACCCATTGTTAGCCATTAACGTTGTTATTTGTGCGCTGATAATCATTCGTTTAATGACGTTTCGCCGTGGTAATAAAAAACATAATCCGACACGGGCTTACCTTTCCTATTTTTTAGCCGTTGCCTGCTTTGTTGTGATTGTTCGTATCGTATTTAAACAATATGTCTATATCGACTGGGCGGAGACTGTGCTGAATTTGGTGCTGTGTATCGCTATTTACTCAGCTAAAGGCAATATTTCAGAGCTATTTAAAACACGTCGCAGAGGTGTGAAATGACTAAGCAAACTGAGCCGCGCTGGTTAACTCTGGCTCGTCAATTTCTGGGGTTACGTGAAATTAAAGGCACTAAACATGCGCCTGAAATCGTCCAGTTCTGGCGGGATATTAAGCGTAGCGGTATCAAAGATGATGAAACGCCCTGGTGCGCCGCTTTCGTCGGTGCCGTACTGGAACACTCTGGTATTAAGTCAAGCCGATTCGAATCGGCCAAATCCTATTTAAGCTGGGGCGTTAAACTGCAACAACCTGCTGTAGGCGCTATTGCAGTCCTTAGCCGCACTGGAGGCGGTCATGTGGCGTTTGTTGTAGGCCAGAATAGCAATGGCGATCTGTTGTTATTGGGCGGTAATCAAAACGATGCGGTCAATATCGCGGCATTTTCACGTAACCGTGTGGAAGAGTACCGATGGCCTACGGATGAACCGTTGCCTGTTGGCGGACCATTACCGCAGCTTAACGCTGCGAACTCAACACGGGAGTCGTGATGTCGTCGTATCGCTACTTATTGCTTATTGGCGCGTTTGTTTTACTGGCGCTGGCGGCGTTTACCTTTTTCAGACAGTCACAACGACTGGCGGATGAAGTGCAGCAGGTAACACGCGAACGGGATGCGGCAAAGGCTGCACAGACAGCACAGGCAAAACAATTCAATCGGGAAGCGGAATTTTCAGCGCTGGCAGGATTATCAGCGTTATCAGGCGAGATCAAAACGGAGCGGGTAAAAATTGAAATTCGAGAAAAAGTTAAAACTCAGCCATGTGCCAGCGAGCATATTAATAGTGATGCTGCTCGCCAGTTGTGGGATATCTCAGGACGGGGCCGCGCCGCCATACACACCACTTCCTGCAAATCTGACAGCACCAATATTGCCACCGCAACCGGGAAGTGAACCGGGTGCATTAACCTGGGGTGAATCGCTGGAGTTAAACGTGGTGTTATACGGCGTTATTACACGGGTAAATTGCGAGAGAGCATTAATCAGGCAAATTGAAAAACAGCGGCAAGACCCTGCCGCAGACAGGTCGGTAGTATTACCGGTTGAGTGTGAGGAATAGAACACATGGCATGGCCGCAGGAAATCAGGGAAAGCGTAAGACACAAGTACATTTTTAATCAACTAACACTTGAACAAGTGTCGGCTGACTGCGGCGTACCCTTTGACACGGTTAGACGTTGGAAAGCTCAGGCGTTGGCTAAGGGCGATGATTGGGAAAAGCTCCGTACAGCTCACACCATTGCCGGTGGAACACTGGAAGATATTACCCGGACCGTATTAACCAGTCTGGTGATTAAGTTCCAGAGTGTGATTGAACGCATTAATAGCAATCCCGACTTGCCTCCGGAACAAAGTGTAGAACTGTTAACCAGTATTGCAGATGCATTCAGTAAGGCTACGGCAGCCAGTCGCCGTGTATTACCGGAGACGGACCGATTAGCAACAGCCCTGGAAGTTGTTCAACTGTTGGGTACGTTTATTTCAGAGAATTACCCTCAACATCTTTCGGCTTTTGCTGAAGTGTTAGAACCTTTTGGTGAAAAAATAGGGAAGTCCTTTGGGTGACATTAATCAGACTCAGGCAGATTAAGCCCGGAGCTATTCTCCGGGATAGTAATCATTTTTTTAGGGTGGTTTACCAGGTTGTTTTTATGAATATATATCAACGTACGCACCGTAAGTTATTTAATGAAGGTTGTCTGTTGTCTCCGGAAAAACAGCATCAATATCAAACGTTGTTTCATTACTCACTGGGTACGGGAGCTTCATTTTGTACATTAAAAACAAAACTGAAAACTTTGTCTTTGCTGATGGCGATAACCCGGTAGGCATATACATAACGGTATTGTTAGCCTTCTCATTCGCTATGCAGAGGATATGGGATTGAATCAGGCGCTCAAGAAGAATACGCCAGACAATCAGGGGATATTCTGACCAGTCAGAATCATGAAAAATAAAGTTTTTAATAGCGGTATCCGCTTCTCTTTCAAACTGCTTACGATAACGAACAGTTTTTATTTGGTGAAATCTGTTTTTGAAGCATTGATTTAGTGGCCATAAATAAGACAGTACCTGCATACCATTTATTGGGAGGCGTTGGGTGTGGTTATCTAACAGAGTACCGGTTTGTTTTTCAACCAGAAGATTGAGTAATGAATAATGTTTATCGTCCAATTTAATATCCTTTTTTAGATATGAAAACAGTATCTGATATTTTGAGTTTCATTTTGTAGGTGTCTGAAGTTATGAGCAAGAAGTTCTCTATCAGGGAGTTCAAAAAAGGTCTGGTCGAATACGCCACCAGTCTGCGTCAGACTATCGAAGCTGAATGCATTGGTTTTGACACTGATGCAGAGGTCTCTGTTGAACGCCGTGCCAGAGTTATCGATAAGGAAAATGGTTTTGCTTTCTTTGTTCAGACTTATTTCCCACATTATATTCGTCATGATTCGCAGAGTGAATTACACCGCTATCTGTTTAAACGTCTCCCCCAGATTGTGGCAAGCGCTAAAGGCGAAAGCGACGCGATAGCTGCACCGCGTGGTGAAGCTAAATCGACACTGGTCAGCCAGCTATTTACGCTGTGGAATATTATTATCGGGTCCAAGCATTACCCGGTCATCATAATGGATTCTATTGACCAGGCTTACCCCATGCTGGAAGCCATCAAAGCAGAACTGGAATTTAACCCCCGGTTAAAGCTGGATTATCCTGATATTTGTGGTCAGGGCCGAGTCTGGCAAATGGGGACCGTTGTCACCCGTAATAATATTAAGGTGACAGTAGCCGGTAGCGGTAAGAAACTCCGGGGATTACGGCACGGCCCATATCGACCAGATCTGGTTATCCTGGATGATATAGAGAATGACGAATTAGTTCGTAATCCGGACCAGCGAGATAAGTTACAAAACTGGTTAACGAAGACGGTAATGCCACTGGGTGAAGCCGGAGGCAAAACGGATATTGTCTATATCGGTACCATTCTGCACTACGATTCTGTCCTCTCTCGTACCCTGAATAATCCATTGTGGACGATAGCCAGATTCAAGGCGATAGTTCGCTGGCCGGTCAATATGAAACTCTGGGATACCTGGGAAGAGTTGATCCGTAACCGGCAACCGGAAGCAGCGGAGCAGTATTACCAGGATAATGAAGTTGAAATGCTCGAAGGTGCGGTAGTGTCCTGGGATGCCCGACCACTATTGGCGCTGATGCTCATCCGGGCACGGGATGGTCACTCTACGTTTGATTCAGAATATCAAAACGACCCGGTAAGTGGTGAAGATGCCATATTTACCGGCTGTATTAATTTTTGGGTTAATCGTCTGAATGAGTGGATATTTTATGGTGCCTGTGACCCCAGTCTGGGTAAAGCCGGTGCAAGTCGTGACCCTTCCGCGTTACTTGTGGGTGGTTTCAATCGTTACACCGGTATTCTGGATGTTGTTGAAGCAGACATTCGTCGCCGTCTACCGGATAAAATCATTGAAGATATTATCCGGTACCAGGGGCAATATCATTGTCTGGCCTGGTCATTTGAATCCGTTCAGTTTCAGGAATTTTTAAGAACCGTATTAGTCCAGCGTTCAGCCGAGCGTGGTATTCCGGTTCCGGCAATCCCGGTTATCCCCAGTACCGATAAATTGTTGCGCATAGAATCATTGCAGCCTCATATGGCCAACGGTCTCATTCGATTACACCCTTCACAGCAAACGCTGATTGACCAGTTACGTCATTTTCCTAAAGCCGATCATGATGACGGTCCGGATGCGCTTCATATGCTGTGGTCTCTGGCCGTTTCTCGTGCCGCCAAATTTGAAATTCATACACCGAACCGTAGCCGTGATAACGATGCCGGACGATTTGACAGAGGAGCGTGGTAACAATGCCACAAATCGTAGATCAGTATGGGCGTCCGTTAAAATCAGAGACGCTGAAAACCCAACAAACGGTGAAGACCGCCGATATTTCGCGAGTCTATCCCGATCATCCGTCCCGTGGATTAAATATCCGCAAGCTGCCGCGTATTTTACAACAGGCGGAACAAGGCAATTTAACGGCGCAAGCCTGTCTATTCGGCGATATGGAAGAGCGTGACGGCCATTTGTTTGCGGAAATGGAGAAGCGTAAAAACGTCCTGCTGACGTTAGATTATTCCATTGAGCCTCCGGAGAACGCCACAGCGGAAGAAAAGAATCTGGCGGCCGCCGTCAGCGAATGGATTAAAGGCATACCCAATCTGGAAGACGTTATTTTAAATGGTATGACCGCAATTGGTTATGGATTTTCGTGTCAGGAAATCGCCTGGGAAATGCAGGAAAAAATCTGGGTGCCTGAGTCGCTCATGCTACGTCCTCATTACTGGTTCAATACTCGACCAGAGGACGGGGATAAAATCGTACTGGATGATGGTACCTACCAGAACGGCCAGAGTGGTAGCGAGTTATGGCCGTTTGGCTGGCTGGTTCATCGTCATAACGCTCGCTCCGGGTTTATTGGCTCTTCCGGATTATTCCGGGTATTAGTCTGGCCATACCTGTTTAAAAACTTTGCGTTACGTGACCTGGCTGAATTCCTGGAGATTTATGGTCTACCGGCTCGCATCGCGTATTATGCTCAGGGTACCAGTGATGAAGACCGGGATAAGATATTAAATGCCCTGGTTCGTTTAGGCCATGACGCGGTAGCCGCACTCCCGCAGGGAAATGAAATCAAGTTTGAAAGCGCGGCATCCGGAGGGAGTGAGCCATTCCAGGCGATGATTGACTGGGCTGAACGCACGGTTTCTAAAGTGGTATTGGGTAGCACACTCACGACTCAGGCCGATGGTAAAAGCTCCACCAATGCATTAGGAAATGTTCATAACGAAGTGCGCCATGACCTGATGACATCGGATGCTCGCCAGTTAGAAGGCATGTTTAAGAGCCTGATATCCATGCTGGCGGCATTAAATGGTTATGGTGATATCAGTTACCGCCGTTTACCTCGACTGGTATTTGATACGCATGAAGAAATTGACCTGTCTGATTTTGCGGATAGCGTGGCGACATTGGTTAATGATGTTGGCATGGACGATATTCCGGTTTCATGGGTGAGGAAAAAAACCGGTATCCCGGCGGCGAAAAACGGCGAACCGGTATTAAAGCCACGGGTGACCATGACACCTATCCCGACCGCACTGAATCAGTCCATTTTAAAACTGGCCGCGCTGAACTCTCCGGTATCAGAGAATGACGACCCCGCCATGATAACGATGGAGAACGCCCCATTACCGGCTGAACAGATTAACCAGGCGATGAGCGAATTACTCACCCCTATGATTGAGGCGTTAAGTGCAGGTAAAAGCGCTGACGAAGCCATGAATATTATTGCGGCCAGCTACCCGGCGCTGGATGATTCAACATTACGTCAGGTTCTCAGCCAGGCATTTTTTGTTGTTGATATCTGGGGGCGGCTCAATGCCAACACTTAATGCGGCTGAACTGGGATATGCATTTACGTTAAAACCCGAAGAGGCTATCCAGTATTTTGAAAGTAAGGGGTATGTCATTGGTTTTAACTGGCATGATGTTGAAGCTGATGCACATGCCCGTGCGTTCACCGTTGCTGGTGTCATGAAGCTGGATGTTTTAGAGGATATTGAAACAGCATTAAATGAGTCGTTAAAAAACGGTGAAACCTACGAAGAGTTTAAAAAGAACCTGTTACCTACCCTGGAACAAAAAGGCTGGATAGGTAAAGGGCTGGTCTCCGACCCGGAGACGGGAGAACTGCAAGGTAAGCAGCTTACCCCTCGGCGTTTGAAAACCATTTTTGATACCAACAATGCCACTAACTATAACGCGGGTCGCTATGTTCAGCAGATGGGGGATGTTGCAAATCGTCCATACTGGGAACGCGTAGAGGTCATGGATAATCGTACCCGCGCCTCATGTACAGCCGTTCATGGGTTTACTGCGCGTTATGATGATCCTGTCTGGAACTTTCTCTACCCACCTGGCGGTTTCGGCTGTCGTGGCCGAGTCAGAGCGCGTTCAGAGGCAGATGTAACGCAGTATAATCTAACGGTTCAGTCCAGTGATGACCGCCTGGTTGAGGTCGAGCA
Organism: Limnobaculum zhutongyuii; assembly: GCF_004295645.1. Lineage (NCBI taxonomy): Bacteria > Pseudomonadati > Pseudomonadota > Gammaproteobacteria > Enterobacterales > Budviciaceae > Limnobaculum > Limnobaculum zhutongyuii. The sequence goes on from NZ_CP034752.1 coordinate 1,414,818, forward strand.
ACCCTATGGTAATACCACTATCCAGTCAACCGGGCTACGACTGACCAGTAACAAGGTGTATGTTCCCGATCCGGGTTTTGGGTTTAATCCTGGTAAGGTGGCCTGGCAACCTAATTTAGAAAAGTATGATTACCAACCCGCTCGCCAGTATGTTTCCCGTTCGTTAGCCGGTCCGGATTTTGCCAGAGGACTCAATAACGTTTCATCACTGGCTCCACAACAGCAGTACCCCGTCGGCGTACTCTCCCCGGAACAAATGAAAGTCACCGGTATGCAGCAGCAAACTGTTACGGTAGCAGCACCACAGATGCAGCAATTTGCTGCTCAGGACATGACACGGGCCGATTACATTTGGGTTCAGTCTGTTATTGATGAACCAGACCAGGTGATAAGCACCGGTACCGACGTTAAGTTTTACCGGAAAAATGGAAACCAGTGGGATGTTGCAACCGTCATCAATAATCTGCTGATGGATTTCACCCGCGTTAACAGTCCGGAGCCGGGGAAATAACCCGATGTTTCATTTAAAAATCGATGTTTCCCTGTATGAAAAATCCCTGGCTAAATTACTGGAAGGTACCCGTAACCGCCGTGAGCTGATGGGTCAGTTAACCGGGGATATGTTGGATGCGGTAGAGGAAAACTTTAAACAACAGGGTCGTCCGGCCTGGCTGGGATGGTCTCCCGCTTATGCTAAAAAGCGTGAAGGCGGAATGATACTGCAAAAGTCAGGGCGACTGGCGGCCAGTATTCGCGGTATCCATGATAATGACCGCTCTGTTGTGGGTACCAATGTTAAGTACGCCAGGATTCACAATCAGGGCGGCGATATTAGGCAGAAAGCCCGGACCACGTCACTGTATTATAAACAATCTAAGTCGGGAGAAGTCGGGAATCGGTTTGTCCCGAAACGCCAGTCTAACTTTGTGCAGAACGCTCATGTTGGTGCGTATACGGTCAGTATGCCAGCACGACCATTTTTACAGTTGATTGATAGTGATATAGATAAAATGAAAGAAACGGCACAGCGGTACTTTAGAGGGCTGGTTGACTGAGCAGGTGAAAATGCGCTGTAATCTCTCTGGTGCGTTTCTTCGTTTTTTCTGTATCATGGTTGCACTGCGTTTGTTTAAATCGCTTTTAAACGTTTTTAAAAGGGGTTTAACAGCGGTTGTATCATTACCCCATATTCATTATTTATTTTCTCCTGATATTCCACTTATCGCTGAACCCTGTCACCCGCTCGTTGCTGTGTAATATCGCTATTTTTGCGGTATGAAAATACGTATTGCAGCACTCACCCTTAAAATTAATCAGGCTACTGCGAATGAGATCCAGCTTTTTCCGGCGGGTGAATTTGCAGCGGTAGACGGCCGTCCCCACAATGTTGAAAGTGGTCAATGGACGTTAACGGCTGAACTGGCGTCCGTACTGATTGAGCAGGTGGCCTCATCAACAAACCCGTTCGTGATTGATTATGAACATCAAACATTACGTACCGTCACTAACGGACAACCTGCACCGGCCGCCGGTTGGTATAACGCGCTGGAATGGCGCGATGATGGTTTGTATGCCATTAACGTCACCTGGACAAAAACAGCCGCCACCATGATTGATAACGGTGAATACCGTTTTATCTCCCCCACTTTTTTATACAACAAAAAAGGCGAAGTCGTGCGCCTGTTGCACGCGGCTTTAACTAACACCCCCGCGCTGGATGGAATGGATGAGGTGATGTTAGCCGCAGCCAGTCGTCTGGCATCCTTATCAACTTCACCGGAGAACATCACCGTGGATGAAGAACTACTGGCGAACCTGCTGCAATCATTGCGCTGGACGCTGAATTTACCAGCAACCGCAACCGCCGAAGATATTGTGGCGGAACTGCAAAAAATTATTGATGCCGTCTCTGCGGGTCAGGGTATGGCGGCGACCAGTGTTGGTCTGTTAGCGCTGCTGACGCAAAAAGACGAGCAGATTGTGGCGCTGACTGCAACAGCTTACGACCCGGAAAAGCACGCGCCGATTGAAGTTGTTAACGACTTGCAAGCCAAACTGGCGGCGGTGTCCATTACCTCCACCGAAAGTATCGTTGATGGTCTGGTTACCGCCGCCTTGTCTGACGGCCGTCTCCTGCCTGTCCAGGAAGCCTGGGCAAAAGACCTGGGTAACAAAAGTGTCGATAGTCTGAAAAGCTTTTTAGATAAAGCGCCCAAGATTGCCGCACTAACCGGACAACAGTCTGATACCCAGACTAAACCGGACGTGGATAAAAAGAACCTGATTATGACCGAACTGGATGCGGAGCAACTGGCTATCTGTAATCAGTTCGGTAATGACCCGGCCGAAATCGCCAAGTTGCTACAGGGGGAATAACCAATGGGCGACAGAAATACCTGGATTAAAGACGGCGTTCTTATCGCCGTTCCTGTTGATGCCGGAGCACTCATTCACGCCGGTAATATCGTGTGTGTTAAGTCCTCCGGATTTGCTACCGAAGGTGGCGACGCTAATACCACCGCTATTGGTATGGCACACGAAACCGTTGATAACAGTACCGGTACGGCCGGTGAGCGGGCTGTAGTGGTCATGCGTGGCAAATTGTTTTTCCTGGCGAATGACAGTGCTGCACCCGTCACCGGGGCATTAATCGGCAAGTCCTGTTATCTGCTCAATAGCGTTACTGCCACGGCGACCGCGACCGGACACCCGGTTGCCGGTAAGGTTTTTGAAGTCAATCCCGATGGGGTGTGGGTGCTGATTGCGTAAACCTTCGCGTCAACCGCTCAATTTTTAAGGAACAATCAAATGATCGTGAACAAGAAAAATATCGCCGTTTTCTTTTTGAATCTGAAAACGACGTTTCAAAATGCGCTAAAGAGCGCACCAACCCAGTGGCAAAAAATTGCCATGAAAGTCCCGTCCAGCGGTAAGGTGAATGATTACAGTTGGCTGTCGAATTTCCCTGGTATGCGCAAATGGGTCGGCGATAAAGTGCTTAAAGCGCTGGCCGCGTTTAAATACACGGTTGTCAACGAAGACTGGGAGGCGACCATCCAGGTTGACCGTAACGATCTCGAAGATGATCAGACGGGCCAATATGCACTACAAGCCAAATCAGCCGGTGAATCAGGGGCACAGCTTCCTGATGATATCGTTTTCGGTTTGGTGAATACCGCCTTTAACAGCCTGTGTTACGACGGCCAGTATTTCTTTGATACTGACCATCCTATGGGTGCCGGGACCTTCTCCAACCGCAGCACGAAAGCGCTGTCCATTGATAGCCTGGCCGCAGCAAAAGCATCATTTGGTGCAGCTCGCACCCAAATGCAAAAGGTAAAGGATGACGATGGCCGCGCGCTGAACGTTCGCCCTAATATTTTGTTAGTCCCTGTGGCCCTTGAGGATACGGCAAAAGCATTAATGACGGTCGACCGTTTAGAAGATGGTAAAGCCAATATCTATAAAGGTGCTTGTGAAGTGGTTGTCGAACCGCGATTGACATCAGACACCGCCTGGTACCTGCTGGATACCAGTAAACCGCTGATGCCGTTTATCTACCAGGAGCGTAAAGCGCCGCAATCCGTAGAACAGACCGACGAAAATTCGGACGATGTGTTCATGCGTAAATTGCTGAAGTTTGGCGTTGAAGCGCGTGCGGCGGGTGGTTATGGCTTATGGCAGCTCGCGTATGGTTCAACCGGAACAGAGGCGTAATCAGTCATGGAAAAAGTTATTCAAATTACCAGTAAACGTGAAGGATTCCGCCGCTGTGGTATTGCTCACAGCGAGACGACAACCTCCTACCCGTTAGATCGGTTCACCAAAGATGAACTTGAACGGCTTCAGAATGAGCCGATGTTGATTGTGCATATTACCGAGCCAACCAACAACGCCAAAAACGATGAGTTAGCTGAACTGAATGCCAATGTACAGGCGCTTTATCAAGACGTTCTGGATGGTCAGTCTAAGAACGATGAGCTGACGCAAAAACTGGCTGATGCATTGCGTGAAAATAATGACCTGCAAGCCCAACTGGTTGCCGGTACTAAAGCTCTCACCGATGCTGAAGCTGAGATAGCACGGCTTAATGCTGAACTGACAGCATTAAAAACACCAGAGTCCGACAAACCGGGCGCTAAGGCGAAGTAATGAGCTACGCAACCGGAGATGACATGGTGACAACGTTCGGTGAGCGCGAATGTATTTCGCTCACCGATCACAGTCACACCGGCGAGATTGACCAGAGCGTCATGGATAATGCGCTATCGCGTGCCAGTGCAGAAATTGATGGTTATCTTGTTGGTCGTTACGCCACGCCCTGGCCGGATGCACCGCGCATTTTAGTCGGGCGATGCTGTGATATCGCCCGTTATCAACTTGCCAGTGCGGAACGGATTTTATCGGATGAGATTAAGTTGCGATACGACGATGCCATCCGTTTCCTGGTTCAGGTCGCCAGCGGCAAGATTAGCCTGGGACGTACTGATACGGGTTCCGTTATTCAGGGTTCGTCTCAGGTGAAAATCTACTCTGGTTCTCGCCAGTTTGGGCGTGATTCTACGGGGGGCGGCGCATTTTGATTACGGATATTGAAACAGCGTTGGTTGCCCGACTACAGGCGGGTCTGGGTAAGATGGTCCGGGAAGTCGCCAGTTATGCCGGTGAGCTGGACGATGATGTTGGCCGTATCGTCAGCGTCTTCCCGGCTATCTGGGTGACGTTTGGCGGTATTACAAAAACTGAACCGTCGGGAACATCGCACCAGAAGTATAAAACACATGGCCGGTTTGTCGTGGTGGTGGGTGATTATAACCCCCGCAGCGAAGCCTCTACCCGTCAGGGTGGAGTCAATAAAAACGAAGTTGGCAGTAACCTTCTGGTGCAGTCTGTTCGTCGGCTCCTCATCGGTCAGGACTTGGGACTTGCGGTTAAGGAGTTTATGCCTGGTCGGGTGAAAACCTTGTTTAACACCGCAACCCGTGACCGGGGCTATTCCGTTTATGCGTGTGAGTTTGACACCTACTGGATGGAGAACGCGCTGGAAAATGGTAAATGGCCATTACGTACTGATGACCCCAACGACCAGGATGCACCATTTAATACTTATCACGGTCGTCTATCTGACCCTGACCCGGATTTAACGAGCATTGGTACTCGCTATCATCAGCCAGGAACAGACACCAGTGCTGACGTGTTAGGCAATATCAAATTAGGAGAGCAGGATGACAACGCTACTGGTTAAGGCTCGCGCCGGGTTAAAAATCCCGCTGGAGCATAATCCTAAAAAGTACATCACCACCGAGCCGGTACCCGTGGAGAGTTCCGCATATTACCGCCGGGCAGTGAAAGATGGTGATTTGGTTCTCTGCCAGCCGGAGTCTACCAAGACGGTCAACGAGCCAGTGCCCGGTGAACCCACTCACGAGGAATCAACGCCTACGGTAAACCGAGGAAAAGCAAAATGACCCAGATTGATTTCGATACCATTAAAAACAGCATTCGTAAACCGGGTGTATACACTGAGTTCAATACCCGAACGGCGGTGAATACACTGCCCGGTAATCCTCAGCGAATGTTAGTTATCGCCCCCATGCTGGTTTCAGGTAGTGTCCCGTCATTAAAGCCGGTACCGGTATTCTCTGACGTTGAAGCAGAGAAATACTTCGGTGCCGGTTCTCTGGCGCACATCATGACGCGAGCGGCCATCAAGGCAAATGCCTATCTGCAATTAGATGTGATTGGTTTGCCAAATGATGGCGCAGGCCAGGCCGCTACCGGCACCCTTAAAATCACTGGTACGGCAACGAAAAGCGGTACCCTGAGCGTGTGGGTATCCGGCGAACGCGTGGATATCAGCATTGATAATGCATCAACGGCAGCAACGGTTAGCAGTGCCCTAGTCACCGCGTTAACGCAAAAGACCGACCTGTTAGTATCCGCCGCACTGGCAACCGATACCATCACCCTGACGTGTAAAACCAAAGGCGCATGGGGTAATGATATTCAACTGCGAGCCGTCACAACCGCCACCGGATTAACGCTGACAGTGACCGCAATGACGGGTGGCGAACTGGACCCGGATATTCAACCGGCGTTGGATGCCGTTTTTGCTGCCGGTCATCACGTTCTGGCCTGTCCGTTCAGTACCGAAACGGCATTGAATGCGCTTAGTGACCATCTGACTTCCACCGGTAGCGCGATGGAGCAGCGTGGTGCAGTCGGTTGTGCCGGGTGGACAGGTACGTCAGGTACCGGCATTACCCTTGCCAGTTCGGTCGATGATGGCCGTATCAGTATGCCCTGGTATCGCGGTTCTGAAAAACTACCGGCCATCCTGGCATCGGCTTACGCTGCCGTTCTGGCCGCTGAAGAAGACCCCGCTCAGCCCTTCGATAACGTTGAAATCGTCGGTATGGATGTGGTGGCGCTGGAAGACCGTATCAGTCGTAACGAGCAAGAAATGGTGCTGTATAACGGCCTGACACCCATTCAGGTTGGTCCGGGCAACGCGGTGCAGATTGTTCGCGCCATCAGTACCTATACCGTTAACCCTGCGGGTATAGCAGACCCGGCGTTACTGGATATTACCACTATCAGAACGCTGGATTATGTCCGTACATCCTGTAATACCCGTCTGGGATTACGGTTCCCGAACAGTAAAAAGACAAACCGCACGCGTGCTCGTGTCTGGTCTGAACTCTACGATGTGCTGCTGAAATTAGAAGATGCAGAGATTATCGAAAATGTGGAGGCCAATAAAGGTTACCTCATCGTGCAGGAAAATGGTCAGGATGTCAGCCGTTACGACTGCGTTATTCCGAGTGATGTGGTTAACGGGCTGCATGTTATTGCGTCCCGCATCGATTTATACCTGTAACCCAGGGAGATAAAAAATGGCTATTGAAGAGTATATCGGCTCCATTGTGATGGACGTCGATAGCCGGGAGGTTGAGATAACTGACCTGGGCGAACAGATTAATACCGGTAAGAAAATCGTTAAAACCATGAACAGTAAAGGCGTGGCAAAGGGATTTTCGCGGGGTATTGCAACGTATGATCTGGATATTTCCGCCGTGGTACCGCTGGATGGTGATATTGACTGGGAAAATCTGGAAGGTGTGAAAATTACTATCACCCCACTCAGTGGTAGCGGTGGTCAACGGTACTCTTATCTGGACTGTTTCACGTCTGAAGTCGGGCGTAAGTATACCGTCGATAACGAAGCCAAGATCGACATCAAAATGTCGGCAATGCGTAAGGTGTATGAGTCATGACCGAAAACAAGAAAACCGAGAGTGGCCGTCTGAAAAACGGCATTCTTTATAATGATACGCTTCATTATGAGTTTGAAATCCGTCTACCGGTGATGCGAGATACCAGTAGTGCATTAGAACAAACCGAAGAGGCGTATGGCCAGATTGAAGGTTATACGGCAAATACCTTCTACCGTCAGGCGGTTCTGTCGTCTGCTATCGTTAGCCTGGGCGATATTCCGAAAGAAGATATCACACCGGCCTTGTTCATGGAGGAGCTAACGGAAGACGATTACGATGAGTTTCAGTCCGCGATTGCTCGTCTTAAGGTAAAGCGCAACGGCGGGAATCCAGCCTCGCCGGACTCCGTATAGCGGTTCTGGCATTAGGTCGCTGCGGATTGTCTGAGGAACGGGTCATGAATATGACCCGTACTGAGTTAGATGGTTTTATCGCGGTGCTGGGTGTACTAAACGGGAAGAAACCACCGGCGGATAAAACCGCTGTCCGTAAACTGAAATCAATGCGTCAGAAGCGGCCTAAAAAGAAGAGGAATAAATAGATGTCCGGTGATTTTAAAGCCTCCATGACGCTAACGGCCGATGACCAGGCATCAAAACAACTGAGCACGGCCATTAAGGGCACCACGAAAGCGGTCACTGACGCTGAAAAAGCGGCCGCGAAAGCGGGTAATGTCCAGAAGAAAACTGCTGAACAATCTGTCCGTTCTACCCGTACTGCTGCTGAAGAGTTTCGCCGTGCTGCAAAAGCACGCGAAAATCTTGGTATCCGCTCCGAACAAACCATTCAACGAGAAATCGCCCAAACTATCGCCAGTTATAATCGCCTGGCTAAAAGTGGTGTGATGTCTGCTCGCGAGCAGGAACGTGCATACGGCAGTATGAAACAACGCGTCCGTGAGTTAAAAAGCGAAATGCAGGGTGTGGGCCGTGCCGCTCAACGGATGGGAAATCTTAAACGTTGGGGTGGAAACGCAATGAGTTTAGCGGGCGGTTTAGCTGCCGGTGCAGCGGTCATTGCCAAACCAATCTCAAATCAGATGACTTATGAACGCTCTCTTTCCTATATGACCAATACGGCATTTAGTAATGAGGATATGGCTGGCCGTGTCGCGGGGCGTAAAAAGTTAGCTGCATCGATTAGAGCGGCGGTCACCGCAGGAGGAGGAACAAAAGAGGATGCTGCTGATGCAATGAATACCATGCTGGCATCAGGCGCAGTGGGCTATGACACCGCGAATAAGTGGCTGCCCGATATTATGAAGAATGCCACCGGTTCCAAGGCATCAGCTAATGATTTAGCTACATTGGCTGTAAAAGCCAAACAGTCATTTGGATTATCTGATGAGGAAATTCCAACCGCCATTAATATGGCTATAGCTGCTGGTAAAGCAGGAAACTTCGAACTGAAAGACATGGCCAAACATTTGGCACCTCAAATGGCAGCGGCCCGCGCTACGGGTATGAGTGGTATTGATGACTTCGGTAAGATTCTGGCGCTTAATGAAATGTCCGGTATCACTGCCGGTTCCAGTGATGAGGCAGGCCTCATGTTGTTAACCTGCTGGCTAAAATTAACAGCGCCGACGCTGCCCGTGCGGCTAAAAAAGTTAAGGTTAACGGTAAAGGTATTGATTTACCTAAGACTCTGGCGCAAGCCCGTGAGCATGGTATTGACCCGATAGAGGCTTTCTCTCGTATCATTGATACGACCGTTTCCCAGGATAAAGAATTCCAAAAACTAAAAGCGCGCTTAGCCAATACCAAAAATAACGATGAAAAAAAAGCTACGCTGGATTCAATGTCTGACATTCTTGAGGGGGCGGGTGTCAGTCAGATAGTCGCTGATCGTCAGGCGCTGATGGCCCTGTTAGCCTACCGATATAATCAGGACTATAAAAAAGAACTGGATACACAAATTAATGAGCAGCGGACATTAAAACCGGGCGAACGTGCCGGGGATAAAGACTTCGATTTTATTGCTAACACTCCCGATTTCAAAGTTGAACAGGCAAAAAATGTCGCTGACTTCGCGCAAATGGACAGTATTAAGCCACTATCAGACGCTCTCGGTAATGCGGCAAGTCGCCTGACTGAGCTGGGTGTGGAATATCCTGAACTGGCCGCAGCCGCTGCCGGAGCGGCAACAGCCATTCAGGCAATGACGGCTGCTGCACTCGCCTTTGCCGGGATGAAATTCTTAACCGGTGGTGGTGGTCTTAGTGGCGCGGTTTCCGGTGCGGCAGCAGGAGCCGGTGCGGAATCCGTTGTCGACAGCGTTGGTGATATGTCGGATGTGGCCGGAGCTGGCGCAGTTTTAGGTGGTGTTGTGAAGCTGGGTGGTCTGGCACTGGCGGTCACCTCAATGGCAACCTTTAATACCGATGAAGAAGAAGACGAGTTAAAAAGTGGTGAGGCAAAATGGGCTGAACTCCGCGCCAAATATGGTCAAAATACGATTGATGCGGCACGTGAGAAGTATCAACCCTGGTACCAAATCGGCAGTGGCTACGCGGCTGAAAACGAGCAATGGATTCAACAGTACCTTCAGGATAACGATTCTCCACTTTCTCCCAATGTCGCCAGTGTTTCATCCGATGCCATTGTGGCCGCGTTGAATGGCGAAAAATCGGCAAATGCTGCATCAACCCAGGCACCACCACCGGCACCGTTAAATCTGACCACGCAACTAATGATAGATGGTCAAATGGTGGCTGAACTCGTTAATCAGTACAACGTGCAGGACGGTACACGTACTACCGGGGGAGCAAATTACTAATGGCCTGGTCAGAGAATTTACAGCGAGCTTCGTTTCGTGGGGTAAGGTTTGAGGTTTTAGATGTCACTGATTCTATTGGCCGCGCCCATGCGACCTATGAATATCCCTTTATTGATGGTGGTGACCTGAAAGATTTAGGCCGAAAACCGCGCCGTTATAAGTTCACCGCCTTTTTTTGGGGCGATGATTATGATGCCAGATTGCAGCGTTTTACCACCGCATTAGATGAGCCGGGGCCGGGTGAGTTAGTCCATCCGGTTTACGGCTCTATTCCTCACGCACTGGCAATTGAATATGAAATTAAGCATGTGGCGGATAATGTTGATAGTTGTGTTGTGGATCTGACGTTCCTGGAGGACCGTACCGGTACAACATTATTTAATCAGCAGCTTCCGGAACAACTGGGTGCGGCTATCTTCGATCGTCTGGATGAATTAGTCGAACAGGTGGCCAGTTTTTTTGATGCCATAATGGCCCCGATTAACATGGTTAAAAGCCTTTTAAAACGAGGTCGGGCGATTGCTAACACCCTGTTAAATACGCTGTTCATCTTTAAATCTGACATCCTGACCAGTATTGATGATTTTGAGGGTTTTCTTAAATATCCGTCTCAGTTCGTCCGGGAGTTCCAACGCCTGCTAGAGATGGACACCAGTAAAACCGGAAGTAGTATCCCGGCTCTGCGTAATAACACAACGTCAATTACAATAGCTAACCAACCCTTACGGCCGGTTAGTCCGGGCATGAATACCGCTGCACCTACGGATATCACTGCCACACCAACCACGGTTATCCCTGTCTGGAATAGTATCCTGGAAAGTATGGATGCGGTGGTGACGTTACCGGCGGACCTGATTAATGGTGATGTTCCGGCAACCATCCCAGTACCCGCCCAATCGGCTCCGGATGACGTTGTTGATGTTACCGTACTCTATGCCGTTCAGTCTGTCGGCGAGCTGGCGAACGCGGCAACCGCCATTTTGAGTGATGATATTCAGACGGCGGTATTATCTCCGGATGATATTGAAACCATTGTTGACAGTGTTCGCGAGCGTATGCAGAGCACTATCGACCGGATACGTCATCAATATGAACCTGCGCAGGAAACGATTAGCTCAGACACCACGCCGATTGGTCTGCTGTGGCAGCCGGTCGTGGCTCAATTAAAGAATGTAGCATTAGACCTGCAAAACTTAGGGTTAACGGTTATTGCTAAACGTCCGCCACTCACTAAAAAAACCGTGATAAGCGATAGCTGTCTGCGTTTATTAGCGCACCAATGGTATGGCGACCATTCCCGCGCCGTCGAATTACAGCGTCTGAATCCCCAATTACGTAACCCGAATAAGGTGAATGCCGGAGATGTTATTAATGCCTACACCCGATAATAGTCAGAACAGCCAGGCCAATGAAGCGGCGGTGAGTGACGATAAAATAACGCTATTGGTTGGCGGCAAGGCTCACAGTGACTGGTCAAATTACCGTATCGACAGTGATTTTCTGAAAGCGGCGGATGCCTGGCAACTGACATTAGGGCTTCCGGATAGCGTATTTCCTGACAATGTGGCCCGTGGTGCGCGTGTTTCTGTCCGCGTGGCCAATGATACGGTATTGTCTGGCCGTATCGATACCGTCACCCGGACGGTATCGCGCGGTGCCTTTTCGCTGGCACTGAACGGACGTGACGATGCCGGTATTCTGGTTGACTGTGCCGCACCGGTATTTTCAGCCGCACAGTTAGCACTGGAGGAAGTCATTGCCAGGATAGTCCGACCGCTGGGTATCACAAAAATTCGCATCCAGGCAGAAAGTTCATCGCGTAATGATAAGGCATCCATTAATCCGGGAGAGCGCGCCTGGGATGCATTAGCGAAAGCCGCCGCCGGTCGTGGCCTGTGGCCGTGGTTTGAACCGGACGGCACTCTGGTGGTGGGGGGGCCGGATTATAACGCGCCACCGGTGGCCACATTAGTGATGAACCTGAACGGTGAAGGAAATAACCTGTTATCACTGGAAGAAAGCAGCTCTATTCAGGGGGTGTTATTCCGAGTTAACCATTTTAGCGCAAGGCCATGCCCGAACGGTCACCAGTACGACCGGTGAGTCAGTGGATATCTGGGATGATGAGTCCGCCGGTAAAACCGGGCAGAACGATTTTAAATCAGTGGCCGGTGACCCGACGATACCGTATTACCGTCCACAAATCATTGTCGTGGGCGATGCCGATTCATCAGAACAGCTTAATTACCGGGCTAAAAAAGCAATGGCTGACGCCAGATTGTCCGGGCTGGATTTGGTTGCTGAGGTTAAGGGCCATCGTACACCGGATGGTGTTCTTTGGGTTCCCGGTCAGCGGGTCAGAATAAAAAGCGAGCCGCACGGTATTGATGGTATTTACTTTTTGATGGGACGGACGTTCAGCTTGAGTCGCCAGGATGGCCAGCGCACCTCTTTGCGCTTTAAAGAGGATGGTATCTGGCTTCCGGATGCCTACCCACGCAGGAAAACCCGCCACAAAGGTGGACGCAAAGGTAAAGATGATATTGCTGTTGTTCCGGTTTGGGAGAAAAGATAATGTGGAATCAGGTAAACCAAAAAATTAACCAGGCATTAAGTGGCGTTCGCCAGGCATTTCGAGTCGTACTGGGGGCCAGTAACAGTAGTGCAAAAGTTCAGACAAGTCAGGTTAAAGGGCTTTCCGGTGAAGATGTTCCAAGCTGTGAGTTGTTTCAACATTATGGTTTTACGTCTAACCCGCCAAGTGGAACAATGGGTATTGCGATTCCGTTGGGTGGTGTAACATCACACTCCATCATCGTGGCCACCGAGCACGGCACATACCGATTAAAATCATTAGTCAGTGGTGAAGTGGCTATTTACACCGATGAAGAGACCCGGATAGTATTAAAACGTGGACGCATTATCGAAACCGATTGTGATGTTTACCGAATCAATTGCAAGTCATTTGAAGTGAATGCCGAAACCAATGCCGATTTTAATACTCCGATGGTGACGGCCAGTCAGGAAGTAACTGCACAGGCTAAAATTACGGGTAACGGCGGCATGGCCATCAGCGGCAGCGGTGGTAGCGGCCCAACTGCCACCTTCACCGGCACCGTTCAGCAAAATGGCGGGGATTATCTGACCGATGGCGATGTGAAAGCCGGTACCGTGTCAGTTGTCAGCCATCAGCACCCTAATGGTGAAGGCGGAAGCCCGACCGGCGAACCTATCAAGTAGCCGCTGAACCCTGTCATCCCCTCTTTATATTGACATCCTGCCACACTGAGTATCATGGACCAGTTAATATCAGCATCAACCGGTGATTACACCGGTACACGCAGCCAGTCATTAGAGAACCCGGTTTATCTGCGACTAAAAACCCCTGTCGGCAGTTACTGGGCCGACCCGCTTTTAGGGTCCAGATTACATGAGCTGGCGCAGGAAAAGGACGTGAACCGTATTTATATGCTGGCGCGTCAGTACGCCGAACAGGCATTACAAACTTTACTTAATGATGGTCGAGCCAAAACCATCACAGTGACCGCCCAGCGCATCCGCTCCGGATTCCTGTTATTGCTGATTGATGTGGTGGATGCCTGGGGGAAAAAACAGACGTTTAAACATTCGGTGAGGGTCGTCTGATGCCGTTTAATGTACCTACGTTTGAACAAATCCGCGATGCGCAACTGCGTGATATTAAAAACCAGCTACCTGATGCGGATACCGGAACAGATTCAGATTATGGCGTTCGTGCTGCATCCGTTGCCGGTGTTGCCGATGGCCTGTATCAGAATCAGAGTTATATTGTCCGTCAGATATTCCCGGATACGGCCGACTCTGACAACCTGGAACTTCACGCCAAAACCCGTAACGTTGTGCGTAAAAGCGCGACATATGCAACCGGATTAGCGGATATCACGGGTACACCGGGTAGTACCCTGACTGCTGGCGCAGAAATGCGTGGTGCAACTATCGCCTGTTCGACGACAGAGAACGCGGTTATTGGTGATGATGGTACGGCAACCGTTAAAGTTCAGGACGCAACAGCCGGGGCCGCATTTAACGTAGAAACCCCCAGTAGTGTCGTATTAGTGAGCCCCCCTTATGGCATTAACTCTGCGGCTAATGTGCAATCGCTAGCCGGTGGCACAGATGTCGAAACCGATGCCAGTCTGTTATCACGTTATCTTGAATTACTCAGACGGCCACCGGCCGGTGGCAATAAATACGATTATAAACGCTGGGCGTTAGAAGTGGATGGCGTTACCGCTGCGTATGTTTATCCCTTACGTCGCGGACTGGGGACGGTTGATATCGCTATTACGTCATCGAACGCCTTACCGTCACAAGACTTGATTAATACCACCCAAGCCCATATCGATGATGTCCGCAACGTCACGGCCAAAAATGCACTGGTACTGGCCCCCTCCATTAAACTAGTCGATTTTACTGTGTTAGTTAGTCTGGACGGACTGACACTGGCAGAGGCTACACCGTATGTTATACAGGCGGTACGCGACATCACAGACAGGATAGAACCAGGACAGCCTCTGATTCTGTCTCAAGTTGAAACACAGGTATCACTGGTTGCTGGCGTCACTGACCGGGACATCACCGAACCGGTCGGAAACGTTGAAGCTATCGTGAATGCAGAGACGCTGGAATGGATACAGGCTGGAAATATCGTCGTGAGGTTAATGGGCGATGAGGACCAGTAATCTGTTAAAAACACTATTGCCGCCGGTAAGTTATGAGCCGAACGGAGAACGGCTCTCTGTTGAGATTAATGCTCAGTCGGCAGTGCTGGACGCTGTTGAACAGTCCGCACAGCAGGTAGCTGATGCGGTAACGCCGTTTTTATCCGGCTCCTTAATAGCAGACTGGGAACGCGTGTACGCGGTACCTGTTCGTGCCGGAGCAACCTATCAGGAACGTTTATCTAACGTTCTGGCAAAAATGGCTGAAACTGGCGGCGTATCTATTCCTTATTTCATCCAGTTAGCCGCGACGATGGGTTACACCATCACGATAGATGAACTACAGCCATTCAGAACTGGAATCAATCGCTGTGGTGATATGCTCTATACAGCGGATATTATCTGGGTATGGCGCGTAAATATAATGAATGCAAAGACCCCTATTTATCAATTTAGGGTCGGTGTATCAACTGCCGGAGAACGCTTACTAACATTTGGTGATGATATAATTGAAACTGTCTTTAATGATTTAAAGCCAGCAGAAACGTTATGTGTTTTTGCGTACCATGATTTATCTCCCATCGATTTGACAACACCCGGATTAGATCCTCGAGTTATATACCAATGTGATAGTGAACATGCGTGTTATGGGCAAGATGGAAAAATTTATTATGCAGCGCCCAATGAGTGGCCTGTAGAGTATCAGAACGGTACCTTAATTGGTCGGCATGAACCAGAACCAGAAAGTATTAACTTAATTGAGTTGAGTAACGGTGTTGGTTCTGGCGGCTGGCAGGTCTTTAACAGTGCGGCATATGACCCTAAATATACAGTAGAGGTTATACATGGTGATACTCCGGCTGGTATTGATGATTATGTCAGAGTCACTATGGTCATTCGTGATACAAATGATCCATCCCCAACTGTTGCCAGGTGTGGTATTGAAAGTGGCGGTGTTACGGGACATTTATCATGCAGCTATTTCTATAAAAATGGGATATCTGATCAACTACGAAATCAGATAAACGACATTGATACAACAGATATTCCATTATCAACAGAATGGATTCGTTACGTTAGCTCAATTAATTACACATCAGGTGATTACCGTTTTATTGACCTTCCGTCACAACCCGGTTTATCTGGCGTGTTTGATGCGTGGAATGTGCAAATTAATATAGGTAGTGCTACATCTCCGATTAAAACAACGGGAATAATTAAAAAGCGAACACAGGCAAATGTTTTTATTCCTACTACCGGCGCTACCGGTTGTCAAATTCTTTATAGCAATGGGGAATATGATGAATATTCATTTTCCGAAGGGGAATTTTTTCAATTACCACACTCAACTCGTGATTGGGGTGTTCGGTATGCTCAAAAAATAGTTTACATAACTAATTGGTAATTAAGGTAATCAAATGAAAGATATCATGCCACCAATTAACACACCGGACAGTTTATTTCATGATGGTAACCCATTAACTGGTGCGTTAGGAACCGTGGTTAATGCCACGTTTATGAATGACGTCCAAGGCTCTGTTCAAAACATTCAGACCGAATTAAAGGCATTATTAACAGCTACAGATAGCCTTCCCAATGATAACGTTAATAATCAAATATTACTAGCGTTAAAGGCATTGTTTTTACAAGCTAATAATAATTTATCAGAAATAAAAGATGCGGGAGTTACAGCAATTGAAACAGCTCGGGGTAATTTAGGGTTGAAATCCGCCGCAATTAAAGAGGTGGGAACAGGTATTGGACAAATTCCCGATATGAGCAGCCAGCAAAAAGGGGTAGGTGCTGGTTTTGGATGGCAAAAACTTCCTAGTGGATTGATCCTTCAGTGGGGGGGAACGCCAGCTATTGCTGGTAGTGGATCATCAGTTAATGTGTCTTTTCCAGTTGCGTTTCCGACGGCTGTTGTTGGTGTGGTTTTTCAATCTACGACTGAAGTTTCACCGTCTTGCGCACTTTTTATGCATACTGATTTAACAACCGTCAGTATGAAAGTTTGGGGTGTTGCTAAAGTAGTGGCGGCAGGGGCAACAGTCTCACCGTTATCACCAGGCATTTCGGCTAGCTGGTTAGTGTGGGGGTATTAGTCATGGAGAAATTTTTCTATAGCGCGCAAACAAACAGCGCCTATCCCGAGGCACTCAAGGACGCGTATTTAGAGTCTAAATCGTGGCCTGCTGATAGTGTTGAAATTGATAGTAATATTTATGCGGAGTTTTTTATGTCTTATCCCCCGGCAGGAAAAGTCAGAGCTCCGGGGAAAAATGGACAGCCTGTCTGGGTTGATATTCCAGCCTTATCAAAGGATGAGCTAGTTACAGAGGCTGAATCAAAAAAACAGTACCTATTATCTGTGTCTAACTCAGTTATTCAACCGCTCTCATATGCAGTGGACACTGGAATAGCCACTGATAATGAAATTCGGTTATATAACGAATGGCGTAAATACAGCGTACTATTGAATAGAATTGACACATCACTCGCACCGAAAATCAACTGGCCTACACAACCAATTATATAGTCACTATTATAGATGGTCGGAATATTTTGCATTATGCAAAATAGCTGTTTTTATTTGCTTCTCGCTATGCAATATATTCCGTAAATCTATGCAAAAAAAATCGGCGCGCTACATACTCAGGAACCCCCGACCGTTGAGAATGGGCTGAATTGTCAAAAAATTGAACAATCGAACGGAGAAATTATCAAGACCTGCCGTTAAGCCTGAACTGGTTTATACCGTCTTCAATGCCTGTGCTGGTGAATGCCGATAGACCAATATCGCTGGCAGCAGTAATACCACACCGATAACACTCCATATCGTCGCTATCAACAGACCATCTTCGGGTTGAATAGTGACCGGCAGTTTTATGCCATACAATGAAGATATGCTCTGCGATATCCATAGCGTCACCAGATAACCGATTCCTACCCCAAGCACAATCCCGATACTCATCATTAACATCAACCCACACCAAATTAATGCCACAATGCCGCGTTGCGGTGCACCGAAGGCTCGTAATGCGCCAAATTGCCGTTGACGCTGCTCAAGATGCACTACGATTACCATTAAAATGGCAATTAACACCAAAATCTGAGTTCCAATAGCCATCAGGGAAAGAACCTGGCGGGCATCTCCCAACGTACCGTATAAACGGGTCAATACTTCACCGGGGAATACGGCTAAGCTCTCGCCAGTACGATATTGCGATCTGAGTTGATAGGCTCCTGCAATACTTTTCGGCTTAACTACCACCACAGAAACATCACCTCCATGATGGTGTATTTCATCATCTGCATGACTTTCATGTTCTTCAGCACCATGCACTGCCCATACGGCAGTGATAGATACCAGAATTGCTTTATCCCAGGCATCACCAGAAGTTGGCAATACGCCGGTAACGATATAATTAACTGCCTCATGTTGGTGAGCGCCTTCACTGCCAACCTGACCATGAATAGGGGTAACTTTATCACCCACAACAAGCCCGGTTGCGGCCCCCACAACGGCGCCATAATCACTACCAAATACTGAGTTTTTATGGTTCTGACTGTCATTACCGTACTGTATATCCCTGTCACGCAACAGATCGTCATCAGTTCCGATAATGGGCATACCTTTATAGCTGTCACCAAAGGCTAATGGCGATGCTGACTCTACTAATGGGTTCTGTTTCAGTTCATCCAGATAGTGATGAGGTAACAACGGTAACAGCGAGGGCTGTAAAAATACGCTGGATAGTACCAGTTGAGTTTCACTTCCTGCGGCACCAACGATTAAATCAAAACGATCTGCCGCTCTGGCACTTCCTTCCCGCAATGCTCTTTCTTGCAAATTGACCACCATACTGAAAGCCACAGCGGCGGCTATCAACAGGGTAAGAATCAATGTTCCACCCCACAGGCGTTTGAAATCGGCATAGATAATTTTAAAAGGAATCATAGTGTTCTTCCTGTGGTGATATCTTTAACCGGACGACCATTCTCCAGCGTAATTCGCCGGCGCATTTCATCACTCAAACGAGGATCATGTGTAATGCATATCAGGGTCGCTTTTGACAGCCTGGCAAATTGAGTGAGCAAACGGATAACTTCCAGTCCGTTATTGGCATCCAGGCTGGCGGTCGGCTCATCGGCAATGACAATTTCTGGTTTACTCAGCAACGCCCGGGCTATTGCCACCCGCTGTTTTTCACCACGAGATAAGGTATCGACTACTTGCCGGTGCTGCCGGATACCCACCTGCTCCAGTAACTCGGCGGCACGTGTTTTCAATGATGAAGGCAAGCGCCAGTAATGAAAACGGGCCGGAAGTAAAACATTATCCAAAGCGCTCAACCCGGGATACAGATGAAAGTCCTGCATCACCAGACCGACATTCGTTGCCCGCCAACGATCCCGTTGGCGCTCTGACATACGACCAATATCTTTACCGTTCCAGAAAATTTTACCGCTGCCGCTACGTTCAAGGCCGCTAATGGCATTAACCAAGGTGGTTTTTCCACTACCGGAAGCGCCGGTAACCGCCACATGAGCACCGGTAGATACCACCAGTTGAGGTATATTTAACGCCGCCTGAGCGCTACCGTTAAACTTGACTTGTAACTGATTAATAAACAGTTCTGACATATACCAACTCCTGACTAAAGTTCGCTAAATTGTGCATCACGCAGGCGCAGCAGGCTGACAAACCCCGTCTCTTTATCGCGCCAGGTTCCATATTCCAGCGTACCGGTCACTTTTATCATGCTGTTGTTTTGTACAAAGGTTTGGCGCTTGGTGAGATAAACCACTAGAATATCTTCCGGCCAGTCGGCATCCGAGGAGCAAAACGGACAAATTGCCATTGGCATTTTGGTTAAGACAAAAAACTGAGATTCAGCTTTGATAGGCGGAGCCATAAAGCCGGTGATTTCTATCTGTTGGCCTGATAGCTGTTTTACACGATCGGAAAACTCCAATCCCAACACGCTTACTTTGCTATAAAATTGCTCGAAGGTGAGAGTCGGCTGGGCTTTTAGCGGTAATGCCACAAACAGTAACAGCAGCAACCATTGACAATAGCGCCAGCCAGAAAAACCGCCGGGAGAACCCCGGCGATTAAGAACAGAGCATCTTGTCATTATCACCCCTGTTTACCATGGCCTAACGACAGAGAATCAACAATTACGCGGAATAATTCAGTGTTATCCATATAGCCATGAATCCGCTCAGCACCCGGGCCTGATGCCTGAACAATCATGTCATCTACAGAGTGCACCCCGGTATCAGTGTTACGCGGGATATTACCGGTTCTTAATACGGCTCCGGGTATGTCTTTGTATATGGCGTTGGCAATATACTCTCCCTTCTCATTTTGAATTGCGGGCACAAAACGCGCATCCAGCTTAGGTCTGAAGGTTTCATAATGGTCCGGGAAGTTATTGAAGAATACCGCTAAGCGCTTAGAGACATCGACCCTGTCCGGATAGCCGTCACCGTCTTTATCTTCATAATTTGGATAGCCTGCAGTTTCATATACACCTACCTTCTCGCGCATATCGTTGCCCGGTTTATCATCATCAACGGTTCCGACAATTGAAATTCCGTGAGTATGGTCGCCGGTAACAATAATCAGCGTATCCGGATGGGTTTCCGCAAACTTCTTAGCGATAGCGACTGACTGATCCAACATGATGGTGTTATATGCCGCACGCTCCCAATCCAATGGATGTGAGGCTTTATCAATTAGCGCTGACTCAACCATCAGGAAGAAGCCATCCTGATTTTTTGACAGTACATCCAGTGCAGTTTGGGTCATTTCAGTCAGGTCTGGCTGGTCGGGAAACTTCTTAGTGACATCATTTTTCAGGAAGCGTCGGTCCAGCACATCATCCATGTTACCAGTATGGAACAGGCCGAGTAGCTTATCCGCCCCGGAGCCCTGCTTTTTCAGCTCCTCTGCGTTGGTAACCAGCTGATAGCCAGCCTGTTGGAAGCGTTCAACGTAGTTTTGGTTATCTTTACGTTTAGAACCCGGAGTCGTTTCCGGCAGAAAATAGGCAGAACCGCCCCCCAGCAGAACATCCGGCTTAACGTCATAGAACATGCTGACAATTTCTGCTTTATCCGCACGACGACGAGTATGGGATAACACTGCCGCTGGCGTGGCATCCTCCAGCTCGGCATCGCTGACAATACCCACCGACATATTGCTGGTGCGTTTAATCAACTCACCCAGTGTTTCTTGCTTTGGATGATTAAGCGAGTCTTTAGCCCGACTGACGTAAACCCCCAGCGCATTCACACCCGATTTATGACCGGTCATGTAGGCACTCATGGTATTAGCGCTGTCAGCAGCAATAGAATCTGTACTTGATGTTCCAATAAATGCCATATTGGTTAAGTCATCAATAGCCAGACGACCGTTGGCTTTACCTTCAGTAATACCTTTTGACATCACTCTGGCAGCGGTTCGATGAGCAACTGACAGGCCATCACCAATAAACAGAATAACGTTTTTAGCCTGACGTTTTTCCGGCGTTTGATAAACATTCCAGCTTACCGTGCCTTTTTCATCACCCGCCGAGACTTCAACTTTGTAATCACCCGGGGTAGCAATATCAACATTCTTTATTACCAGTGATGAGGCATTCAGACCGTCTTCATCTTTAATAAACTCGCTTTTTTGGCTCCATACCTGTTGGTATGCTTTGCCATTAATTTTGATGCTAACCTGAGCCGGATCAACCTGCTTATCAAACTCAACTTTAAAGTCAAACTTGCCGCCGGTTAACATCGTTGCCCGATCGATAGGATAGATATTCACGGCAGATGCCGTAGCGGGAATAACCACAGGGACTAACGCAAAAGTGAGAGGAATCAACCAACTTGCCTTCATAACATTCTCCTGATTTTTATTTTTCAGGAGCAGGTTACTCAGGCTGAATGTCAGTTTTATGAACGATATATGTCCAATTTATGTCTTAGAACGGAAACAGCAATGGAATAATGACCACGCTCACCACCATCACCAGTAAAGTGAACGGCACGCCAATACGCAGGAAATCGCTAAACTTATAGCCACCAGGCCCAAGTACCATGGTGTTTACCGGTGAAGATACCGGTGTCATAAAGGCGGCTGAAGCGGCTATCGCGACCACCATGGCAAATGGTAAAGCAGAAACCCCCATCTGATTCGCAGCACCGATAGCTATAGGCGCCATCAATACCGCAGTGGCGGTATTGGAAATAAACAGGCCAATTACCGCGCACAATACAAACAGGCTAAGCAGTACCACTCTGGGCCCCATATCGCCAACGGCATCCATCAATCCTTTTACCACCAGATCGATACCACCGGTTTTTTGTAACGCATGGGCAAAAGGCAACATGCCAACAATCAGGATAAGCGTTGGCCAGTGAATAGATTTGTAGGCGCTTTCCATATCTATACAGCGGAATTTACCCATTAATAAACAGGCCAGCAGTGCCGCAATCACATTGGGCACGATATCCGTTACCATCAGGAATATCATCAAAATCAGGCATAGAAGTGCATGAGGTGCCTGGCTGGTAGCGGGTGCGACTTCATCCACTTCCGCGGGCAAATTCATTACCAGAAAATCACGCGTATTGCTCTGTAACTGACGAATCTGACGCCAGTCACCAATCACCAGCATCATGTCACCGACTTTAAGTTCTTCATCAATCTGACTGGCTTCAATCAGTTTGCCGTTACGTCGGATACCAATGACATTCAGATTATAACGAGTGCGAAAACCCATTTGCCGCAGAGTTTTACCAATATATTCAGATTCAGGAACCAGCGATACTTCCGCCATACCGACTTCACGCGCCTGTTCAGAGAAATATTCCCCGCGTAAAATCATCGGTTCCAGTTGCTCTTCGGTACAAAAGTGGCGAACGTCCGCTTCCGGATCGAACATATCCACCAGCAGAATGTCATGCACTCGCAGTTCAGTGGCGGCAAAAGCACCTATCATCACCCGGCGGAATTTACGCCAACGCTCAATACCCACGACGTTAGCACTGTAGCGGGAGCGCAGATGCAGTTCATCCAGCGTACGACCAATTAACGGGGAACCGGGGCGAATAGAGAGACGTCGGGCACGACCGCTCAGCTTATAGTCATGAATCAGATCGCGCATGGTGCGGCGAGTACGGGATTTAGCCTTATCCTGACTTACCGGTTTCACCAACCAGGGGCGCACCAGCAGCATATAGCCAATCCCCATCGCCAGAATGACAATACCGATAGGCGTTACGCTAAAGAAATCAAACTGACCTACACCATAACGCTGCAATTCACTGTTCACCACCAGGTTTGGTGGGGTTGCTACCAGCGTCATCATACCGCTGATTAATCCGGCAAAGGCCAGAGGCATCATCAGGCGACCCGGCTCTCTCTCCATGCGCGATGAAACGCTCATCACTACCGGAATAAAGATAGCCACCACACCGGTGGAGCTCATAACTGACCCCAATCCGGCTACCGCCAACATGAGCAACACTAACAGCTTAGTTTCACTGCTGCCGGCAACCCGAACCAGCCAGTCGCCTACCTGATAGGCAATACCTGTACGCACCAGCCCTTCGCCAATCACAAACAGTAGCGCAATCAGAATAACGTTGGGATCGCTGAAGCCAGAAATCGCTTCAGGTAGGGTCAGAATACCGCTGGTAACAAAAACGGTAATTAACAACAGAGCAACCACGTCCATCCGCACTTTATTGGATATGAACAGGATTATTGCGATAAATAAAAAGCACACCACCCAGAAAAGCTGGCTATCGGCTAACATACCCATCGTTGTCAATAATCGCTCGATCACTGCGGCTCCCTTACTGGTTATCTGAACGTTGTTGCCCCATACAAAGATATTATCGAATACAAATCGTGATAAAACATTGGCTTTAAGATGTTTTTTAAGCCTGCCTATAAAGTTACTCTATTTTTCCCTCAATAAAGGAACAAAATATGCGCTTTAACTGATTAAAACAGAATAAAACACATCGTCAACCTTATATCAATTAAAAACCGAAACATTCAGCATAAACAAGGAGATTAGCCAGAAATGTCATCAACATGTTAATAAAAAAGCCCCAAATTATGGAGCTTTCTTATCTTTATGCCGCTAATCATTCATTTCATTAATCAAATTGAATTCTGGCGATGTTATCTGCATAACTGACATGTAACTGTTGCAGCGTTTTTAGCGATTTATCGACCCGGGACAGTTCAGGCGTATTTGCCGGGGCGTTTACCGCAATAACCTGACAGCCAGCAGCTAATCCGGAAGCGAGCCCTGCTGCGGCATCTTCAACCACTACACAGTCTGACGGAGCCAAGCCTAAACGTTCTGCACCGAGCAAATAGGCGTCAGGCTCAGGTTTACCTCTGGCAACCAGTTCAGCGGTAACAAACACCTCGGGAAAAGGTATTCCTGCAGCTTTACTACGAGCATGAGCAATAGGAATAGTGCCTGAAGTCACGATCGCCCAAGGTACTTTCAGTTCATTCAGGCGATTAAGTAACTCAATGGCTCCGGGTAGCGCCTCTACACCTTCAGTATCGGTCGCTTCAATTTGTTCCAGTCGGTCAAACTCTTTTTTAATCGCCTCTTCACTTTGGCCAGCCATAAAATGGCGCAGTGACGTTATTGCCTGCTTACCGTGAATAAAATCGAGCATTTCCTGCGGTGCGACATTCAGACGTTCCGCAACGCCCAACCATGCACGTTCAACCACCGGTAAAGAGCTGACCAGCGTACCGTCTAAATCGAAAAGAAAACCTTTGCAATTCAAATTCATATTCTCACTGACAAAACAAAAAAATTAGTGGCCAGTATTAACCAGCCACTCTGTATAAGAAGAGAAAATATCAGGCATTAATGATTTGAGAAATCTCAATAGCGCATAAGTGATACTGACGCGGGCAGGATTGCCAGATGGCCAGCATACGCTGATATTTATCCCACATTTTAGTCTGTGAGTTAAAACCATGAGTTCCTGAATCAAAGTGGGTATAACGCCCTTCTGTATTCACCAGGAAGCGAACATAGCTGAGATAGCGGGCTTCAGTTGCGGCATCAAAACCAAGGAAATTGATACGGCGTTCATCGATTTCGGCTTTATCTTTCAGATTTTCACGCAGATTCTCAAACGAGACTCTCAACGCGTGATGCATTTCCATAATATTAATAATAGTGCGGCAGGTCTCTTCTGACAGTTCACCAAACTCGCGCTCCAGTTCCTTCATCTGCAAACCAAAACCACGCTCAATAATAGTCTGTAACCGACGATAACGTTCCGCGTTATCCGGGTCCAGCATGGTCATCATTTTATATTGGTTTGAAAGGATTAGCCGTTGGGCATTAGTCATTTCCACGATAACAACTCCTGAGATTCAAAAACAAAAAAGAATTCTGTATGTGAATAAACGTCATCACGAATGGATAGAGAATGGCATATTGCGCAACAGAGTGATACCCATTCAGTGTAATTTTTTGTTTACCCGAACGGGTGATAAATAAAGGAGGGAAAATCGATCCATAGCGTAGCTTCTGAGCAATCTCAGAAGCCCGCTTGTTTAGCTAAAGCTCATCCAGAAAAGTTTTATCCAACTGATTAAAAGCATGCTTAAGCAGTTCGGCCAAATGTTGATACGTTGGCTCTTGTTCTAAAGGCGCAAACTCCTGCCCTGCTTCAGCCAGCTTCTCCCGCAGTTGCAGAAACCATTGTTTCAGCGATGGCGGTAAGATTGAAATAGAACGCTGGCCTAACCACCACAGTCCTTGCATCGGTAAACTACAGGCAAAAATAGCGGTAGCGACCGCTGGCCCCAGTTGGCCACTCATGGCGATTTGCCAGGCAAGCGTAAAAATAGCAACAGGCGGCATAAAGCGAACACCAAAGCGTGTTGCCGTGGTGATACGGTTTTCCGGGAACACCGCGG
Organism: Limnobaculum zhutongyuii; assembly: GCF_004295645.1. NCBI lineage: Bacteria > Pseudomonadati > Pseudomonadota > Gammaproteobacteria > Enterobacterales > Budviciaceae > Limnobaculum > Limnobaculum zhutongyuii. The sequence continues at coordinate 1,440,548 of NZ_CP034752.1, forward strand.
ACAAACGTTTTTCGTTTGGCCAGGTCTTCATGTAAGTCTGCCCACGCTGAAATATCTGAATCCAACGGATAGGACCTGATGAACGTAGCATTTAATTTGCCGCCTTTGATTCCGGATCTATCGATATGTGCATTATGTTTCGATTCGGATTATAATGCACATTCAAAAAAATCTGTAAATTTTAAAACAAATGCACAAAAAACTTGATGCAGTTTAATAAATATCAATTTAATTTGCATTTCTGTTTTATTTTTACTTAGCCAGGTATTATTCTGGTCGTGGCCTTACGGCCAATTTTTTTGTTAGGGATAAAACAATACCAATAACCTGTTTTCAGGCAATTGTGTACAATAATAAAACGCGGGTACGCAGCAAACTGGGTAATAGAGGTTCGGCCTTACCGGTTAATGCTACGCTTGCCCTATTTTCGTTTTTCAAATCACAAAATTAAATAGGTACTTCTCATGTCGAGTAAGCTGGTTCTGGTTCTTAACTGCGGTAGTTCTTCTCTGAAATTCGCCATCATTAATGCTGCCAATGGCGAAGAACACCTTTCTGGTTTAGCCGAGTGTTTCCACCTTCCGGAAGCCCGTATCAAATGGAAAATGGACGGAAGCAAACACGAAGAAGCCCTTGGAGCAGGTGCTGCACACAGCGAAGCTCTGAAATTCATCGTTAATACTATTCTGGCTAAAAAACCAGAACTGTCAAACAACCTGACCGCTATCGGTCACCGTGTTGTTCACGGTGGCGAGCAGTTTACTCAGTCAGTTGTGATCAATGCTGATGTGCTGAAAGGTATTCAGGCTGCGTCTCCATTCGCACCACTGCATAACCCGGCTGGCTTAATCGGCATCGAAGAAGCATTCAAAGCGTTCCCATCTCTTAAAAATAAAAACGTGGCCGTTTTTGATACCGCTTTCCATCAAACAATGCCTGCTGAATCTTACCTGTATGCTCTGCCGTACAGCCTGTATAAAGAGCACGGTATTCGTCGTTATGGCTTCCACGGTACCAGCCACTACTATGTCAGCCGTGAAGCTGCAAAAATGCTGAACAAACCAGTAGAAGAGCTGAACGTGATTACCTGTCATTTAGGTAACGGCGGTTCTGTTGCAGCTATTCGTAACGGTGAATGTGTAGATACTTCTATGGGTCTGACCCCGCTGGAAGGTCTGGTTATGGGTACCCGTAGCGGTGATATCGACCCTGCTATCATTTTCCATCTGTATGATGTAATGGGAATGAGCATGGAACAAATCAACAAGATGCTGAACAAAGAGTCTGGTCTGCAAGGCCTGACTGAAGTTACCAGCGACTGCCGCTATGTTGAAGATAACTATGCACAGAAAGAAGATGCCAAGCGTGCGATGGATGTATTCTGTCACCGTTTAGCAAAATATATCGGTGCTTACACTGCACTGATGGACGGTCGTTTAGATGCAGTTATCTTCACCGGTGGTATTGGTGAAAACGCTGCAATGGTTCGTGAACTGGCACTGGGTAAACTGGCTCTGTTAGGCTTTGAAGTCGACCACGAGCGCAACCTGGCAGCCCGCTTTGGTAAGTCAGGCAACATCGCAAAAGATGGCTCTCGTGCCGCACTGATCATTCCAACCAACGAAGAGTTGGTGATCGCTCAGGACGCATCTCGTCTTACTGCGTAAATAACGACAATAACACCGTCAGCTCAGGCTGGCGGTGTTGTTTTAGCCAAAGCATAACCTAAAGAGGTTTCGTCGTGTCTCGTACAATTATGTTAATTCCTACCGGCACCAGCGTCGGGTTGACCAGCGTCAGCCTTGGTGTCGTTCGCGCTATGGAGCGCAAAGGTGTCCGTTTAGGCGTACTTAAGCCAATTGCACAGTCCCGCTCAGGCGCTGATGTGCCGGACCAGACTACTACTATTCTGCGTGCTAACTCTAACGCCGTAACGGCTGAACCACTGAGCATGGCTCAGGTTGAGAGCATGCTGAGTAACAATAAACAAGACGTACTGATGGAAACGATTGTTGAACGTTACCAGGAGTGCGCAAAGGACGCAGAAGTCGTTCTGATTGAGGGGTTAGTTCCTACTTCCCACCATCAATTCGTTAATGCCTTAAACTATGAAATTGCTAAAACGCTGGGTGCAGAAATCGTTTTTGTAATGTCATTAGGCAATGACTCCCCTGCCCAACTGAAAGAACGCATTGATTTAGCCCGTTCAAACTTCGGCGGCAGCAAAAATGAGAACATTACCGGTGTTATCATCAACAAGCTGAATGCTCCGGTTGATGAGCAGGGTCGTACTCGCCCTGACCTGTCAGAGATGTTTGATGATTCAGCCAATAAACCAGCAATCAGCGTAGTTGATACCGCTCAGCTGTTCACCAATTCCTCACTGCCAATTTTAGGCTGCATTCCGTGGAATCTGGACTTGATTGCTACCCGTGCGATCGATATGGCTCATCACCTGAAAGCGCGTATCATCAACGAAGGTGACATTCGTACCCGTCGTATTAAGAACGTGACTTTCTGCGCACGTAGCATTCCGAATATGTTACTGCACTTCCGTCCAGGCTCACTGTTAGTGACTTCTGCCGATCGTCCGGATGTTCTGGTTTCTGCCTGTCTGGCAGCGATGAATGGCGTAGAAATCGGCGCAGTACTGCTAACCGGTGGTTATGCCATTGATGAGCGTGTACACAAACTGTGTGAGCAAGCGTTTGAAACTGGTTTACCGGTCTTCATGGTTGATACCAACACCTGGCAAACTTCGCTGTCGCTACAAAGCCTCAGCCTGGAAGCTCCGGCGGATGACCATCAGCGTATTGAACAGGCACAAAACTATATTGCTAACCATATCAACAGCGAATGGATTGATACCCTGACGGCAAACAGCGAAGGCTCGCGCCGCATGTCTCCTCCAGCGTTCCGCTATCAGTTAACTGAGCTGGCGCGTAAAGCAGGCAAGCGTGTTGTTCTGCCGGAAGGTGACGAACCACGTACTATCAAAGCAGCCGCTATCTGTGCTGACCGTGGTATTGCACAATGTATTCTGCTGGGAAATCCGGAAGAAGTCAGACGTGTTGCGGAAGCTCAGGGTGTTGAACTGGGTAAAGGCGTAGAAATTGTTGACCCGGCTGAAGTGCGTGAAAACTATGTTCCACGTCTGGTTGAGCTGCGTAAGAGCAAAGGCATGACCGAAGTGGTTGCGCGTGAGCAACTACAGGACAACGTGGTACTGGGTACCATGATGCTGGAGCAAAACGAAGTTGACGGTCTGGTATCTGGCGCGGTTCACACCACGGCTAACACGATTCGTCCACCGCTGCAGTTAATCAAAACCGCACCGGGCAGTTCTCTGGTTTCTTCCATCTTCTTCATGCTGTTACCTGAACAAGTTCTGGTATACGGTGACTGTGCAATTAACCCGGACCCAACCGCAGAACAACTGGCTGAAATCGCTATTCAGTCTGCTGACTCTGCCGCAGCCTTCGGCGTTGATCCTCGCGTTGCTATGATCTCCTACTCTACCGGTAATTCCGGTACCGGTAGCGATGTTGATAAAGTACGTGAAGCAACGCGTCTGGCACAGGAAAAACGTCCTGATCTGGTCATTGACGGTCCGTTGCAATATGACGCAGCCATTATGGAAGACGTAGCAAGATCTAAAGCACCAAATTCACCGGTTGCGGGTAAAGCTACGGTATTCATCTTCCCTGACCTGAACACCGGTAACACCACTTATAAAGCAGTTCAGCGTTCAGCTGACCTGGTTTCTATCGGTCCAATGTTACAGGGCATGCGTAAGCCAGTTAACGACCTGTCTCGCGGTGCATTAGTAGACGATATCGTGTACACCATTGCATTGACAGCTATTCAGGCTGCGCAAAACGAAGGTTAATTCTTTCGTTTATTGGTGAAAAAAATGCCGGGCTTAATACCCGGCATTTTTATTGGCTGAAATCGGTTAATGCTAATGAAAATCGTCTGATATCAGGCTTGATGTTCGATGCTTTCCGCAATTTCTTGCTGCTCAGGATTACGCGTCACCCATAGATTAAGCGCTTTGACAGAATCCGGAGTAAACTCATCGGCTCGCTGATTGATCTCTTCCAGCGTCAACCAATGTACGCTCTCAATCTCTTCTTCCTGCAGGGCGAATGGGCCATGGGTAATACAGCTAAACAGCGCTCCCCAGACCATGCAGTTATCCGATTCATAGTAAAAGGTACCGTGATCGGCAAATGGCACATCGGCAATACCCAGTTCCTCTTCCGCTTCGCGGCGGGCTGAAGTCAGCATGTCTTCCCCTTGCTGAACGACACCACCTGCCGTGGCATCAAGCCAACCCGGGTAGAAATCCTTAATCTCAGTACGGCGCTGTACTAAAATTTTTCCCATACCGTTATGAACCACAATATAGGTTGCCCGATGGCGTAAATTCTTCTGCCGCATTTGCTGGCGAGTTACCTGAGCCATCACATTGTTATTCTCATCAACAACATCGACCCACTCAACCTGTTCGGCCTGCTCTTGTTCTTCCATCTGTTAAAACCTTTTCTCTAAAGATACCTGAATGATGGGCTCTTGTTGTTGCAAGCTTAGCACCTGTAACACACCATCGCTCAGCATACCAAAACTAGCCGGGTATCCACCTTTAGGCAGACTGGCAGATCCCGGATTTAATAAGTAAATATTCTCACGCTTTTCAGCCTGAGGTATGTGCGTATGACCATAAACAAACACATCCCCGGTACGTAACGCAGGGAGTTTATCAGGATGATAATGGTGCCCATGAGTTAAAAACAACCGGCGTTGTTCAAGTAATACCTGTTGCCAGGTTGCCTCTATTGGAAAGTGTAATAGCATTTGGTCTACTTCACTATCACAATTCCCACGCACAGCCATGATTCTATCAGCAAAGCGGTTAAGATACAGCGCTACTTCTGCAGGATTATACCGATCCGGCAATGGGTTACGAGGGCCGTGATATAACAAATCACCCAGTAAAATTAACCAGTCAGCACCGGAATGCTCAAAGCGTTCTAATACCAATTGAGTTGCTGATAAAGAACCATGTAAATCAGATGCAAACATCAATTTCATCAGTGAATATCCTGAATATAAAATCAGTCAAAGTGGGATTTTGACCACTGGCACTGCATTAAAAAATATTATCTTAAGATTACCGCACATTTTACTGAATAAAAAAGGCTTCTCCCGGCATAATATACCCATTGGTTACAGGGAAAAAACCAATAACATTATTAAGCCAGTAAAATTTATGACATGGAGGGAACTATGATTAAATTTTATTACACCCCAATTCCTGATGGAAAAAAGATCGCTATCTTTCTTGAAGAGCTTGAGCTGTCTTACAGCATACATCCTTTCAAGCTCAGCAATGTCGATTATCCGCTGCAAACGCTGACGACCTTATCCCCTGAAGAGAGAGGTCCGATAATTATTGATCCCAAGCCGCATACCGGTGAACCGCCTTTAACGTTATATGGAGCAAGCACCATTCTGGTGTATCTGGCTGAAAAAAGCGGCCATCTGGCTTCTTTTGGACTTCGTCATCGCTATGATGTGCTGCAATGGCTATTTTGGGTAGAAAACAAATTAATGTCAACGCTGGAAAATATGGAGTATTTCAGCCACCACTCTAAACGCATCATTCCCTCAACCATCGAGCTGTATCAAAATGAAACCATTGCGGTCTATCAGTCGCTTAATCAAAATTTGACCAAGAATATGTATATTGCCGGAGACAGCTACAGTATTGCAGACATTGCCCTTTATCCTTTGGTTGATGCTTATCAAAAGCAACGTATTGATTTACAAAATTACCCGGCCGTCAATAACTGGTATCAACGCATAAGTAAACGACAGGCAGTTGTTATTGCTAAAAGGATAGATACCGAATGGCAATTAAAAGGCAAAAGAGAGTAAAAACACAAAGTTGTGAGCGATCATAATATTTTGTGTCAACTATCCGCTATGATAAGTAGATGCTAGACGGTTTTATTCCTTACGACTGCTTCAGGAGATCGCCCATGCATATACTTATTACAGGTGCTACCGGACTTATCGGTCGTCATTTGACCAAAAGCCTGTTATTGCAGTCCCACACCATTACTGTGGTTAGCCGCAGCATTGAAAAAGCCAGATTGCTGTTTGGCGATAGTGCCCGCTATATCAATGGGCTGGATAGTCTGAAAAATCTCGATGATTTCGATGCGGTAATCAATCTGGCAGGTGAACCCATTGCAGATAAACGCTGGACAACGGTACAGAAAAGACGACTGTGCAACAGTCGCTGGCAATTAACCGCCCATCTCAGCAAGCTATTTATCGATAGTCATACGCCTCCATCGGTGTTTATTTCCGGCTCTGCCGTTGGTTATTACGGCGATCAGGGCCAAAGCGTAGTCACCGAAGACGAAATGCCTCATCCGGAATTTACTCATACTCTCTGTCAGCGTTGGGAAGAGGAAGCCCTGTTGGCAAAAAGCGATCGCACCCGGGTTTGTCTGCTGCGCACTGGTATAGTGTTATCAACCGAAGGCGGAGCGCTGGCCAAAATGTTACCCATATTTAAAATAGGTCTCGGTGGTCCATTAGGATCAGGTCTGCAATATATGCCCTGGATTCACATTAACGATATGGTGAATGCCATCCTGTTTTTACTGACTACTCCTAAGCTGGAAGGCCCATATAATATGGTTTCTCCTTATCCGGTACATAATGAACTATTTACCGACCTTCTGGCTTCAGCCATCGACAGGCCGCATTTCTTCCGCACTCCGGCATTTGTTATTCGCTTACTGATGGGGGAATCGGCAGTATTGGTACTGGGTGGTCAACATGCATTGCCAAAACGGCTGGAAGAAGCGGGATATCGTTTTGAGTTTACTGACTTAGAAAAGGCGTTTGAGAATTTGTTTCCAAAGGATTAATCATCGAGGAATAAATATCGTTCATCCCCAGAGGTTAACCAACACCTATAAGCCTGTTCTGGCGCTTATAGGTGTTCGGGTCTGGTGTTTAGTTTATGGGTATTGGTTATTCATCTCAGGCGCTTTTAGTGCGACGCTCGGCAATAAAAGACACCAGGAATATTGCACCAATCAGGTCAAAGAACCCCATCGCAATAAACAGTGGATTAAAGCCTATCTTATCGGCGGTAACACCGATTAATAATGAGAACAGAAAACTGGCGATCCATGCGGCTGAACCCCGCATACCATTAACCGTTGCCATCTGGCCTTTATCAAAAGAGTCCACCACCAGCGCACTCAACATACAAGAAATGATTTGGTGACCAAAACCACCGATAGAGATCAATACAATAGCGATGTAGGGATCTTTCGTTACCGCCACCAAAGCCAGAGAAAGCATCATAAAGGCACCAGTAACAGAACTGGCCACTACGGAGTTGGTACGTGAGCAGCCAAACCAGCGAGCATACAGCTTAGTCAGATAACCACTGGCGACACTGCCCAGATCCGCCGCTAAAAATGGCAGCCAGGCAAACATAGCAATCTGTTTTAAGTCCATACCCCCGCTCATTAGCAAGATACAGAGGAACCCAAAAGCTTAGTACTGCCCAGGCTGGTTCTGCCATAAATGCCGGTATGGCAATACCATAAAAACGCTTGTTTTTTGACACGGTCTTCAACGCAGTAAAGAACGGTAATTTCACCGCTGGCGCTTCGTTATCTTGTTTGATGAATGCCAGCTCTTCTTTACTCAAATTCGGATGTTGCTCAGGGTTGTGATAGAACAACCACCAAAGAATAACCCACACCATCGCCAGAATACCGGTAAACATAAATGCACCCTGCCAGCCAAAAGAGGCATGTGCAAAATAGATAATAGGCGGAGCCAGCATTGCACCAATAGAGAAGCCGACCCCGGCCCAACCGGCTGCAACCGGACGCTCCTTTTTAGGAAACCACTCTCCAATGGTTTTGGCGTTAGCTGGCGTGGCTGCCGCTTCAGCACCGCCCATCATAAAACGTAAAATAGCTAATTGTAGCCAGCTTCCCGCTCCGGCATGCATCATACAAACAATTGACCAGACAATCGCACATACCAGGAAGCCCAACTTCAGGCCTATCACATCAATTAACCAGCCGCATATTGGCTGGAAAACCGTGTAAGCTAACTGAAATGCACCAACAATCCATGAGTATTGCTCAGTGGTAATACCCAAACTGTTTTTTAACTCCGGCGCCAAAATACCAAGTGAGTTACGGGTAATGTAGTTAACAGTGACTCCCATCAAAAACAGTACCAATACCCACCAACGCAGGTTGCGGATAGTTCGCGTGGCCTTCACTGTGGTCACATCCTGATTTATTTCAGAACTCATGTTGATCTTCTCCTTGCCGAGATAATAATCAGCGCTGGTATGACAACCCTCCGGCGGTCACTCTCTTTAACCATCTGATTAATGATTTTTTATTTAAATTTTTTACGTAGAAAAGCTAAAAGCAATTCGACAAATCGACAAATCGACAAATCGACAAATCGACAAATCGAGCCTAAATGAGTTATAAATCAACCAATAGCAGATTTGCTGCAATTATTTTCATCAGACTGAAATAATCGAATAAACATTTAGTTAAACAGCATTGAGAATGGCGAACGCTAACAGATGAAAATTTTTTCATTTACAAAATGGGCATAGATCACAGAATGAGTAAAAAGCTAAAAATAAGCGAAATTGCTGCTCAAACCGGGTTGTCTATCAGTACGGTTTCAAGAGTATTAGCAGGCAAAGCCAATACCAGTGAAGCGGCAAAACAACGGATTCTGGCTTGCGCGCAGCAGAATGGTGTACTGCAAGGAATGGCTGCAGGACGCTTATTACTCAATAATCTGATGGTATTTGCCCCTCAGAGGGCCTTTGATGAGCGTCTGGATGTTTTCTATTACCGTGTAATTCAGGGCATCAGCAAAGCGTTGAGTGCCCATGAAGTACGGTTACGCTATTGCGCACTGGAAGAGCTGGATAGCGATACCAACCTGTTTCTGACAAAAATGAATGAACCTGATACCGAAGCGGTGATTCTGCTGGGTATTGACGATCCCCATATTCATGATTTGGCGGTGGACTTAGCTAAGCCATGCGTTTTGATAAACTGCCGCGACCGCAAAATGCGCCTGCCAGGCGTTTCCCCTGACAATCAGCTTATTGGTGAGTATGCCGCAAGCTACCTGTTCGAACTGGGTCATAAATCGGTGGTTAATCTGCTGTGCCTGCGACGTCATACCATGGAGTTGCGCCTTGCCGGAATTCGGGATGCCTGGGAAGCCCATAATCTTGCTTTTGATGACGATCGGCATCTGATAACCGCACAAAGCTTTAGCGCCAAAGAAAGCGAACAGCTAATCAGTGATTTTCTTGCTGTGACGCCACGGGATAAATTACCCAGCGCGTTACTGGTGGGAGGGGATTTTATGGCGGCAGGCGCCGTTAGTGCGCTGCAAAAAGCAGGATTGCGGGTTCCTAATGACATTTCGGTGATGAGTATTGATGGCTTCAACCTTGCTGCCATCCATGATGTTCCATTGACCTCTGTTCACGTTCCGCGCGATCAGCTGGGCGAAGAAGCAGTACATATTCTTCAACAGCGTCTGATTCGCCCACAGGCTCCTGTCGGTAACTTATTGCTAAACGGCACGCTGGTCATTCGTGAATCGGTACGCCGCATTCGTCCAAATAAAAGCCATACGGAAGTACGTAACAACGGGTTGTATGATGAGTAAAAGGTTGATGGTTATTTCAGCGTTCTGAAATAACCATCAATATTGGAAAAAGTCATTGGTTGTCTTATGGTTTACTGCCCTGCCAACGCTCAAACAGATCCTGTTCTAACTGAATATCAAGCTGGTCCAACACCCGGTTTACCGTTTGATCAACGATATCCTGCACGCTTTGAGGCCGATGATAAAATGCCGGGGCCGGAGGCATAATCACTGCACCCAGTTCCGCAGCCTGCGTCATTAAACGCAAATGTCCAAGATGCAATGGCGTTTCCCGCACGCACAATACCAGCGGTTTACGCTCTTTTAGCGTCACATCCGCAGCCCGGCTTAATAAATCATCGGTGTAACTATTTACGATAGCCGACAGGGTTTTCATCGAACATGGCAAAATCACCATACCGTGACAGCGAAACGAACCGGAAGAAACCGAAGCGGCAATATCCCGCACATCATGAACCACAGAGGCCAATGAGGTAACATCACGCAAACTATAATCCGTTTCCATCGCCAACGTCTGACGGGCAGCATTACTGACAATCAAATGGGTTTCAACTTCCGCACAACTTTGCAGAACCTGTAGCAGGCGGACACCATAGATTGCACCACTGGCGCCGGAAATACCAACAATCAAACGTTTCATAAGAAAACTCTTCGCATTCGCTGAATAATGACAGGACTTTGCCGTAATCAGGATACTTTATCAATCAGAATCCTATTGGGTAATAACCCTGATGAATAAAAAATGCCGCACTGAAACATCAGCACAGCATTTCAGACTGATAACAAAGTCATATGATTCAGTTTTATATTAGTTTTGTTTTTTAGCATAGCCAATCGGAGGGAGAGATTGCCGTTGGGGTCGTAGCAGCTTTAGCTGCCGGAGCGCCCCTAGGGAATCTAGGCCCGACACGCTCTACAGCTAAGTACAGATGGTCTTCCGACCGAGCACGAAAGTGATTTGAGCAATATCGTTTTTACGGTCGGAATATTCACAGATACTGATTATTAGGTTTGCCAGCAGCCTCAAATGCCGCACTGAAACATCAGCACGGCATTTTCGACGTTCAATCACTAATAGCTGCCAATCTACCCTTCGTTATACATCTCCAGATTCTCGGCATTATGATGGTCGACGTCAGCCTTAGCATCATCATTACGCAGAGTATCCAGATAATCGAGGTAGTTTTGGTCGATATCCCGTGTGACATATATACCATCGAATACTGAGCTCTCAAATTTCTCAATATCATGATTATCTTCACGCACAGCTTCAACCAGATCGTCCAGATTCTGGAAAATTAACGCATCCGCACCGATGATTTGATTAATTTCTGCCACTTCCCGGCCGTGAGCGATTAACTCATTGGCAGTTGGCATATCAATACCATAAACGTTAGGGAAACGTACTTCAGGTGCTGCCGACGCCAGATAGACCTTTTTAGCGCCAGCTTCACGGGCCATTTCCACAATCTGTTCTGAGGTGGTACCGCGCACAATGGAATCATCCACCAACAGCACATTCTTATCACGAAACTCGGCGCGGTTTGCGTTAAGCTTACGGCGAACCGACTGTTTACGTGCCTGCTGACCCGGCATAATAAATGTCCGGCCCACATAGCGATTTTTCACAAAACCCTGACGGTAAGGCTTATCAAGAATACGGGCAATTTCCAGAGCGATATCACAAGAGGTTTCCGGAATAGGAATCACGACATCGATATCCAAATCGTCCCACTCACGAGCAATTTTCTCACCCAGCTTTTTACCCATACGAACACGAGCGCTGTATACGGAAATCTTGTCGATAAAAGAGTCCGGACGGGCAAAATAAACATATTCAAACAGGCAAGGATGACTTTGCGGATTATCGGCGCACTGTTGAGTAAACATTTGCCCCTGTTCCGACACGTAGATAGCCTCTCCCGGCTCTACATCACGCAGGAACTCAAAGCCCAGGGTATCTAACGCCACGCTCTCAGAAGCAACCATATACTCGATACGGCCGTCTGTCAGTTTACGTTTGCCAATCACTAATGGTCGAATGCCATTAGGATCGCGAAATGCCAGCATGCCGTGACCAATAATCATTGCCACACAGGCGTAAGCGCCGCGGATTAATTTATGGGTATTACGAACCGAAGTAAAAATATCTTCAGGCGTTAACGGATAGTGGCGGAAGTTATCCAGCTCGCTGGCCAGAATATTCAACAGCACTTCAGAATCGGAGGTGGTGTTAATGTGGCGACGCGCCACTTCAAACATCTTATGCTTCAATTCATGGGCATTGGTCAAATTACCATTGTGCGCCAGAGAGATACCATAAGGAGAGTTAACGTAAAACGGTTGAGCTTCGGAAGCACTGGAACCACCGGCGGTGGGATAACGAACATGTCCGATACCCATATTCCCCTGCAGGCGATGCATATGCCGCATCTCAAACACGTCTTTTACCAGACCGTTGGCTTTTCTTAAGCGAAAATTGTTATTTTCATCAATAGTAACAATACCCGCTGCATCCTGCCCACGGTGCTGAAGCACCGTGAGCGCATCATAGATGGATTGGTTGACTGGTGTAAAACCAACAATACCGACAATACCGCACATGCTGTCTTTTCCTCATCAGTATCACCCCACGTCCACCCTGACGAAAATGTCTATTGCGTAACGTGAGGCAAGAAACTCGACGAACTTTGCAAGTAGTCAAAGAACCACTTGATAATATGACTAAATTGCGGGATCAACTGGGACTGTACCCAGTCTGTACTTTGAGAAAACGATGTAAATGAATCAAGGAAAAACAGTAACGCCGCCACAATTAGCACGCCTCTTAAAGCACCAAAACAGATGCCCAAAACGCGGTCCGTGCCGGAAAGTCCGGTATGTTTAACCAGGGAACCTATTACATAGTTAACAATAGCACCCACAATCAATGTCGCAATAAATAGCGCGGCGATAGCAATTCCATTACGTACCAACTCATCCTGAAACTGCGTAAAATAGACTGTCAGGTAAGGGTAAAATTGGCTGGCTACAAAAAATGCCGCTACCCAGGTTACCAATGACAACGCTTCACGAACGAATCCCCGAATCAGGCTAACCAGCACTGAAAAAACAATGATGCCGATAATGGCATAGTCAACCCAGTTCAACATATGTACATCCATGTATTCATAATGTGGTACTTCATAAAATCAGCCTATGTAAATGCTACGCCGTCTGATTTGCAGCGCATTCTAACAGAAAAAGAAAACGTTTGCGTATCGTTTTTCCACTTAAGCAAACGTTATCGTCCGGTACTATATGCTTTAACTTGTCCGCTAAGACCCGTCAGTCGATGTAAATCTGATAGTGATGCTTCAAGCTTCTGTTTTGAAGGATCGGGCCCCACCACTAAACGGGTAATCTGCCCCTGAACCGGCGTGGCCGGGATCGTATACACTCGGTAACCAGATAAACGCAAAGTAGCAACTAACTCATTCACCTTATCGGCATTTTTAAATGCGCCAAGCTGAACGATATAGGCCTGACCAACCGGTGGCTTTTCTACTGGTTTAGCTGGCTCCGTCGGTTTAACCGTTGGTTTAGCTTCCGGTTTAGGATCTGCTGGCTTCACCGTCGGTTTTGGCTCCGGCTTAGGCTCTGGTTTTGGTTCAGGCTTCGGCTCGGGTTTCACTTCTGGCTTTTGAGTCGGTGGTACGACTTCCGGAGGTAACGTTGCCCCACCATTATCTGTCGCCTGTGGTGGCGGCGTTATAACACCCGGTTCAGAACCACTGGTCGTGTCTGGTGCGGTAGCCCCGGTATTCACCGGAGGTAAATTGTGATTTACCGAAGGCAGAATCTCTGTGTTTTGATCGTCTCCCTCTTTAGGTACCAGAGGAATCGAAGCAAACTCATCTTCATAATGTTTTTTCTTACCATCAAACAGGCTGGGAATAACAATGACCCCAATGGCGACAATAATCACTGCCCCCACCAGCCGGTTCTGAAATTGACTAGCCATCCTGTTCTCCTGTGCATGACTCCAGCGCTTCCATCACGTGTGCAACCGTGTGGAAGGAACCACAGACAATAATGGTGTCCTGACTACCAGCATCCTGCAGCGCCTGATTCCAGGCCTGCTTAACATCAGAAAAGATACGTGGTTGCGGTAAATATTGCGCCAGCTGTTCTGCTGTTGCGCCACGCGGCCCTTCCAGAGGAGCGCAATACCATATATCCACTTGAGGTTTTAGTAATGCCAGAGTGCCTTCAATATCTTTATCCGACAACATGCCAACGACTGCGTATACCTTTCCACCCCGCTCAGGCAATGCCGCCAAACGCTCGGCTAAATAGCTTGCAGCATGAGGGTTATGGGCCACATCAAGAATTCTTAGCGGTGACTGACCAATCGTCTGGAAACGGCCCGGCAGTGTCGCTTGCTGTAGCGCCTGATGAATTGCATCCTCTCCCAGATTCAGCGAAGAGTAATGCAGGGCCGCTAATGCAGTAGCCGCATTCGCTAATGGTATATTGGGTAATGGTAACGAACTGAGTTGTTCCCCATTCGCCTGCCAGCTCCAGCTATCTCCCGCAGGATTCACACTGAATGACCACTCATGACCACGTCGGTAGAGAGGTGCATTAAGCTGATGAGCCACATCAGCAATGCTTTGTGGCATCTCAGGTTCGCCAACTACAGCCGGATGTTCTGAGCGGAAAATGCCGGCTTTTTCACGACCAATACTTTCACGATCGAAACCCAACCAGTCAGTATGGTCCAGAGCAATACTGGTAACAACAGCCACGTCAGCATCAACAATGTTTGTTGCATCAAGACGACCACCCAGCCCAACTTCCAGAATAACCACATCCAGTTTGGCTTGCTTAAACAGCTGAAACGCTGAAAGCGTGCCAAACTCAAAATAGGTCAGCGAAGTTTCACCCCTTCCCTGTTCAATCAGGGAAAAAGCCTGAGTGTGGTCATTTTCCGTCAGTTCCTGTCCCTGAATTCGTACTCGTTCAGTATAACGAATCAAATGGGGGGAACTGTAAACGCCTACGCGATAGCCTTCGGCCATCAAAATCATTTCCAACATTCGGCAAGTCGTACCTTTGCCGTTAGTTCCGGCAACGGTAAACACATAGGGGGCAGGCTTAAGCAGGTCAAGACGCTCGGCTACAGAACGAACCCGTTCCAGCCCTAATTCGATAGCCTTGCTATGCAAGTGCTCGAGATAATAAAGCCACGAGGCAAGAGGCGACGTGGCTTGTGGTATTTCCAGATCTTTCATGATTCCCGTTCACTTAGCTACGGTATTGTTTTGCACAAACCGGCCAAAAGGCCGGATTGTGCAATATCATTAGTAAATCGCCGTTCAGAGTTACTCTTCCGCGTCTTGCGCGGGCTCTGAAGGTTCGCCCTGAGTTTCACCTTCATGAGGCAGAGGCTTACCGGTCATTTTTGCCAGCAGGCCAGCTAAACGCTGACGCATTTCAGGACGACGGACAATCATATCAATTGCCCCTTTCTCAATCAGGAACTCACTACGCTGGAAGCCCGGTGGTAACTTTTCACGTACGGTTTGTTCAATAACCCGCGGGCCGGCAAAACCAATCAATGCTTTTGGCTCTGCTACGTTGATATCGCCCAGCATTGCCAGACTGGCAGAAACACCGCCCATCGTTGGGTCAGTTAATACTGAAATATAAGGTAAACCGCGCTCTTGCATTTTTGCTAATGCTGCGCTGGTTTTTGCCATCTGCATCAGAGAAAACAGTGCTTCCTGCATACGGGCACCGCCGCTGGCAGAGAAACAGATCAGTGGGCAATTATCTTCCAGTGCCTGCTCAACACCGCGAACAAAACGGGCGCCAACCACTGATGCCATTGAACCGCCCATAAAAGAGAATTCAAATGATGCAACCACAACCGGCATCCCGTACAGGGTGCCTTTCATTACGATAAGCGCATCTTTTTCATCTGTCTCTTTCTGAGCTGCGGACAAACGATCTTTATACTTTTTAGAGTCTTTAAATTTCAGCAGATCTTTAGGTTCAAGTTCACTGCCGAGCTCAACTTCGCTGCCTTTATCCAGGAAGCTATGCAAACGTACCCGAGCACCCATACGCATATGGTGATCGCACTTAGGACAAACATCCAGATTACGATCCAGTTCAGCGCGGTAAAGCACCTGACCACAGCTGTCACACTTGGTCCAAACCCCTTCAGGGATGCTAGCTTTGCGCGTCGGAGCGCTGCTCTTACTTAGAATTCTTTCAATCCAGCTCATTGATGACCTTTCTGTTTAAACCGAGCATAGTGCTGGTCTGTTATTCAGACGGATATCTTCCCGTGATAATGACAGTCACTGTCTGACACAGGTATATGACACAAATAATCGCCCATTAAACCATAACGCTCCGATAGAGTGGACTAAAAACTTATCGGAACCCTTTATTCTGTATAGCAAAAATCATAACAACATGAATTATTGGATGTTTTTATTTTTTGCTGCCGCGCGGCGATGACGAATAACTTCGATCACCCCCGGCATTACGGAAATAATAATAATCGCTACGATTAATAATTTTAAATTATCTTGCACAATCTTTAAATCGCCAAAAATATATCCTGCATAGGTGAACAGCACAACCCAGACCACTGCACCAATAATATTATAAGCGGCAAAATGACGATAGCTCATATGCCCCATACCGGCAACGAACGGCGCAAATGTCCTGACGATCGGAACAAATCGAGCCAGGATAATGGTTTTTCCACCGTGACGCTCATAAAACTCGTGGGTTTTCACCAGATAGCTTCTGCGAAATATTTTAGAGTCAGGGTTTCTAAATAGTTGTTCACCAAACAGTTTACCAATGGTGTAGTTTACCGCATCACCTAAAATAGCGGCGGTAATCATCAATGCCACCATGGCATGAACATTAATATCATTTCCCGGCAACGCCGATAGCGCACCAGCGACAAATAGCAGCGAATCCCCTGGCAAGAACGGTGTTACCACTAAACCGGTCTCGCAAAACAGAATCAAAAACAGGATGCCATACACCCACATACCGTAATTTTCAAAAATCTGTGCTAAATGCACATCGATATGGAGAATGAAATCAATTAAATAAGTAATGTAATCCATAGCAGGTGTTAATCATCCACAAAGGTTGTTATCTAAAAAAAGCGGGCCTAAGGGTAAGTCGGGTAATTCAAAGCGTTCCGGGTAATCCACGGCCACTAAATACAGACCTTCCGCTTTTGCCGTTGCGGCGGCCAACGTACGATCTTTGGCTGCCAGTAATTCAGCTATCCAGTGTTCATCCTGATTGCCACAACCCACTTCCAACAGGCTGCCAACAATATTTCTCACCATATGATGCACAAACGCATTGGCCTTTATATCTACCACTACATAAGCCCCCTGTCGTGTAACATTTAAATGATTTACATTTCGCCAGGGAGTCCGTGACTGGCACTGTACTGCCCGAAAGGAAGTAAAGTCATTTTCCCCTAACAGATACTGACCGGCACGATGCATACGCGTTTCGTCCAGCGGTAAATGAAAATGGGTAACACCACTGCTTAAAATGGCGGGACGAAAACGATGGTTATAAATAATATAGCGGTAACGTCGCGCCGTTGCACTGAAACGAGCATGAAAATCCTCATCAACCCGTTTAACCCAACGTACAGCAATATTCTTTGGTAGGTTGGCATTCACTCCCATGGTCCAGGCAACATCCTGACGTTGGACATCAGTTTCAAAATGAACAACCTGCCCGGTCGCATGTACGCCAGCATCGGTACGACCAGCACAAAAAACGGATATTGGCTGGTTAGCCACTTGAGTTAATGCCTGTTCCAAATGCCCCTGTACGCTGGCAACTTCCTGTTGACGCTGCCAACCGTAATAGGCACTACCATCATATTCTATGCCTAATGCAACCTTGGTTTTGCCCGCCTCTGACATCAGTAAAAATACTCCTGAGTCAGGCTCTCCGCCGTTTTAACCATCATCAATGCACCGCCAAAACGGATATTGTCAGCCACTGACCAGAACTGGATCTGTTCAGGAATGCCATAGTCGTTACGCAAACAACCAACGCTCAAGTGTGGATTGCCTGTCGCATCACCAACCTGCGTCGGGTAATCATCATTCTCGCTCAGTTGAATATCTTCAGCATTAGAGAGTTCATCGTAAGCTTCTTCAGCGGATACCGGACGTAATCCTTCCATATGTACCACTTGCGCATTACCGTAGAATACCGGAGATTGAATACAAGAAATGGAAATCGCCAGTCCCTCATCCTGCAATACCTTACGGGTTTCATCCACCATACGACGCTCTTCTCGGACGCTTCCCTCTGAATCAGGTAATAACGGCAGCAGGTTAAACGCCAACTGCTTGTTAAAGAATCCCTCTTCTACCGGCAAACCGTTTAGCAGACGCGCACTCTGACCAGCCAGATCGTCAACTGCCGCTTTACCGTGTGCAGAAGCTGATAGCATGGTAGTAACCTGAAGTCGGGAAAGCCCGGCAGCTTCAGAAAGCGGTTTGATAGCCGTCAGTAACTGACTGGTTAAACTATCCGCTACGGCAACAATATTACGATTACGATACTCCGCCAGCGCATGATTATTTACCCCAGGCACCACTAAAGGCACTTCTGGCTCAAGAGAAAACACGCCGCTGTTATCAATCACCAGGCATCCACTGTTTGCCGCCTCATCCGCATAGCGCACCGCCGCTTCAGCACCGGCAACAAAGAAAGCCAATTGAGCCTGTGACCAGTCAAATTCAGCTGCATTCTGTACCACAATACTTTTACCATTAAAGCGCAGCGTTTCACCGGCTGTACGTTCACTGGCTAAAAGATACAGTTCTCCTACGGGGAAATTGCGTTCCTGTAACAGCTCAAGCAGGGCTTCACCTACTGCTCCTGTCGCCCCAAGTACCGCAACTTGCCAACCATCAGTCATGCTGAATTCTCCAAATCGTTACATGTATGCACATCACAACACGCCCCGTCTTCTCTTTGAGAAGAAAGCGCATGTCATGAAATCATTTTAAATCAGGTGTTATCGATATCTGACGCTAAAACCAAGCTGCTGAAGCTGAGTGGCAGTATCAACATTGTCACACTCAACGGTCAGAGAGGACCACTCTCTGCGTTCGACATACTCTTTACGTAAACGGTCAAACTCACCGCGCTGGCCTGCCACTTTTCTCAGTGGCGCATCATCACGGCGCACATCATACACCAGATGCACTAATCGTTTTAGCCTGTGTTCGTCTAATTCACCATTAAAAGTGATATGGTTGAATTCTGCCTGAGGTAATAGTGAAGAGAGCTCAATACTTTTCGGCTGCCCCATATATTCACTCAATGCATGATAAATTTGAGTCGTACCGCGAGCCTTACCTTCCAGTGAATAACCCGCTATGTGTGGAGTACCAATATCTACTTGTGCCAATAATGGCAGCAATAAATCAGGTTCAGGTTCCCAGACGTCAAGAATGGTACTCAACTGCTTTCCTTTTTCCAGCGCTCGCAGTAAAGCAATATTATCCACCACGGCACCGCGGCTGGCATTAATCAAAATACGTCCGGGAGCCATGGCGGCCAGCACTGACTCATCCACCATATGGAAGGTTTTATCCTCACCATCTTTATGCAAAGGGGTGTGGAAAGTTAAAATATCCGCCTGTTGCACCAGCGTTTCCAGCGGTAAAAAATCCGTGTTTTTTTCTTTACGAGCGCGTGGTGGATCGCATAACAGCGTTCGGATCCCTAACGCTTTTAAACGATTATTTAATCGTGAGCCAACGTTACCAACGCCAACAATACCAACGGTTTTATCTCTGAGTTGAAAACCATCACGTTCAGCCAGCATTAACAAGGAAGAGAAAACGTATTCAACCACCGCAATCGCATTGCACCCCGGCGCCCCCGAGAAGCCAATGCCATGTTGTTTAAGCCAGATATCATCAACATGGTCAGTACCCGCTGTTGCTGTACCCACAAAGCGAATCTGAGAACCACTTAGCAGCTCACCATTAACTTTGGTAACGGAACGCACCATCAGCACATCGGCATCCGCTAAGCGCTCCGTGTTTAACTGCCGTCCGGCAACCAAACTTACCTCTCCCAACTGCCCGAAAAGTTCACGAGCATAAGGCATATTTTCATCAGCCAAAATTTTCACGTTATTTTCTCTTATCTGTTCCACATGAGCAGAAATCGTTGGTTTGGATTGAAGGCTATCCATAATAAAACATGGCAACATCCCCTGGGAATCACTATTATTAGCTGCTTTGCCGGTTATGGGTATCCCTGATATCACTATATTTGCCATATTGTCAGTCAGACAATCCAGAACAATGTAATGAAGAATACCCTGAATGTATATGCTATTTCCCCGATTGCAGGGATATCAGATAGAAACAGTGATGGAGTGATTATGAAACGTGCAGTGGTTGTTTTTAGTGGTGGTCAGGACTCTACAACCTGCCTGATTCAGGCACTGACACAATACGACGAAGTTCATTGCGTCACCTTCGATTACGGTCAACGTCATCAGGCTGAAATTGATGTTGCCAGAACGCTGGCCAAACAGCTCGGCGCTACCGCCCATAAAGTGCTGGATACAGGCTTATTAAATCAATTGGCTATCAGTAGCTTAACCCGTGACAATATTCCTGTTCCTACCAGTGTGGATGATGGTGTTCCTAATACCTTTGTCCCCGGTAGAAATATCCTGTTTCTGACGCTTGCAGCCATTTATGCCTATCAAATCAAAGCGCAGACCGTGATAACTGGCGTATGCGAAACTGATTTTTCCGGCTACCCAGACTGTCGTGATGAGTTTGTTAAAGCATTAAATCATGCGGTTGCGTTAGGCATGGACTCTCCGGTGAAATTTGAAACGCCATTGATGTGGCTGGATAAAGCTGAAACCTGGGCATTGGCCGATTATTACGGCAAACTGGCGCTAATCCGCCACCAAACCCTGACCTGCTACAACGGTATTCAGGGGGATGGCTGTGGTGAATGCCCGGCCTGCCATTTACGTGCAAATGGCTTAAAAACTTATCAGGATAATCGCCAGCAGGTCATGGCACAGCTGAAAGGCAAACTGACGTTAAGTTAAGTTTTTTGATAAACACCACGCCATTCTGGCGTGGTGTCATTATGTTACTTCATCGTCGTTTATCAGAACTCAGAGCTTCAGACGCGTTAAGTTACGTTCAATGGTTGCAGCACCAATACCGGGCACTTCCTGAAGCTGTTCAATGCTGGCAAAAGGTCCATGCTGCTCCCGATAGTTCACAATACTCTGCGCTTTTTTCAACCCTATGCCTAACATCACTTCTGCCAACTGCTCCGCCGTTGCCTGATTAATACTGACCTGAGTATTTTCTGATGCTTTCTTCCCTTTACCGGGCGTTACCGCCTCCGGCATTGGTGCGGTTACTACCGATGTGGGGGGAGTGCTCTCTTTCACTGGTGCTTTATCGGCAAAGACCGAACCGCTAAATGGTAGCAACAATGCACCGAGAAACAGGCAGTGGCGTAAGGTCAGAACGGATTCTTTCATATGCATATCCTTTGGTTATTAAACTGCGCCTTATGGTCACAGCCACAACAGATTGCACGACCCGATGATCTAGTTAAATCCGGGGTTTTCAGATATGCAAAAGGCCGCGAAAGCGGCCTTTAATTATGATGAGACGTTACATATAAATGCGATGCATGCCGCACCGATTACTGTATGTTGGCTAAATCACCCATTTTGATTTTTGCCTGTTGGCGCAGGTTGCTGATCAGAGCATCCAGTACCACACTGCTATCCTGATTAGCCATTTGAGCACTAAATGCTTTTAATGATGCCGCATCCATCTGACCTGGGTGAACCGCATCCAGTGCAACTAAAACAATGTTGTCATTCTTGTCGCTGGATACGCCGTAGGATGGTTTACCCTCTTTCGGCAACGGTAGCGCAAATACGCTCTCGGCCAGTTGGGCATCATCAGACATACGGGTAATCACTTTCTTGTCGCCAAACTTAACTTTGGCAGCCTGAAGTGCTTCATCGCCTTTGTCGGTTTTCAGCGCGGCAACCAGTTGGTCTGCTTGCTCACGCGCCATTTTGATGACGTTCTGACGTTTCAGCAACTCGGTAATATCCGCAGAGACTTCTTCAAACGGCTGTACGGCTTCCGGACGATGTTCAACAATACGCAGAACAAATGCGCGGTCCCCTTCTACCGTGATCAAATCAGAGTTAGGGCCCGGAGCACCTTTCACACCAAACAGATCGCCACTGAATATCTCCTGAACCACTTCAGGATAAGCCAGCTCTTTCGGCATGTTGTCGCGAGACAACCAACCGCTTTCTACCGCTTTCAAACCCGATGCTTTTTCTGCTGCATCCAGAGACAAATTATTGCTGGTTGCGCCATCCATTATCTTGGTCTGAATATCTTCAAACTTGTTATAAGACTTATCCTGTAACAGGTTTTTAGTAATTTCAGCTTTCACTTCTTCCAGAGGTTTCTCTTTTGCAGCCTGAATATCGTTCAGACGAACAATCAGATAGCCCATATCAGAGTGAATGACATCCGACAGTTGGCCTTTTTCAGTTAATTTTGCTTTAGCAATATCATCAGGCACAGCAGCGGCTGCTAACCAGCCTAATTCACCGCCTTTAGCTCCGGAATCTTTTTCCAGTGATTTCTCTTTGGCTAATGCGGCAAAATCACCGCCATTTTTCAGCTGTGCTAATACATCTTTCGCATCACTCTCTTTAGACAGCACGATAATGCTGTAACTGGAGCGCGGTGCCTGAATATATAACGGCTTGTTCTTGGCATAGAAATCGGCAACTTCCTGATCGCTGACTTTGATATCGTCTGTCAGTTTCGCCGCATCTACTTCAATATATTTAACCCGAGCCATTTCTGGTGCAGTAAAGCGACTCTTATTCTGATCGTAGAATGCTTTAACTTGCTCCGCTGTCGGGGTAACTTCAGGCTTGGCTTCCAGCGCTTTCATATCGATACTGGCAACACGAATATCACGCTGTTGTTGAATCAATGCCACAACAGATTCAGTTTCAGCCGGCAGAGAGAAATTAGTTCCGGCAAATGCCGCTAACAGTTGCTGACTTAGCAATTGCTTACGCGTCATTTCTGCATATTGTTCAGGGGCAATCTGGAAACGATTTAATAAGTCACGATACTTACTGTTATCAAACTTACCATCAGTAGCAAATTCAGGAGATGTCTGAATAGAAACTTTAACCTGATCGTCACCAATCGCCATACCAATTTTGGCTGCGTATTGGTCAAGTAACAGATCGTTAATCATGCGGTTAAGCACCTGCTGACGCATTTGCTTCACGTATGCTTCATTGCCAGCCAGTTGAGAGAACTGTTCGCCAAGCTGTTGTTGTAAACGAGCACGTTCATTCATGACCGACTGCTCAAACCGGGCGCGATCAATTTCTTGTCCGTTTACTTCGGCAACGTAAGAGTTTGAACCGCCAACCAGGTAACTACCCACGCCGGTTAAAACAAACGATAGCATAATCAAAGCAAGGATAACTTTAAGCACGACACTATTCGAGGCCGCGCGTAGATTGTCCATCATAGGGTGACAACTCTCCGCTGTAATAGGGCTAAACCATGAAACATAGATATGGTTGACCGCCATCTGACGATTTACCAACGGGTCTATATGTTTAATGCCAGAATTGCTGCTTATCTGACAGATGGCTATAAGTTTATATTAACCTTCAAAAAAAGGCGTAAAAAAAGCGCATCATTTGATGCGCCTCTATTCTATCAGTTCATTGCCTTAAGGTAATACCTTACATGGCAAAAACCCAAAAAATCTTAGTTAACGGCGTCTTTCAGCGCTTTACCTGCGCGGAATGCCGGAACTTTTGCTGCTGCAATTTTGATTTCTTTGCCAGTTTGTGGGTTACGGCCAGTACGGGCAGCACGCTCACGAACAACAAATGAACCAAAACCAACCAGAGAAACTTGATCGCCATTTTTCAGCGCGTCAGTTACTGCATCAATGATTGCGTCTAATGAGCGGCCAGCTGCAGCCTTGGAAATATCTGCTCCCGCAGCAATTTGGTCGATCAGTTGTGATTTGTTCACTATAAAATCCCCTTTACGATAAATTGTCGTCCCTGATCATCGATAGGGATACGACGCCACTGCTGTTATATCAAGCAAAACAAGCGATAGCAAGTCAGCCTGCGCACTAATTTAACGGTACATAAAAAAAGTGGCAAGAGAGAAATCCCTTGCCAGCCCTAGTTTTATCAAGAATATTTGCTCTACATCACTTTTTTGATGCTTTTGCCGTCGCCGCTGGCTTCTTTACCGCCACTGGCGCAGCGCCAAACGGTGGATTCTGTAGCGCAAGCGTCAGCACTTCTTCGATGCGTTCTACCGGATGAATGTCCAGATCGGCAATCACGTTTTCAGGAATATCTTCCAGATCGCGTTTATTTTCTGCCGGGATCAGCACAGTCTTAATTCCACCACGGTGAGCAGCCAGTAACTTCTCTTTCAGGCCACCAATTGGCAGAACCTGACCGCGCAATGTAATCTCACCGGTCATGGCAACATCTGCACGCACCGGATTCCCGGTTAAGCAAGAAACCAACGCAGTACACATAGCGGTACCGGCGCTTGGGCCATCTTTTGGTGTAGCGCCTTCCGGTACGTGAACGTGGATATCACGTTTTTCGTAAAAATCACCGTTAATACCCAGTTTCTCGGCACGAGCACGTACTACCGTAAGCGCAGCCTGAATAGACTCTTGCATAACTTCACCTAATGAACCGGTGTAAGTCAGCTTACCTTTACCCGGAACGCAGGCAGTTTCAATCGTCAGTAAGTCACCGCCTACTTCGGTCCATGCCAGTCCGGTTACCTGACCTACGCGGTTTTCATTATCCGCACGACCATAGTCAAAACGCTGAACGCCCAGAAACTCTTTCAGATTATCCGCATTCACCGTAATGTGTTTCACGCTCTTATTCATCAGCAAGGTTTTAACTGCCTTACGACAAACTTTAGAGATTTCACGCTCTAAGCTACGAACGCCAGCCTCACGGGTGTAATAGCGAATCATCGAAACAATCGCTGAATCATCTAGCGTTAACTCACCTTTCTTCAGCGCATTACGCTCAAGCTGTTTCGGTAACAGATGCTGTTTAGCGATATTTAACTTTTCATCTTCGGTATAACCCGACAGACGAATCACTTCCATACGGTCCAACAGTGGCGCAGGAATGTTCATGGAGTTAGATGTCGCAACAAACATAACGTCAGACAGATCATAATCCACTTCCAGATAGTGATCGTTAAACGCCACGTTTTGCTCCGGATCCAGAACCTCTAACAGCGCTGAAGCCGGGTCGCCGCGCATGTCGGAAGACATCTTGTCGATCTCGTCCAACAGGAACAGCGGGTTTTTCACCCCAACCTTGGCCATTTTTTGAATCAGTTTGCCCGGCATTGAACCAATATAGGTACGACGGTGGCCACGAATCTCAGCCTCATCACGCACGCCACCCAGTGCCATACGCACATATTTACGCCCTGTCGCATTGGCGATGGACTGGCCCAGTGAGGTTTTACCCACGCCCGGTGGTCCAACTAAGCAAAGGATTGGCCCTTTAATTTTGCTGACCCGGCTCTGAACCGCTAAATACTCAAGGATACGATCTTTCACCCGATCAAGACCGTAGTGATCGGTATCCAGAATCTCTTGCGCTTTGTTCAGATCTTTTTTCACTTTGCTGCGGGAATTCCATGGAACCTGAAGCATCCACTCGATATAACCGCGTACCACCGTGGCTTCAGCAGACATCGGAGACATCATCTTCAGCTTCTGCAATTCAGCTTCGGTTTTCTCTCGCGCATCTTTTGGCATTTTCGCTGCTTCAATTTTGCGCTTAAGCGTTTCTATCTCATCTGGCGCATCGTCCATTTCGCCCAGCTCTTTCTGAATGGCTTTCATTTGCTCATTCAGATAGTACTCACGCTGGCTTTTTTCCATCTGCTTTTTAACGCGATTACGGATACGTTTCTCAACCTGTAACAGGTCGATTTCAGACTCCATCATCGCCATCAGGAATTCCAGACGTTCACCAACATCCACCATTTCCAGCACGGTTTGCTTGTCACTCAGCTTCAGAGACATATGTGCAGCGATGGTATCCGCCAGACGAGCAGGATCTTCGATTCCGTTCAGAGAAGTCAGTACTTCCGGTGGAATCTTTTTGTTTAACTTAATGTAACCATCAAACTGATTGATAGCGGTGCGGATAAGAACTTCCTGCTCCTGCTCATCAATACTGGCACTCGGCATATATTCTGCCTGTGCAGAGAAATGCTCACCGTTATCGGCCAGCATAGTAATACGAGCACGCTGTAATCCCTCGACCAGTACTTTTACTGTACCGTCAGGCAGTTTCAGCATTTGTAAAATAGAGGCAACGGTTCCCACCGAAAACAGATCGTTAACACCAGGATCATCCATGGTGGCGTCTTTCTGCGCGACCATCAGAACCTTTTTATCCTGATCCATCGCCGCCTCAAGGCAACGAATAGACTTCTCCCTTCCAACAAACAGTGGAATAACCATGTGTGGATAAACCACTACGTCTCTTAAGGGCAGCGCAGGGATTTCAATGCGTTCGGAACGCTCAGCATTCATAGAGCTCTCTCTTTGTTCGTTTTCCGCCAACTGAAAACATTAACGGAAATGGGGGGATACGTTATTAACGTAGTACATGAAAGAGTATATGGGGACTATTCAATTACATTCAACGGTAGATAAAGATAAAAAAACAGGAGGATATTATCCCCCTGCTTTTTTTGCTGCTTACAACGCCATTTTCAATCTTATTTTATTGATCACTGGCGGTGGTTTTATCGGTTACTCACCTGACGCCTGAGCTTCAGCCTGGCTGTAGATCAGGAGTGGATCGGTATTATTTTCAATAACCGAAGCATCAATCACCACTTTATCAACGTTTTCCATGGAAGGAATATCGTACATGGTGTTAAGCAATGCCGCTTCCACAATTGAACGCAGACCACGAGCACCGGTTTTGCGTGACATGGCTTTTTTAGCAATAGCTTCCAGCGCTTCATCACGGAATTCCAGCTCAACGTTCTCAAGGTGGAATAACGCCTGATACTGCTTGGTTAACGCATTTTTAGGCTCTTTCAGAATCTGAATCAGCGCTTGCTCATCCAGCTCACCTAGCGTAGCCACTACCGGCAGACGACCGATAAACTCAGGAATCAAACCGTATTTGATCAAATCGCCCGGTTCAACCTGTTTAAACAGTTCGCCTTCAGTTGCTTTATCAGACGCTTTTTTCACCGTTGCACCAAAGCCAATACCGGTGCCGGTTTCAATACGCATGCCGATAACTTTATCCAGCCCGGCAAATGCACCGCCGCAGATAAACAGAATCTTAGAGGTATCTACCTGTAAGAACTCTTGCTGTGGATGCTTACGTCCACCCTGTGGAGGAACAGCCGCAATGGTACCTTCAATCAGTTTCAACAGCGCTTGCTGTACGCCTTCACCGGAAACATCACGGGTAATAGACGGGTTGTCTGATTTACGGGAAATCTTATCGATTTCATCGATATAAACGATACCACGTTGAGCTTTCTCAACATCGTAATCACATTTTTGCAGCAGCTTTTGAATGATGTTTTCAACATCTTCACCCACATAGCCCGCTTCCGTTAATGTGGTTGCATCCGCCATGGTGAATGGCACATCCAGAAAACGTGCCAGCGTTTCCGCCAGTAATGTTTTACCGCTGCCCGTTGGGCCAATCAGCAAAATATTACTTTTACCTAATTCAACTTCCTGGCTGCTATCGCTATTGCGTAAACGCTTATAGTGATTGTAAACCGCAACTGCCAGAACCTTTTTAGCCTGCTCTTGCCCAATCACATAATCGTCAAGATGCTGACGAATTTCGTGTGGTGTAGGCAGTGCATTGCGCTCTCTGTGTGGGATTAATTCTTTAATCTCTTCGCGAATAATATCGTTACATAAGTCGACACATTCATCGCAGATATACACTGACGGACCAGCGATTAACTTGCGAACTTCGTGCTGGCTTTTACCACAGAAGGTGCAGTACAGCAGCTTTCCTGAACCGTCTTTGCCCTTATCTGTCATCAGTAAACCTCATAAATTTAAACTTTCTTGGTGCATCCTGCTTCACTTTCCCTGACGCATGCCGGTATTCGGCAGCTATTGCCGCCTACCTGTTTGTATAAGTGTAGGCGCTAAATAGACTCAATGTCAGGGATAATGATTATACCCTTGAGGTAACGATCTCATCGATCAAACCGTATTCTAACGCTTCCTGAGCGGACAGGAATCTGTCACGATCGGTATCACGTTCGATATCTTCAAGTGGCTTTCCGCTATGATGGGACATCAGCTGATTCATTTTAGCTTTGATCTTCAGGATCTCTTCTGCGTGAATCTGAATGTCTGAAGCCTGCCCTCTGTAGCCACCTAACGGTTGGTGAATCATCACGCGAGCATTTGGTAAACATAAACGTTTGCCTGCTGCGCCAGCCGTCAACAGGAATGCACCCATTGAACAAGCCTGACCTAAACACATGGTGCTAACATCCGGCTTAATAAACTGCATGGTGTCATAAATAGACATACCAGAAGTAATTACGCCACCCGGTGAGTTGATATACATGAAAATATCTTTTTCCGGGTTTTCAGCTTCCAGAAACAGTAACTGAGCCACAATCAGATTAGCCATATGGTCTTCAATCTGACCGTTAAGGAAAACAATACGCTCCTTTAACAGACGAGAGAAAATATCGTAAGAACGCTCTCCCCGGGAAGTCTGCTCAACCACCATTGGTACTAACGCCATGTGAGGTGCCATAGGCTGTTCCATATCTGATGAAAAATTATCTAACTTGCCACTGTAGGACATTGGGGTCTCCTGATAGAAAAATGGCCCGGAAACAGAGCCTCCGAGCCATATTTGCAGAAGAATAGCGACTAAGTCAACTTTCTGTCTGCTCTCAAAGCATTATCATGCAGCTGGAGTCTGATTCATTAGCTCGCTGAATGACATGGCTTTCTCAGTTACTTTAGCGTTAGCCAGCAGTGTTTCTACTGCTTCTTCTTCCATAGCAACGTTGCGCATGTTGTTCATCAGTTCGCTGTTCTTATTATAGAACTCAATTACTTCTTGTGGATCTTCATACGCAGAAGCCATTTCTTCAATCAGTGCATTAACGCGAGTCTGGTCAGCTTTCAGTTCATTCTTACGAATCACTTCACCTAACAGTAAACCCACGACAACGCGACGTTTAGCTTGCTCTTCGAACAGTTCGCGAGGTAATTCCATTGCTTGCTGTTGGTTGCCACCAAAACGTTGTGCAGCCTGTTGACGCAGTACGTCGATTTCACCATCAACCAGTGAAGCAGGAACATCAACTTCATTAGTTTTGATCAGACCGTCGATAACCTGAGTCTTAACGCGGTTACGGATAGCGCCTTTCAGCTCACGTTCCATATTCTTACGAACTTCCGCTTTTAAGCCGTCCAGCGTACCGTCAGCAACGCCAAAGCGAGAAATAAACTCTGGGGTAAATTCTGGCAGTTCACGTTCTTCCACTTTCTTCAGAACGATAGCAAACTTAGCCGCTTTACCTTTCAGGTTTTCTGCATGGTAGTCGTCAGGGAAGTTAACGTCGATAGTAAACTCTTCACCTTTCTTATGACCCACGATGCCTTCTTCAAAGCCTGGGATCATACGGCCCTGGCCCATGGCCAGAACGAAATCAGATGCTTTACCACCTTCGAACTCTTCACCGTCAATAGAACCGGTGAAATCAACCGTTACGCGATCTTCAGCTTTAGCCTGGTCGTCAATCTCTTTCCAGGTAGCTTGCTGCTTGCGTAAAGTATCCAGCATAGTCTCAACGTCAGCGTCGCCCACGTTAACCACTGGTTTTTCAACTTCGATGGTGTTTAAATCTTTCAGTTCTACTTCCGGATATACTTCAAACTCTACTGCATAGTTGAAGTCTTCACCCAGCTTGTATTCGCCCGGTACATATTTCGGTGCGCCAGCCGGATTGATTTTTTCTTTGATGATGGCATCAATGAAATGACGCTGCATCAGTTCACCCAGCACGTCCTGGCGCGCAGAAGCACCATAACGCTGAGCGATAATGTTCATTGGTACTTTTCCTTTACGGAAGCCGTCGATACGTACTTTCTTGGCAATATCTACCAGCTCTTTTTTTACTGCTTCTTCAATCACGTCAGCCGCAACAGCGATTGATAGACGGCGCCCTAGGCCTTGAGTTGTTTCAACGGAAACTTGCATCTTGTTACCTCAAAAAATCACAGTGCTCGGTCAACTCCAGAAGCGATTTTCAATCTTGCACCAGGCAAATTTGAAAACGTTTCTTAAGACCGGGACGGCCGCGCTTACGGTACCCTATCCCTTATTGTCGGAAGCATCCCGAATAAAGTCCGGAAAATTAGACGCAGCATTATAGCCGCGCATTGATGATGAGTCGAGAAAAGAGAGGGAGTTAGTACCAGATAAATCGTGATTCAGTTCCCGAAACTTTACCCAACTGATGGTTATTACCCTATTTTTATGGATATCAGACCCGATTTTCATCCTGATTCATCACGATGAAAAACGACTACCGCCACGACATTCGGGTGAATCTGGCACGGAATCCTGCTGTTTTTGCCATTCGTCAGGCGTATAGGTATGTAAAGCCAGCGCATGAATCGGCTGTTGCATCTCTTGTTCTAACAGCTGATAAATCATACGGTGACGAGCCAACAGACGCTGACCAGCAAAGCTATCAGAAACAATCACCACTTTAAAATGGCTCTCTGAACCCGCAGGCACATTATGTTGATAACTTTCATTGACCACTTCAATAAACAGCGGCTTCAATACGGCTAATTTTTGTTTAATAACTTCTTGTATCATCTGGTCATCCAACTTATCTCTTGTTGATTTATAGCTGTTTTTGAGTTTTGCCTTTTTATCATCAGTGCAATTAAAGTACATCATTAGCAATTTTGCCTGTCATACGCTGTACTTTCTCTGATTTTATCCGGTAACAGGAAAAACCAGCATAATGCTCTTTTCCTCAACCGTTGCAACAATAGGGTTGACTTGCCAGTCTACCGTTAGCTCAAAGTCGGAGCCGTTATCATAAGGCTGTAGCGGCTCCCAATTACGCAAATAACATGTCGCCACACCACCATCATCAATATGGGTAATCTGTATAAAAAATACCTGCCTGGAAACATGATGGCCTTGATGAACAGCATAACCCAACAAGGTTCTACATTGGCCAGAGCTGAAAATAGACCACTGACCATCTTTAACTGTCATATCACGATTTAAACTAATACCTTCAATTGCATAAATATGACCACTTTCACTTTCCACCACATTATCAAGATCTAAAACATACTTTCCTGTGTTGTTACCATCAAGATAGAGTGCATAACAACAACTGTTCAATACCCGTTCGGGAGAACAAAGGGTACGTAAATTTGCTGGCAACGCCAGTCTGGCTTCTAAAATAGCGCCACTGTTTAATTGGTAGCTTAGCTTTTCCGGAATTGAGGCAGGCACTAATTCGGGTAGTAACCATATTCCTCTGAATTCACGTAACATAACCTTTGTACCCAGCGTTAAAGATTCAAGCAATAAAGGCATTGATTTAGGGGAATTAACCAGTTGCAAATAACGTTTAGTTAATTCCGGCGCATCAAAAAAATATAAACATTTATCCGATTCACTATAAATGACCCAACGTTGATTTTCGCGGGCGTCCATCATTGCGATACGATACTGACCCTCAGCCAAATCTATCCACTCAGAAGAAATATCCTGAATTAATGCCCCATCACGCAGCAAATAAGTGAAATACTCAGGCCCACCCATAGCAATTTCACCCCAGGATACTTGTCTGTCATCCTCGACGATTCTGTTTTGACTGTTCATGTCCGGATTGAAATCAGAGGCTAAACGCCGGGTCGTATGGTTAAGTGATAACGCTTCCTTTATTTCAGGCAGCGCATAGAACTTTTGCAGTAATAACGATGTACCAACTGCCGCAATCAAAGAAAGAATTATGCCAACAAAAGAAAAGCAAAAGATGATGCCACATAACGCAACGATGAATGGTAGCCAGTTTAAATATCGATAACCTTTCACCACTATTTTACTCATCCATTTAGACATAATTACTCATCCGTTTATTTTGACGCTATATGTCAACATATGGCTTACTGACATCTGGACAAACGATCGGCCCACCTCAGTACCCTATTTACTCCGAGAATCAATAAAAACACATTAACCTGTCGGATATTATCATTTCCCCTCTTCCCCATCACCAGAGCAATGATATGATAAGCGTCGGTCTTATTTGTACCACGGTTTATCTCGGCAGTATGATTAACAATGCAGGTGACTAAACCAACTCACAAGCCGCTCTGACCTCTGATTAGGCTCAGGTATTAGCTGATGATGCCATCATCGAAGCGGTATATGGATAATAAATTGAATTTAAAAGGTTTACCGTGAAAAAAATGACTCTGCCACAGCGTATTCTGTTTCCATTAATGGCGCTATTTATTCTGGCCGGCTGTGCCCGTCCGGATACTACATTAAATATCAACCCAACCATGAACCTTCCTCAGCAAGATCCATCGCTGATGGGGGCAACCATCAGTATCACCAGTGCGGACCAGCGTCAGGATAGCGCTTTAGCTAAAGTGAATCGTGAAGGTCAACTGTTAACGTTAACGCCTTCAAGAGATATGCGTTTTCTGCTGCAGGAAGCGTTAGAGAAGCAGCTGCGCGCCCGTGGTTATATGGTAGGTCCGGAAGGTAGCGTTAATGTACAGATCATTATCAATAATCTGTACGCCGACGTGCAGGAAGGTGACTTACGCTATAACATCGTCACCAAAGTAGATATCTCAATTGTCAGCCAGGCAAAAAATGGCCAGCAGCAGACTAAAAACTTCCGCACTACCCACAACACCAAGGGTGCCTTTACCGCCAGCAATAAAAACATCGAGAATGTTATTAATGAGGCGTTAACCGATATGATCAATGAAATGGCGCAGGATACCAGCATCAGCGACTTTATCCGTCAAAATGCGCGCAGTTAATCCAGTACTCACCCCTGCTCAAACCGGCAGGGGTTTCTGATTCTATGACTAATTATTATTTTAAAGCGTTTACTCAGCGTAATACCGCGGTATTGCTACTGCTTGGTTTTGCATCGGGTCTGCCTCTGGCCTTAACCTCCGGTACTCTGCAGGCCTGGATGACGGTGGCTGGTCTGGATTTAACCACCATTGGTTTCTTCTCTTTAGTTGGACAGGCCTACGTTTTCAAGTTTCTCTGGTCACCGTTGATGGACCGCTACAGCCTGCCATTCCTTGGTCGCCGCCGTGGCTGGATGCTGCTAACTCAGGTTGCACTGGTTATTCTGATTTTTGCCATTGGCTGCCTGGATCCTCAGCACGATTTATGGTTAATGGCTGCGCTGGCGGTAATGATTGCCTTTTTCTCCGCCTCTCAGGACATTGTGTTTGATGCCTACAAAACCGACGTGTTGCCGGCAGAACAGCGGGGAAACGGAGCGGCTATTTCAGTATTAGGCTATCGTTTAGCCATGTTAGTTTCCGGTGGTCTGGCACTGTGGATTGCCCATTATTATCTGGGATGGCGTGCTACTTACTGGTTGATGGCGTTATTGATGGTTATCGGCATTATCGCCACCTTATGGGCAAAAGAGCCAGAAACCATAACCTCAACTCCTAAAACCATTGAGCAGGCGGTAGTTGAACCGCTAAAAGATTTCTTTGGTCGCAATAATGCCTGGCTGATTCTGTTACTGATCGTGCTGTATAAGATGGGTGATGCCTTTGCCGGCAGTCTGAGTACCACGTTCCTGATTCGCGGCGTAGGTTTTAACGCCGGTGAGGTGGGTCTGGTCAATAAAACGCTGGGCCTGTTTGCCACCATCATTGGCGTGCTGATTGGCGGCATTCTGATGCAGAGATTAACGCTGTTTCGTTCGCTGATGCTGTTCGGTATTTTGCAGGCGGTATCCAATTTTGGTTATTGGATTCTGGCGGTGACCGATAAAAACATTATCACCATGGGCAGCGCAATTTTCTTTGAGAATCTGTGTGGGGGAATGGGTACCGCAGCCTTTGTTGCTCTGCTGATGACCCTGTGTAATAAATCATTCTCTGCCACTCAGTTTGCCCTACTCTCAGCGTTGTCCGCTGTTGGTCGGGTTTATGTTGGCCCGGTTGCCGGTTGGTTCGTTGAGCATTACAACTGGCCTCTATTCTATCTGTTTACCATTGTAATGGCAGTTCCCGGATTGCTGTTGCTGGCGGTATGCCGTCAGACTCTGGAACATACCCAACAGACAGATAGCTTTATGCCTAGAATACATTTTTCCCGTCAGTACCAGTTGGCTATCCAATTCGTTATCGCCGGTGCAATTATGCTGGGGGCATGGCTGGTATTGCTGTTTGAGTCCGCAACTGAATTCAGTTCTCTCTATTATATAAAAGAAGCACTACTAAA
Organism: Limnobaculum zhutongyuii; assembly: GCF_004295645.1. Taxonomy (NCBI): domain Bacteria; kingdom Pseudomonadati; phylum Pseudomonadota; class Gammaproteobacteria; order Enterobacterales; family Budviciaceae; genus Limnobaculum; species Limnobaculum zhutongyuii. The sequence continues at coordinate 1,475,016 of NZ_CP034752.1, forward strand.
TATTGGTGGCCTGCTGTGCCTGATGGGGATATTGATAGGCTGCTGGTTGGATTATAAATCCATCAGGAAAGAGCCATCTGAAGTGACTAAAAGCATAGAATAACTTTAGAGCACCTGAATTACAGGTGCTCTGAAGCCTATAATAAAAACATTTATTATCATATTGATAAGAAATTTCAAAACGCTCGCAATTACATTTAATCTTTTCATCATCGTCCTGACAATTTTGATATTGGTTTAACTATTCTACGATTTGATCCCCGATCGTTTTTTGAGAAATCAATACTTTTTGAGCACAGTAAATAGCCTCTTTATCTATTACCTCTATTGAATTCTCTTGTATGAAGACCTCAAGAGCGCAAACCCCTTTTGAATCATTAATTAGTGCAATGATACTCCCACCATTGCCTGATTGAGAACCGATCTTCCATTTTGAAAATAACTCAGAATCCTCAGAATAAGAGATTGAAACAGGCAGTGATATTTGTTCATTTGGCCTAATAACATTGATTCGTTTTAATTGTTGTAACTCTTCTAATGTTGGCTCCATACTGCCTGTATGCTGCATCGAATAGATGTATAAATCTTTATTAGTATTATTATGTAAATAAATCGTCGGAGCCAATCGACTAAAATAGAAAATAATCAGCAATGCGATACTCAATATAACTAAAAATTTTTTATTCAATTTCATAAGACTTCACTATTTCTAATGGACATGCAGTATGCCAGCACCAGCGTGACAGAAAAACAGGATAGCGATAGCTGATAACATTGCCAGTAATAATATATTTACTAGTAATATCAATAGGATTATTAATTCAGATTATGAAGCCGCGCGCGATAAATGACAGGTATTTACTGTGATAAATCGCCGCGCTTTCATTTTCCAATGGTGCAATTGAATTACAGTATTATGCATCTGGTTGTATCGGCCATTCAATATCTGGTGCTGTACTGGTATCAATTCGAGTTAATAACACTCGGTAGACCTTCCAAGCTTTCAACGTTGCCACTTCTTCAGTCGAGGCTATATCGAGCTCAATAGCATCTGATAATGGGTTAATAATTAATGTTGCTGTTGAAAGTAATGTTGTTTTCTTCAAATTAGCTTCAGCTATAAGCTCGTCTTTTGATGGAGCTGGTCTATCAATAAGGACAGGCTGGCCATTTTCGATTGAAATAATTTTCCCGTCAGCCTGCCCGTTAATTAATTCCGCATGTTTTTCTACACTGACTTCAACAGCGTTATTGGGAATATCTGTATTTAACACTGAATCATAGAAACCAATTGGGTCGGGTGAAAAAAATATAGTCATATTAGTATCCTATCGCTTATTAGTATCCTATCGCTATGTATCGACCACCCAGTCCGGGTGATGCTGTCCGTGAAACAATAGTGGATCGTGAGCCGGGGCAAGCCGCAATATATGTAACAGCACCTGATGCGGGGGTGTAATCCATCGTTACAGCAGCATGTAGAAATGCGGTGGGAAACGTCACGGGCAGCATAGTTGTAGTATCGCCACTGATTGTACTAACACCGCCCCATTGAATAATTAACCCAGACGGCAGTTTTTGCCAACCTCCATTAAACGCAGGATTAAAAGACCAACTGGGAGCTAGTCTTAACACGGCATCACCGGTTGCGTGCCACACTTTAACTTGTTCAACAATGAAGGTCGCGCTCTCAGTAGGTTTTAACGTGAGAGTTGTTACTGTTGACATAGGGATGGATATACTGTTGGATGAGTTTCCAACGGAAATGGTGATATTGGTATCTTTCACATTCCAGATAGTTATTGTTTGACCACAACCCACGATATTACTTATATCAGGTAATGTGTAGGCTGATGGTGAGCTATAGTCCACCCAAAAACGAGCTCCAAATTGTGCTGTGGTTATCTTGCTAGTAGTTAACAGACTTACATTACTATAAAAATTACCTTTGCTCTGTAGAGTTTTGGGGTTAACAACTTTCTCTGTACTTCCCCCGTCAAGTACCTCACTTACTGTCGCAAAAGGAATACTACTCAATTTACTATCAGCTAAATCATATGCCTTCTTTACGGCACTGGCAGTAGCTGCATCAGTACTTGAGTCACTGTTCGTTGCTGAGCTTAATTTAACAATACCCGCCGTTGTCGTTGAGGCCGCCCCAGTTTTACCATCTAGCGCCTTTTTTAAATAAGCAGTCCGGTTAGTCAGGTTGCGTAACGGTGCATTCATAACTCCACCGGGGCCACCTAATGCCCGGTCAGACGTTTCTAGCTGTCTAACTCCTTCCCATGCTTCTTGCTCTGGTAAATCAGCCATTGGATATGCTCCCTAAGTTATATTGGCCATCAAGGTATTTGGTACCATCAAGACGGAATGCCGCCTCCTGGTAGTCGAGACTTTCTAAGTAGCTTCGGGCAGGTGTAAAAGCGATAATAGCTTTGCGTAAGTTGTCGGCCTGATCGTTGGTAATGGCCTCTTTTAGGATTATCCGGTATCTGGCCCAAGCTGAACCATCACCCAGCACATGAGAACCATCGAGCAGAACGGAGCCGTCCAACGTCCAGTCATAGATGTTTTCTATCAGCTCAACTTCACCGAACCCAAACCGTCTTATGACCTCACGAACTGCCCAAGGGGTGCCTTTATAGCGGTGAAGCTCGATAGCACCTTTAATCAGGCTACGTTTTGCATCGTCAGATTCAACTAACTCCCATCCATCACCTAACAGGCTGAACTGTTCGGCTAAAAAAGGGAAAACGGCAGAGTTAACAAGGTCAATCAAGTAAACCAGAACAACTTCCAGCTCCAGTTCATCAAATATCTCTTCAGCCATCTGACTGAGAGCTGCAAAACGAATATCACCGGCTAATGGGGGCGATATATGGCTGCTATTCATCACTGATACCTACGGGAAGAACCTGAATGCCAGTACAGACTGCCCATTCATAAGGTTTAACGACACGTTTAGTCGGGCTATTCAATGTGATGTCATATATGCCAGAAACAGAAAGCGTTTTGCTTACCTGATGAGGAACAATATCAATCCCAAGCCTCAGCGCTCTTGCCGTTTCCCATGCTGTTATCGCTTTTTCAGCAAGGCTGATTGTTGTGGTGACATCAGCGGAGCGGTACAACGTCAATTCAGCGTTAATATCGTATTCAACTATCTCAGGCACCTTGACTAAAACACGGTCATTGATAGGACGTTTTTTCTCAGAACTGAGCTTGGTTTCAATAAGCTGAATGAGCTCCACTGTTGGAAGCCCATCTTTGGTTAATGGGTATATCCAAACTTGCCCTGGCGGTATGCGGTTATCCAAATCAGGGCCAAGAACGACCACATCAATAATGGATTGGTGAACGGATAAGGCGTGAAACTTATAAGCGCCATAACTCCCGGCGCTGGTATAACCTTCAGGTGCCAACATCATCCGCTCACGTAATGCCGGCGTGGTTTCCTCATCATCACCGCCAGCGGTAGTACTGATATTACTGACCAATAAACCCGCATCCAGAAAACGTTCTGATTTGTTGATTTTGCCGGGGAGATATCCATTACCCTGTTGGCCAACAACCTGGCAGGTTGCGCTAACATCCGCCGACAATGAGCCAGCAGGAATAACAACATCCAAATCCGTACTGAAGGAAACGCTACCATCTTCATTACCGACGACAGTAAACATAGGAATGAAAATATCCTGAGTAATGGCTGCATCGAATTGCCAACGTAACGTACAGCGTGCTGGTTGTGCGGGCAAACGGATAACACCAACCAACTCCGCCAGGTAATCAATAATGGGGGCTTCACTGAAGCGGGGTAGCATTTGTTCCCCAGTGTGTTGAATTCTGGCTAATGTACGGGTTTTGGCATAAGCCAGTAGATTAATAAACAGATGCTCAATCTGAGCCGGGTACAATTTTTTACCTGATATCTCTTCATATCGGGTAATCAAATCCAGCTCAATAGCTTTGGGGTCAATGCTGACAAACTCAGGTGGTGCTAGTTCGCTCATAAGCGACCTCACTTTCTTCTATACCGTCTGCCACTTTCCATTTAACGCGTAAGGTGACCTTGGAACTGTCTATATCAACAATAACCTGAATAACTGTTACTCTCGGCTCCCAGCGCTTAATAGCCTCCACAGACTCACGGACAAGGTAAGGTGTGATGAGATTGGCTGGCCAGTCGATGTACTTATTGATATCAGAACCAAACTCAGGCCGATGTGGGTCACTCCCTTTAGGTGTTAATAGAATGACCCGAATCGCCTGGTTTAAATCCGACAAGCCTTCAACGACAGAACCGGGAATTCCCAGTTCTGGTTGCCAATGCGCTGATGTGATGGAGTTCAGTATTTTCATACGGCTATGATAGCTGGATGGGGGAATACTGATTTTAATGAAGGTTAAAAAGACTTATTGCGGCTGGCCCGTTGATGATGAACCTGTTTGAATGCCGGGATGAGTATGGTTTTTTAATGAGATACCATCGGCGATAACATCACCCGTCACATTAACAACACCAATAACCGTTGTACCGCCAGCTCCTGCATTAATGGCTACACCTGATGCGGCATTGATTGTGACACCAGCAGCGGCGTTAATCGTTACGCCTGCCGGAGCGGTTATATTCACAGTGCCTTCTGAGATACTGAGATCCAGCTTATGCTCTGAGGGGGAATAAGAAAATTTTGTACCATCCTTATATTCCATATAATCAGTATCATCATCCTCGATAGGTGGCGGTTCCGCCTCAGAATAAACAGCGCCAAGTAATACACCACCTACACCATCATCTTTAAGAAGGATAGCAACCGGCGTACCCAGTTCGACAGGACAACGGCGCTTTGATTTTTTGGAGTATCCCTGTGGGACTTGTAACCAATAAGAGGTCAGCCCATTTTCATGAAGGTCAACCCGGATACGACAGGTTTTAGCGTTCCATGCGGAGACAGTGCCATATTCAAGATTCATTTTTTCCCCATTTGTCCATTCTTCACATCATAGATAACGACTTTCTTTTTAGGTGTGGATGTAGATGATGTGGACTTAGATTTATCCGCTTTGACAGTGACAATATCGGCCTCTCGGATGCGGCAGATATCCAGGGCGGTATTCCATCCCCCGGAACGGTCTAATTGGTGCTGTGCAGATTGGATAAGGTAGTCACCATTCAGTTCACCACCGGCTTCCAGTGTGATTGAATTACCACTGAGATAATTAGGATTACCCATTAAATCAATATTGCCGCCAGTACGCTCTCGGTTAGCTTTTGCCAGTTCTGCCTGAGCCTTAGCCGTGGCCACTTCAGGAGAAGTCGAACGGGTTGAGGTTTTGATGGTGTCGGCGCTGGTTGTTGACTTGCTAACGCTAGAGTCTTTCGCCGTCATTTCACCGTTCTTAACATCATAAGTAACGGTCTTGTTCTTAGCGGGATCGTGTGACTTAACCTCCACCGCTTTGGGTACCTGTTTAATCTGGTCACGAATATGGCCACCGGAAATATCTGTTAACTTGAAGGTGGCCACAGAGGAAAGGCGTAAAAGCTCAGAAATGGCATGAAAAATTAGCTTACTGCCTTCAATTTTGAAAGCATAGTCATATTCATCAGCCAGTTTTTTAAGAAACTCAATATCAGACTCTTGCTGCGTCAACCGGTCTAAAGCGATAGGTTCAATAGCGCCAACTAAGGTTAGACCCTGACGATCTGCTATTTGTTTAGCGATTTTATCCAGCGTCATTTTTTCATAGGCACGGGCAGTTTTCGTTCTGACTGAATTCTTGATACCTACCGCCTGAGCGGTAATGGTCACCGTGCTGGGTGAGAACTGAAAATCGATATCGTTAATCTCGAAAACGCCAATCTGGCGGCGTTCCTCTCCCAACCACCCCAGCTCAAAGGTCAGTTCATCACCCTGGCCGGGATACCATTCGCCATACCAACGGCCGTCAATATTTTCTAACGCAATAGACAACTCATCAGCCTGACCACTAAGAAAATCGGTATAAGTAATCGATATCAGGTAAGCAGCCAATTCACTGCTGATGTCTTTCTTTTCATATAAAAGCCGAAAATCAGACACCGGCACGTTATTTTTTATGACTTCCATGGCGGCATTCCTACTGAAGATGGTTTGCTTTCCAACAGCGGGATAGCAATGGTTATTCCAGCCTTAAATGTGGGTGTGATGGCCACATGGCGATTAGCGGCAATGATTTGAGGATAAAGATAAGCATCGCCATAATAGCGCCAGGCGAGTTGATCCCAACGTTCACCCTCAGTCGTGATATGAAACCGGTATTGCTGGGTCATGATAATAGTCTCCGGGTGGCCACGCCGACGCTCAGCGCCAGCGCGTTGGAACTGGCGTTTTCCAATGAACTTGAGGCATTACCCATGCTATCTGCCGCACTATCGAGACGATCCCAAATCGATAAACTGTCATCTTTCAGATAATCTACAGCCTGGCGTACATCATCCAATGCCTGTTTACCGGCATCGACGAGCTCTTGGCCATCTCTGAACACATCCGCTAAACCTGATAACTGTTCCAGTGGCCCGATAGCGCCACCGGTAATTGATGACAGTTCGGAGAGCGCGCCTAGCACTGATAGTGGATTTTCTTTAATCTCGTGATAAGCATCGATACCCGCATTAATCACATTCATGGCGGTCTTGGCATAGCCGATCGCTTCCTGAGCCATATTCTTCAGGTCAGTTCCGGTCTTAGCATCAACATAGGTCAGAAGAGAACCCAGCAATCCTTCACCCGGTGCCGCACGGGTAAATTCACCGGTATATTCTCTTAATGTCAGACTGACCGTGGCAGAGCGAATACGGCCACCCGGAGTGGTGGTGTTGGCGTTGGTATCAACGTTGGCGATGACATACGGCACTTTATAATCACCATCCCCCATAACCAGCGCCATGGGTTCATGTTTTTCTTTTGCTTCCCTGAGTAAACGTAACTGAGTTTCGGTCTTTACCAGATGGGAATGGAACAGAACTTCAAAGGTAATCTCATCCAGTTCGTCGCCGACATACTCCAGTTTTGGCTTACCTTGAATAAGGGCGTGTTCGGCCCACGTCACCGACGAACGATGGCCATAGGCATGGGGGCTGCTCAGAATATCAAATGAAAAATCACCTAAAATGGCCCAGCGTTTCATCCGTTAATTCCTTTATAAGCACTGCGATTAGTACGATGTTCATACTCTTTCATCAGCCTCTCAAACTCGCTGAAGCTCATCTTTAATGCATCGTTAACCTGTGACCTAACATCACTATTACCCTGAACGGTAATCTGAGGGGCAAACGTGATGCTCATTCCTGATGATGAACTGGCGAACTGTTGACTGCGAATAGCATCGGCACCCGGAGACTGAATACCTGGTACATTATTATTGAGTAAGTTGGGGGCTGATAAGGTTGGGCTGGCCAGAGGGATGTTCGTGGCTGAAGCTAAATCGAGAGCCGCTTTACCAACCATCCCAGATTGATTGTCGATACCAATAGCAGCACCTTCAGAAATGTTTTCCCCAAAGCCAATGAACACTTTGCTGGGGGAATTAATACCTAACTGCTCTTTAAACCACCCACTGACAGAGCTACCGACACTGGTAATAGAATCTTTAACAGCGGCCATCTTGCTGGTAATACCGCTGATTAAACCATCTAGCAGCGCTTTCCCTGCATCGGCAAATGAACCAGGTAGTTCAACGCCAAACCAGCTTAAGACGCTGCTGAATAGGCCCTTGAACATACTCAGTGGAGACCAACTGGTGATTTTATCTGAAGCGCTCTGAATACCACTGCTGACCGAACCGGTGATAGTGTCCCAAGTATTACTGAACCAGTCGGAGATACTTCCCCAGACCGTTCTGATAGTTTCCATCGGTGACCAGGCGAACGCGGCTTTAATCCCTTCTGAGACTAAACCGACTGCTTTGAACATAAGCTTCAAGGGGAGTAAAACAATATTGATGGCTTGGCCTAACACCTGACCAAATGACCGCCCAGCGTCCTTGGCGTTCGTCAGTTCCTGAGCCGTAGAGTTGACGGGCTCAAATAACTTAGTAACCCAATCCCAGGCTTTGGATACCCATTCAACCAGCGGCTTAAACAGCTCGCCGACAGGGCCAAAGACTTCAGTAAAGGCGGCACCGATAGGCTCAACGGCTTCGGCAATACCCTCAAATACACCGCTAAAAAAGGCTTTGATGGGTTGCCAGTACTTGTAAATCAGCAATGCGGCCACGGCAATAGCCCCAATCACCAACCCTATAGGGCTTAAGAACATCATTCGCCCAACGCTGGCAAAGGTTTTACCGAGTGTGGTCACTGATGCCGCTATACCAGGGAATACACTGCTGAATCTTGTGCCGGTGGCAGACCCTAGTAACATACGAGCCCGGAATAGCTCTAACTTGGCACTGCTATTAGCCAGCGCAACGTTCAACATGGCCATCGGAGATTTGACAAAAAAGTTCATGCCCCAGGATGCACCCAATGTGGCCACTTTAAGAGCCACGACAGCCGTAGCGGCTCCAACTAGACCAGCAACCAACTTAGGGTTTGCGGCTATCCACTCGGATAAATTTCCAATAATTGGCAACAGCGTATCCACCAACTGGATGACTGGTGGTAACAATGCATCACCCACAGTAATGGAGAGCTCTTTTAGGGTGTTACCAAAGGCTTTAAACTTCTCCATGGGTGAGTCCATACGTAAATCAGCGGTTTGTTGTAATGTACCGGCTGACTCACCACTAGACTTTCCACCATCGCGAATACGGTCATACTCTTCTTTATTCTGCCGGTACCCCAGCACCATATTGACCTGATTGTTATCCTTGAAAATTTCAGATAGGCCAAATTTCTCCATTAGCTCAGCTTGTTTTTCCGCATTTCCCTTGTACTTGCTCATCTCAGCCATACCCGCTTCGCCGAGTCTTTTCTCTAAGAAGCCGCTAGCGATATGCATACTGGCTTCAAACTCGCTATATCCATCAGCCACGGCTTTTTGCATCGAAGCCTGATAATCAAACTCTTTGTTGGGGTCGATAGTTTTGTAGGCACTTGAGAACGCTTGTGCTCGTTTATCGCTGTTCATTTCTGTCAACCAGCCTTTTAGACCGGCCATGGCATTTTCGGCTCCCATCGTGCCATCACCAATTTGTAAGGTGGCGGCAATATCACCCAAGGAATTCATGCCTAGCTTATTTTTCTTAATTTCATCACCAAGCTGGCCAATGGCATTAAACATATTAGCCATGCCATAACCGCCTTGCTTACCCGACCAAATCAGTTGATCAAGCGCCTGGCGCATTTGCTCTTCACTGCCAACGCCCATATCTCGTAATGCCAGAAACGACTCGGCACCTTGATCCATGCTGACGCGTAGCCCGGTGACGGCCTTTCCGAGTAATGGGGTATAAGCCTGGATCTCCTCCATGCTACTGCCGCCTTCCACCAACTGGCCGACACCCACCGAGAGTTCCATATGGCCTTGGTTCGTGCCTTTTACCGCATCTCGAACGACTTTACCCAGTTGGGCTTCATCTTCAGCGCTTAAGCTGCCTTTGATCCGTGCATCCCTCAAGCTATCTTTAAGTTCGGCACTACGGCCAACGCTCTCCCTGAGCATGGTGGCATTCCCCCAGGCCGCAGCGGCGGTACCTATCATTTCCCCGCCCATAGCCTGGCGCTGATCGGCTAACGCCTTTTGTTTGGCCATGGCGGCATTGAGCTTGGTTTGTTTGGTTCTTAATCGGTCAAGGGATTGGCCCAGGCGCTCATATTGGGTACGCAGTGCTTGAATATTACGGGTGGGGTGGCTCAGAGCCCGGCTCATAATCTGGCCTAGGCGCTGCTGGCGCTGGGATAAGGCTTCAGTGGTTCGGCCTAGCCGGTTAACGGTAGTATTGGCATTACCAAAAACAGAGCTAAAGGCGTTATCAAGCACCGCTCCCAGGCGTAGACCTACAGAGATAGTATTACTCATAACGCCTCTATATTATTGATTCATCGCTTCAATGCGCTGGTTATTCCGCTCTTGAGCCAGTTCAAACCACCGCCAGTATTCGTCAACAAAACTCAGGTTATCTATCTCAGCCGGTGACAATCGAAATTCGAGTACCAGCCATTCATCGATAGACTGTAAGTTTTCAGGACTCGTCGGTAGATTCTCCACATAAGTTGCGAAAGGTTTTTGATACCTAAGCGCTATCAGCCAGCGTTAGTGCATCAATATCTTCCATCGTCAGACCAGTCAAAAGAGCAAATAGAAAGGTTTCCGAATCAGCCTGTTCTTTGCTATGGCGCTGGGCTTTACGCATGTCACCACGGGTAGGTACACGCATAACCAGTTCACTTAGGGTTTCGCCGGTACCGAGGGTAAGAGAACGTAATAAAGGGATTTTGGTATCAGTGAGAAAATCAGCTTTCTTGCTCATATTCAGGCTCCAGAAGAGAACTAAAAGGAAAAACTATTGAGCCCTGATTCTGTAGCTTATTGATTGACAGTTATTTTAGCGGGGTTTAAAAAAACACCCGGAACATGTCCGGGTATTTGAGCAGTAATGTGAATACTGACTATTGGCCAATATTAGCTCGATATTTAGCAAGTTGGTCTTTACCATCCACCCGATAAATATTGGTGAGGTAATCTAACATCAAAGTCTCTTTCCCATTCACGAGCTGTCTGATTGATGTCACGCTAAAGGGTGTTTCAAACGTTGTCGCCTCTCGGGGTTTATAACTACCGAGTTGGTATTCTTTGAATGCTACCGTCATGAGTGTAACGAGGGGCAACTGATCAACTCACCCCTGGCTTGTATGCACGTCAATATTGCTACGGCATTGCAGAGAAACTGTTGTAAACGGCGTAGCAATTTTACTGACGGCATCTTGATAAAGGGAGTTCCAGACTATCTTTCCCTCCACCTTATCTAAACCATCGGGCAGTTCAATCACACCAACAAGTCCAAGGCCGTTAAAGTCGGACATGACCGTTTTGACACTGCCTAAATCAACTTCAGATGCTTTTGCCAGATAGCTGTTACCGTCAAGATAAACCGCCGCATTATTAATTCTGTGCGCTTGAAAACCCGCCATAATCAGTTACCTCCTTTCAGGGCTGCAAGATATTCACCGGTAATCTCTGACTCATACGTGATGCGCTCCATGGGTGGTGGCGGTGTCATCTTGTACTGAAACAGGACATTTCCCAGTTCTAATTGAGTTTGAGGGTTGCGTTCTGCGTCATACCAGCACTCGCCACCCAATAGTGCGCCATCACCAATCAGCTTTCTAAAGAACTGATTGACCGATTCAACGATGGCATCAATGACGGCCTGTGTGATGGGCATATCCACAAACTGTAGGGATGAATAGCGGATACTCTCATCAATGATGTCTTTAACCCGACGAACGGAGATGAAGTTCTTCATATGGGTCGTCGATGGCCAGGCTGCGGAGCGGTTTCCCCAGGAACGTAAACCGGTACCAAAACTGTTGAAGACAGTCACGATGCCATTTTCATTCAGAAGATTGACTTCACTATTCGGGTCATCAATACGGGCAGACAGTGAACGTTCAGCACCGACAATACCTTTAAACTCCGTATTGGATGGACTCCACCAGTAGCCGCGCTCAAGGTCTTTTGCGGCCATAAGCCCGGCTTGGCGCTGTGACATTGGTTCTAAAAAGTTACTATTGGTCGCTGAATCATAGACCTTCAGATGTGGGTAACAGAGAATAGCCCGATCGCTGGAGGTCGCAAAGTTGATAGTACCCATCGGGCCACGACCACTGATAGCCTGATTAGGCGTGGTACCAATCGGTGCATCGATTAATGCCATAGCACCATATTTATCAGCAGCGGCAATCAGCTCAGTACTGACACTGTTTAAGGTACTAAAGCCCGGTGCAATAATGAGTTTGGCAAAGAAACCATATCGGTTATAGGCATCTTCCAGCGCATTTAAGCCGGTGCGATTTCCAGCCGCATTAACTGCACCAATAATCTCAGCCGGTGTCACTTTACTTGGATCGGCATAGGTATAGTCAACCATGACGGTGCCTTTTGCCGGAATACTGCCAGTGGTCATTCGGATCAACTCACCAGTGACCAGATTGATGGTGTAATCCGTATCTACCACATGAGTGACGTTATCGGCTTTTACGACAGCAGAAATAATGGCGGCATGAGGTAGAGAGGCCCGATTATTCACACCAAAGGTTATTGAATGGCCAGTGGCCTCATTACGGTGTTTATCCGGGTCAAGGACGTTAATGATAAAAACGGTACCGGCACCATGATCGTAAATGGCTTTCAGGGCATACGGGATAGAGAAATTGCTTAACCGAGGGCCGAATTCAGCACCGGCGCTTTCAGACAAACACAGAGTTAAATCATTAACTGGCCCACAAGGCGCTGTACCAATTAGCCCAATAACAGCGGATTTAACCACACGGATGGCGCGAGGCCCATTTTCAATTTCAAGGGTTTCAACGCCGTGTAAGAAGTTAGCGGCCATCGTCTTTTTGCTCCTTGGTTTTCGCCTCACCTTTGACGGTTTTAGCGACAGGTGCCAGTGGTGTTAACAGCTTTTGGGCTATTAACGTTTGGGTATATTCATGCTCACTGGGTAACTCTACAGAAAGGCCCGGATAGAGCATGATGTCCTTTTCTTGCTCTGTACCATTAGAGTCAATAAAGCGTACAGTGACGCTACTTTGCGGCCCGTGATACACATAGGGTGTAAATTTCATGGAATATCCTCATAAGCCAAATGGGGTGAAATGCCCATATCGGCCTGTATCTGATTAGTCTTGGTCGTAAAATCCAGAGCGTATTGCCACACCCCAGCGTTCTGAGCCAAAAAGGACTCACTGACAGGTTTAAGCGATACATCACAGTGAGGGGGTATCCAGCCGGTTAGGGTTAATCGCAGTTTATCCAGATAAGCGATAACGCCGGCTTTACCGTGTAACTGGCGAAACATCAGCGTGAGGGGAATGGTCATCTCACGATTCATCCAGGTACTGTCTATCGCCTCATTGGTCGCAAAGCTGCTGCGGGAATAACTGATAAGTACTGCTCCAACAGGATGATTAAGACGATAGTTAGCGGGTTGCTCAGGAAAATACTCGATCGCCAGCTCCCGGCCATGAACCTCTTTCAATCGGTTTAAAATGCCATCTAAGATGTCAATCGTGATACTCATCGCCATTTCTCCAGCGTGCTCTTTCCCCATAGGCGTTTAGATGCCGAAACTCTAAATACGCTAGGCGCATTGGTTTCAACCACGGTATCGTCTATTTTGACATTCAGGGAGATGGCACCTTTCTGGATCTGGCTTAAGGTATCCAGGGCATCCTTTTTGCCATCTTTGACCACTTCCGGCATAGCCCCTTCAGGACGGCGCTGATAAAGCCAGTAACGGGCCAGATACACTACTGCATCACGAATGATGGTCGGAACGGATGACAATGGCAGAGGGTAACGAGAGACTAAATAACCGTCTGCCAGCTCTTCTGCATAGTTGATCGCATCCTCCAAAACGGCTGCATCATAATTTTCCGACGCTGGATCATCGTGGGATAGCCAGATTAGCGTTTGTTTGGGAACTGCCCGTTCCAAATCACTCAGTGTGCAGTAGCGCATGGCCGTTTCCTTAGCTCATCTTCAGTTCAACAAGGGCTTCAGGGTAAGTACAAATGGCCAGCGGGTTAGCCTGGGCTTCTAAATCCCAGCCTTTACCCATGCTGCGTTCTTCCGCTTTGGCATATAACGCTAAACCAATGGTGTTGACCGTCTCGTTGTAGTTCGCCGGGGCGTTGTACATCTTATAGACACCGCCTTTGGCGATAGGAAAGACTCGCGCAACCTTGTCCGAAAGGAAGTTTTGATTGGATACCGTGGCGTTATACTCTTCAAATTCGATACCACCGAACGTAAAGCCTTTACGCATATCACCACCAAGGCGATCGGCCGCTTCCTGATAGTTGGCATAGGCTTTTTGTACATTAGGGTGAGCAACAAAGGCATCAAACCAGTCCTTGCCACAGAACGCCTTATAACCTGTCACCAGTGCGCCGGTCAGCTTTGACTCACTATGGCGTTTAGCATCCGTTAGAAGCTTACGGACATCGGTATCTTCTACGCTGAAAGGTACATCAATGCTTTTTTGTGTTACGCCAAACTCTTTATACAGGTCATAGATAACGGAGCCATCAGAATCCAAAATACGGCCACACAAGGCACCAACACGTTGGAATTCACGGGTGACTTCCAGGCTGTTTTTCATCGTTTCCAGCTTATTGTTGATGGTTTGTGCCTGATAGTCAGTTGCATCGTTGTCGCCAAAGGAATTAAAGTTTTGCAAGTCAGACGGTAACAATTGAGCTGAAGCGGGTAAGTGGGTAGTTTCAAAAGTACGGCGTTTGGCCTTACTGTTTTTAACCTGCGTTGGATCTTCATCACGGCCAATATTCTTGACCAGGAATAAACGACCATCACGGCTTTCAATCAGAACGGACGTGGTGGCAATCCCTTCTTCTTCAAAAATACCCAATTCACCCGCACGGGTCGGGATGGCTGGGATTTTATTGATGGCTGCCGTTAGCGTAGTAACGGTAAACATATCTGCTAAATTCATTCTCTTTTTCCTTTATGCCTTAAGTGGCTAAACAGGGGTTAAAGCTGCTCTCTGGCAATAATGCCCAGCGCTTCCAACTCGGTGTATGCCGTGGTCTTTTGTGCATCAGTAACACCTTCAGGCCACACCAGACCATCAATGGCCACCACGGCACCACGTGCAATCACTGCACCAAGACGTTCACCAGTCGTGGTATCGATATGCTGTGCCAATACGGCAGCGGCTTTTTTTGCAGCACCTGTGCCCGCTAAATCAATGGCATAATATTTACCGGAGACTTTGGCCAGAACGGTTCCCAGCTCATATTTTTTATCCGCTACAATCATGCCCCGGTCTTTTGTCCAACCCGGTTTCACTTCAACCAACAGAACATCACTTAATACTTTCGGTTCGTTATAGGTAGTCATAATTTAAGGTGCTCCTACTTATTACGGCTGGCGCGGCGTTCTGCATCAGCTAATAGTGGGTTAACAGAGGTGTTTTTCGGCGCTGAGCTTTTCCGGGCCACTTCGCTAAAATCCACTACATCAGGTAAAGAACGAATAAACGCCTGAAGAGCTGGCGTAAGCGGTTTGTTCTTACCACCTTCACTAAATTCCAACTTACTGGTACCGCGCTTTTTAGATGCGGCTTTAAGCATGGCTCTAACGGCTGCACGGTGGCTAGGCTTAACCTTGCGACGAATCACTTCGGCAAAATCAGCACTCTCACCATCAATTTCCAGCTCTTCCGCTTGTTCCAGTAGCTCTTCGTTTTCTGCTTTTAATCGCTGATTTTCTTCCGACACAGCCACTAACTGAGCGGCGACTTCCGGTAAAATTTCATCCGCACCGGCATCCTGAATAGCGGCAGCACCTTCTTCGGTAATGATTTCAGCGGCCTTTTCTTCACCCAGCTCTTTAGTCAGAAAAGCGACTAGTCGCGCCAGCAAACCTTTTTTATCGGTTGGATTAGCTGCATCAGCCATATTGGTATCCTCATTAAGATTTTCGTTAAAACACACAATACCTTGTCCACCATCCGCAAATTCAATCGCCTTCAACCCCTTTACGGCAGGTGGCATAGCCCCAGAAAACCAACGTGGCGCAGGTAATAAACGCCAGGTACTGGATTACTAGGTTCATCCGGTTCGTAAAAGGAAGGTGATATCTTTTTAAATCGGGCAGAACGGACGAGTTCAGCAAATGCCTCATCAACCTGATGGGGTTCAATGAAGAGCCCTTCAGGTGTGGCAATCATTTGCTTTACCCAACCATAGGCAGGGTTATTGTGTTTCGGGTGGCCAACAACCAGCGGTGCTTCATGCAGATCCATATTGTAGGCGCGAACGGTGGCTTCAAAGTCTTTCAGGGTGAAAGAGATAGGTTCGCCTTCCATCGGCTGATGGGTACCAGGCTTAAAGATATGGATAAGTTTGGACATTAATATTCACCATGCTGTTGTTAGTCATGGCTACCATGTCAAATTATCCGGTTTGGTGATTTTAATCGGGGTTAAATAAGAGACTGAGAGATAGAGATTTAACGAATCCGTAAAGGGTAGATAAGAATGGCGGCTGAAGTGGGCCTATATCGATTTATAATAGCCTTTTAGCGATGTAAACGAGCAAAGACAGATAAAGGCTGGTTAAACAGGTGAAAACAGCTTAGCCCGCCTTAAATTGGCGATTAATCTGATGTTCCCGCTGCTCTGGCTAAATGGTTAGACAGCAGATCAATAATATCTTCCTCATCTTCAGACGACAGACCGATGTAGGGCCGTGCTTCAATATCCCCCCAGGGCAGAGGTACACCATACCGAGTTTGACCATATTGGCCTTTTTTCGCCCCAAAATGTTGGGTGCCGCCGTACTCCATTAGCGAACCAAGCAGCACGTGATTAGCATCAGACTGGTAGTTAATCTGAGTAGACAGGCTCCGAGTATCACCAATCAGTGGCCTGGTATCCCGCTTATTGGCCAGCGTCACGTCACTGTTTGCGGCCCATTGTTCACCTAATGGCCCCATACCCACTTCAAAACGGCGGCGGGTACTGTTAAGCAGGATTTCACCGATGTTTTTAAATACCGGTGTCAGGTCTAAACCCGCCTGTTCAATCTGGCTCAGTAGTTGGTTAACCGGCGCACTGTCGAGTTGTACGGTAATTTTGGCCATAACTATGCTTGATCCATTTCAATATAGGTACCGGAGGCGGTTGGCTTCGCTCGAACGTTCCACGATTTACCTGAAATATTCACAACGGTTTGCCTCTCACCCTGACTGTTCTGCTGCCACTGGGCGTTATCTAGCTGGGTTTGGAGCTGGCGAAAGTCAGATGGACTTAAATCAGGGTATTGAGTCCGTAGCTTCATGATAGATTGTCGGCTTAAGGTCAGCACCGGGCTCTTAACCGCCATTTCGACCATTTGCTTACTGTTCATCACAGCCACAGGCCATTCCCCCTTCAGACGACCATTGTAAAATGACAGAAACACATCAGAATTAATGAGTTTTTCGACGTTCTTTCTGGCAATGGCTGAATCCAGAGTATTGAGTTTCTGCTTATTGGCTGCCAGGGCATTTTGGGTGGCGCTCTTACCGGGGGTATAGTCAAATCCGGGCATCACACCTTCAGGAACCAGACGTTGTTCACCGGTATTGGTATCGGTATAAAGCTGAGTTTTTCGGGCTGGGGCTGTATCCGGGCCGGTTTTACCCAGTTTTTTCAAATCCCGCTCACTACAGGATTCGACAATACAGTTACACCCGAAACCGTTCGGGGGATAATGTTCATCCCAGAAGGGATCATCGGCAGGAAGCACCAAATTATGCCATTTGGCGTGCTCTTCTCTGGGGTTAATCACTGAACGGTGAAGATAACGCCAGTAAGGGCGTTCTGCTAAAACATCTGGGTCGGTAAGCTGAGCATAACGACCCGCTGCATGGGATGATTTCAGGTTTTGAGTATAGATAACCTCGGTGCGCCAGGCTTTACCGGCTTTACTGCCTTCACCCGTCCAGCCTTTCCAACCTTGTTTCTCTACTACCTGATCAAAGTTCTGACGGAACCACTGGATGCTCTTACCTTCATCAATAACACTTTGCATCGCCTTCTTCAGGTCATTAACCAAATCAGCTTTCATCGCACCGGCTACAATAAAACCATGGTCATGCTGTTCTCTGGAAATATCATCCCAGCGCTCACTGGGGATAGCTAGCTTCTGTTTGAAGTAATCACTCTGCTGGTTAAACTTTTGCCCGAAAACACCTTTAACGGCCATTATTCACCTCATCACGACCTTGTAAGTTAATCACGGTAAATGCGCTGGCCATCGCTTGGGCTAGCTCATCTTCAGACAGATTATCAAACTCAGCCAATAGCCGTTCCTGAAGCTCTTCCATATTCTTGGCTTTCTCTGCAAAACTGCGAATACGCTCAATCCAGCCATCAATAATGGGTTGAGTCTCCCGGCTTAATTGGTCTGCGACAGCTGCCACGGTATCGTTGGGCTTTTTCGGTTTTTCAGCAAATGAGGGATAGCCCATACCGGCTGATGGTGGAAGCTGTTCACCTAGATCGCCTTCTTTTAAGTTATATTCGCGAATGAAGTATTCGTTGGTAAAATTAGCGCCAGCCGTTTTAAGGATTTGATCGCGTTCGGCTTGAGTTTTATCAATCGTTTCCGGCGACCACATAGACCAGACTGGAGGCTCTTCTTCCTCAGAGAAATTGAGCTCAACGGTCCAGCGGGTTAAGGTGTTCATGGCTTCTGTCACCAGTTCGGCATCAGCATCCCTGATATCTTCAGTCACTGTTAGTCCTGCCTGAGCACTCGCATTGGTGGTATCGGCTTCCGTTGTCTGATTCGTTCCTGTCAGGGCAATACTGACTTCAGAACGGCAGAACATCATAAGGCGTTCATAGATATCGGCGCTGCTGCCTTTACCTGCGGCTTCTAGGATTTCAATAGAACTGTCGTCAGGAATAGCGGCAACGGCATCCTGAACCATTGCTTCAAGGCTATCCAGTAACGCATCCACCTCTGTATTATGGGTATTGCGTGGGTGTTTACCGACCAGGAATGGGCTACCGTACTTCTCGGTAAACTTGAGCCAGAACTCGAATCCACCACGCTTAAATGTGGTTGGCCAGAAACAACGGCTCAGGTCAGCAATGCCGTAAGGGTTCTCATAGGTAGCATCTTGGCGAACTAAGATAAACTTACGCTCAGGTAATAAAATACCGTCTTTATCCTCTTTGGTACGCATACGCAGACGGTTTTCATCATCAAAGAAAAACCACTCCGCAGGCTTGGCCACTACGTCCACCGGCACAATCTTGTCATCAACATCAGACCACATCACCTCAAGCGGAGTGTAGCCATAGAGTGGTGCATCTAATGCATCACTGATGACGGTTCTCATTTTTAGCTTAGAAAAGACCTTTTCAACAAAGTCTGCGACCTGCGTTTGTGACTGTTCCCGGTCAAAACCGTATTCAAGGGCAAGAACGGCTGACTTACGGCGACGAACGCAACCACCTACGTGAGCATCAGCCGTCAAATCACGATAAACCTCGATACTTTTGCCCATTTTACGCAGGACAAGATCGGGATTTTGTAATTTTCCACTAATCCCTAATGAGCCATTAACGCGTGAACGGGTCGCTACAGCCTCTTTGGATGGTCTGTTTAGCTCGGAGAAAGAGACAAACTCATTCGGACTAACCCAAATACCCTGACTCATTATTTGTATCCTTTTAACAGTTGTGTGGTTGCCCGTTTACCACGTGAATGGGCCTTGACCGGGCCTTTACTCATTTCAATGGAGGCATACCAGGCTAAAACCAGTGCAATGGCCGTGTCACCATGGCGATAGAGCTCTGGTTCTTTCAAATCTTCTTTGCGAACAGACGACAGCATAGGAATACCGTCAATCTCTTCTATGGAGTGAATATCCTGTTTGACGTTATCGTCAGCGGGTAAGGTGATAATGCCGTCCTCAAATCCCTGGATCATCTTAGGCATCCACGTGCCATACCATGAGCGGCTTAAACTGACCTGAGCAATGCGGTCATGACCAAATTCGTCAGCGGTATATTCAGCCAATGTCTGGCCGGGGCCGGTAGCATCCATCGCACCAGAGAAGCGTTGAATAGCCCGGAGTAAATGCCAGAGGATTTGCTCCTGCTGGCGAGTGGGCACCTTGTGCATTTCGATAATTAGGGGCACATCACGGTAAAGGTTTGGCAAGGTGGCCATCAGTAAAATGGATGAAAAGTCACGATGCCGGGCAAAGTCATCACCAAAGGAATAACGTAAGTTTTTATCTAACCTAGCGATAACCGGATCTAGATAACGCTTGATCCAGTCTTCAGCAAAAGCGGTTCGCTCAAACATGGGCTTTTTAGCAAAGTCATCATCCAGAACCAGACGTAGCACCACGCGATCGGGACTGGGTGGCATGGCGTTTTCAATCCAGACACCCGGAATACACACACCATTACCATCACGCGGAATAGCATCAAGTTCCTCACGCATTGCCGCTTTACGGGGGCCATACGCGTTACGAATCCGGGTATACCAGGCTTTTTTGCTTTCGACTGTTGGGACTTCACCTTTCATGAAACAAACGCGCTCAAAGAGTCCGTTCGCCACAGCATCATCAAACGTCACCCGATATACAGAGGCATCAGGCCCATAAAGACCATTTTCAATATCATTAACAAACTGATTGAATGGATTACTTTTACCCTTGTGGGAAGAGATAACGATAATGCGCCCACCCCAAATTAGCAGGGCAGTAGCTGCATCCAGTACCCCTTGAACATCTTGATGGAATGCCGCTTCATCAATAATAACCAACCCTTGTAAACCTCGGATATTCGCTGGGCGGGATGAGAGTGCGACAACCTGATAACCGGATGAATAGCGGATACGGTAAGCGGTTATATGGCGGGTTTTACCGTTCTCATCCTGATCTTCAAATAAGAACTCTTCGATGCTGGAAACTGAAGCACTTTGCTGTTCCGCAATAACACGGGAGAATTTGGCACAGTACCCAATGAACTCTAAGCCTTTTTCCTTGGTATCACCGATATAGAAGACATCCATACCCCCAATCGCTTTCTGTGATGCCGCTGTCAGTACCGCCTCAAAGCCAAAGGCAAAGGTAATACCGGTACGTCTCCCTTTAGGTACGGCGAGAATAGAGGTTTTAATCTTCAAAACCTCAATCTGGTGCGCCATCAGCACACCCTCAGCCGTTGGGTTAAAGTTATTGGGAATATCACGCGCACGGGACGGTAATTCGTCCCATTCAATAACACGTAAGGTTGAGGCTAGCGGCTTCATCACTTGATCCCCAAGATTTTCTCACGCCAGAATTGAACGGCATTCTCATCCAGCCCTTGAGCTTTCGCTTCTTTTTGAAGGTTTGACTCTTGCTCACGCAAGAGCTTATCTCGAGTGACTTTCTCAATTTCCTGACGCTCTTTGAGGCTCATGGTTCGGGCCTGCATGGCTGCTCTAGCTGCACGAGATAGCTCACCCACTTCTTTAATTGAAATATCATCGCGCTCGTGGGCATTGAAGGCTGCTCGGGTGGCCAAAGTTGTTACTGCCTGAGCTAATAGCGCACCGGCTTTATCACCAATACCATCCCCCAGTTCATCAACCAGAACGCGGGATGCGGTCTCTATTTCCCTTAGGCTTTGAGTCATTTCCTCAAAGCCAGCACGGTAGCGGTAGAGACTAGAACGGCTTGGTGCATCAGTTTGTGGGTATTTAGCCCTGATATTCTCCAACATTTCATCCAGCGTTAGTCGGTCATCGCGTAGCAACTGTTCAATATGACTACGAACAGAAGGATCAAGTTTGTGGATGGTGGATTTACGTCCCATGATTAAGCCCCCGGACGCTTCACGCCAGGCACAATGGCACGGCCTGAAGAGACATCAAGACCTCTTGGTGTGAGAGTTGCTACAACAACCGTACCAATATCATTCAATGACACCAGACCTTGTTCCTGAAGCCAGTACAATTCACTTTTGATAGCATCACGGCTGGGATAATGGCCATACTGGCTTAAAGCGCTGTATAAAACTGAACTGTTAGCGCTGTATGCGGGCAGTTCTGCCAGTAATCGCAACATCACTAACCGTTGGTCTTCTCTTAAAAACTCGGCATAACTCATGATTGCTTGCTCCTCATCAGGTAGTCATTAACGCGATCAAGCCCTTTTACTAGCGGTTGCATGGTTTCACGCATACCTTGCATTTCTGCCCGGATGGCTTTCATATCCCCATGTAAATCATTTACCAGATTCTGTGACGGGGTATGGCGGATCTGCTCTTCCAGGGCAATAATCCGGGTTCGGAGTTCTAACAGTTCCTTACCGCTGGCAGATTGCCGACTCATCAGCCATGAATAGATACCGATGGCCGCTGTGACTAACCATTGCATGGCACTGAAGCTAAAATTCATATCAGTGAAGTTCATCGTCTCATCCTTTTTTCTTCCATCTGCTGGCAGTCAACACAGAGGGTTGTGCTTGGCAGTAACTGGCGGCGCTTTTCTGGTATAGCGTCACCACAAGCTAGGCATGTTAGGCTGCCAATGCCTTTTGGCTGCTGATTACGTGCTATTAGTGCGCGTTCCCGTTGCTGAGTTTCCAGCTCACTAGCGCGATCAATGTCGTCCATCGTCTGAATCCTGTAGATAATTAAGTAACTCAACGTAGCGCCCGGCACACAGGCCATAGCCGTCATAAGCCTGTTTTAATGCAATAACGATAGCGTCATCACCGTTGTTCTCCGGTGCTGGCAGAGGGAGACAGCCCACTGCCAATGCCGCTGGTAGCAGCCTGATTGGCTCGTAGTCTGGCCTGTTCAAGTTGGTGCATGACATCAGGAGGAAACTCACAGCGATTGCGAGTAACGGTTTTAAGTACATAGCGGATCTCCTGAGTACTATGTTGGTCAGCAGCCGTTCGGGCCGCTATTTTTACCGACAGGGTTTTGCTGGCTCGGTTTGCATTAGTTGCCAACTGCTGGCTGGCAGATACAAACTGACTCAACTGGCTTTGTGCCGATTCAGCTTTACCTTGAGCGCAATCCAATTGGCCTTGGGATAATCCCTGTTGGTAGTAATAGCGGGAGAAACCCAGCACCAGAGCAATAACGCTGAAAATGAGGTATATCGTTCTTAATCGCATACACCGCCCCCCCAGCCAGCATCCTGATATAGCGGTTGCCAGCGGTTAATGATTCGCTCTGGATAACCCCGATTTTCCTTAAAGTTGGCAGCGCTGCGCCCGGCATTAACATACTCAACCGAGCCCCAATAACGGCTGGCATCAAGTCCCTGAGCCGCTGCCTTCTTCTTGTCACGTTGAACCCAACCCAAACCACCGTTGTAGGCGCTTAGCGTGAAGGCCCAGCGGTCACAATCGGTCTGCGCGGAGATACGCTGGTAATGCCATCGGTTATAGATAACCAGCGCTTGTAGAGCCCACATCGGGTTATAGGGTTGATTACCGTCGAGGCGATCAGGATAGGTACCGGCAATCCACTTTGATGTTCCTGGCATGAACTGAGCTAAGCCGATAGCACCGACTGGCGAACGGGCATCAGTGCGCCAGCGGCTTTCTTGATGGATTTGGGCAGCGAAAGTGGCTACCGGTGCATCCAGTCCCCATTCAGCATGAGAAACGCGGATAAGGTCGCGCTTATAACGGGCCGCATCAGCCGGTATTGTTGAAGCCAGCACCGGGTGACAGGCCGTTATCAATAAGATGAATAAGATAACGGCTCTCATGATTACAGCCCCAGTGTTACGCCAAGAATAACGGCCATGACGACAATCGCCCGGCGTAACAGAACAGCGGCGAAGATACGCTGATAACCACTAATTACCGGGTATTCAGGTTCAAGTTTATCCACTCCGTTAATCGGGTGAGCACTGATAGCTTTCCAGTTATCAACCAAGTAACTACCGGGGCTGGCATAAGGAAATAATGCCCGGTCTAAGTGATACCCGATCACCGCAGCTAAGGAGACCAGAGAAAGCTTATAGAGGGTGACAGGTAACTGCTGTGGTGACAGAACGGCGATAACGCCGAGCAGGATGACGGTGGCTAACGCCCAGGTCAGTAAACGATGTTGGCGGACACTTTTTAATAACGACATGATTTAAACCCCAATAAAATTGAAAACACCGCCATAGTAGGCGGTGCTGGGGTTTTGGTATTTTAGCCGTGATTAAAGCTTTTTAATTAAAAAATATATCATCTCTGTCTAATGGTTCATCCAGATAAGTCGCTTCAGATGGATGTTGCATTGGCGTTAGTAATATTGGCCAGAAGGTTTTATCAAAGCATCTATGTAAAAAGAAATAACGACAACAATCAATTAATGTACCACGCCCATAACTGCCATCAAATTTGCCACCAAAATGGTCTTCAAGCTCATAAAAAGTAGGTGGTTGTTTTTCTCTGGAACGAGTACATAAAAAATCGAATATATTTTTTACTTGTTCTGGAGAGACTACGAAATTGTCTTTATAGACTTCATGAGGTCGCTGTGGAACTGAGCCATCAGTGTCGGAGAATAATGGATATACGCCAGATTCCCAGGCAAATAAATAGTCATCACTAAATTTATTGTGGACAGTTCCTAGTTCTAATATTTGAAGACGCTGTTGATTGAATAAAGCTTGTAAAATTGCTTTATCTGACATATTTAAGTTTCCCTGATTATTATTAATATAGCTAACTGACGTTATTGTTCTGAATAGCGAGCCAAATAATCAACGGCATATTGGTGCCAGCTTGCAGCGAGGGACTTTGGATGATCTGAAAGCTCGTCTTGAAGGTATTGTAACAAGGTAGCTGAAGAAAGTGGCTTGCCTTTTTCTAGTATAGAAATAACAGCTTTACCTAAAACATTGCTAAGCATTGATTCAGCAGCCTTATCAATACTGGCCTGACGTTTTTTCAATAAATTATTAACCTGTTCTTGGGGTGTCTTATTCATCGCAATACCTATGACCTAAATTAATATGTAAAAACGCTACTTAGCTGTATCTAAATCAGATAATCGACGCATCTTATCTGGCCGTACGTCAAAAAATGGTGAACACAAACGCTGCCACCAACCAATTTTAATCATCTGCTCCCGACCATAAGCCATAGCTTGCACTTGTTCATTATAACAAATGCAATCTAACACACGTAAAACCGGAGGCTCGTCTTTCTCAATGGAAAGGCGTTTAGTAGTCATCTCACGCAACAATTTTCCAGTAGGTTTTTCAACTTGAATGATTTCTTCTTCCAATGCAAAAAAACGCTTAGCCAAATCATAATGAGAACGGGCTCGTTGTGAAGAACCTACAACTAAATTAATTGCAGAAAAAATTGTGACAGATGCTGCACTAAGCACTGTCCATGTATTTCTGGCTTGAGGTGTCAGGACTGAATAGATAGTCGCTGAACCAAATACTAAAGCAATAACATTAGTTAGTTGATCCAACCGATCATAAAATGCTCTGCGTCGGTTGTGATAGCGAACCGAACGACGGATATCAAATAGAAGTCCTTCCCAATCACTTTCCAGATTTTTTATTTCCACTATCTTCCCCTCGGCCTGGACGGCTCGGTGGTGCGAACGAGTTAGTAATTGCGTTATCTCTTCGACTATACTTACTATCCTCATTCACCACCCATTCTCTTCTCCCGGGTAGTTGCTCACTCTCGTTAGAACCGGTTCTGGTTGGTTGAGATTTATTTTCTTTATTACTCATTATGATCGATTCCTTGAGATATTAACCATTAATTAGTTTATTAAACTATAGATAACACATATTCACCAAATATAGAGCCTCGTAAAATTACTAGTTTAGCTTTGTCAGGTCACAAGTTAGATTAATGCCTACCTTTCAAAACAGTAGTAATATCATCAATATTGATATTACTTTCCCGAATAATTCGGTTTTCTAATCTTGTTTTCTTCGTCACCCAAAATACTACAGCGACTAACACACCAAGAAATGAGTACACGTAAATTAGATGCTCCTGAATGAACAGACTCAATCGGGTCAATACTGACCAATCCTTATAAAGAAGGATTTCACTTCCTACGAAATAGAGCATATAGAGAGGAAGCAGCATCATGAGCAAAAACATGATGGAGGGAACATTAATATACTTGCGCTTAACGGCATTAAGGCGTTTCTTTTTTTCTAGGCTAATCATTTGTTTTAATTCATCATCTGGCCGTTGCTGCCAGGGGATTTTATCTTTTGGCGCGTAGTGATTATTGACAATATCACGACCAGCGAATTGACCTTGGGTATATCCCCGAAACTCTTGCGTCATACTTATTTCCTTCCTTTTCCGTGGTTAGTAATGTCCCGAGCGGCTATCTGGTCAGCTGTTACCGAACCATGAAAGTTTTGAGTAGAGTTTGATGTAGGCTCTGGCTTAAAGTCATCGACAGTTTTATCGGTCATATCAACACTTAATAGCAATTGCATGACCTTCATCTTAATTGTTAGGTCAGCACATCGGAAACGCTTCATCAGTTCCCATTCATCCTTACTGAGGCGGTAAGTTGCCGGTGTATTCATGGTAAACGGCTCCTCATCTCGGCTCTCATCGCCGTCATCTTCTTCTTCAAATTTATCCATAAGCTTTTTAAAAGTGCTCTTTTCGCCAGTAAGAACATATTGAACATCGACACCCACGCCAGATAGTGATGATAACTGCACTGCATTCGGTGAGGTATTTCCTTTCTCCCACTCAATAACAGTCCGCTTAGATACGCCTGAAGCCTCAGCAAATTCTGGCTGGGTGAGTCTCAAACGCTCACGTTCATTTTTTAACCTATCGTTTATCATGAGATATTCTTCACTATTGATGTTGACAGGTGCAGAAATCAGCACCATAATGGAAATCACACATTCAGTGTAACAGCATTTAACACCGATTAAATAGACGGAGGTGAAGAAACATGTATGTGAGAACACAAAAACAGATTTCAGATGAGGTAAAAAACCGACTTAAATCTCAGGGGTTAACTTTAAAGGCATTCGCTGAGGTAAACGGTTTTTTATATCGAGATGTTTCCGATGTTGTTCGGGGCGTTCGTCGAGGTTATTTCGGTAAGGGTCGGGAAATAGCCAAGAAACTAGGCATGCCAGTTGAGGAATAAGGTTCCGTTATGAAAACAACTTCAACATCCGGTTCTCGCATTCTGAAGGTATTAAAAGCCGTTAAGGGTTACACCCTGACAGGCATTTCAAACAGCACAATAGCAGAAGCTATTGATGATTCTCCATCTAATGTAAGCCGGGCCTTGAGTGTGCTGATTGAGGAGGGCTTAGTTATCAAACTTGATAATGGTCTATTTGCTCACAGTACTGAAATGCTACGAATCGCACAGGCTCATGTTCAGCATATTAACAATATACAGGATCGTATTACTGAGACTAATCAACGGATTTTTTCCAAATAAACAAGGTGAAAAATATGAACTTTAAGCAAGAAAATTACGATGATTTAATGCGGCAAATCGGCGCGCTTCAGGCATTAATTGAAATGGGTATGATTGATCACCTTATTGCAGCCACTTCTATCCTTAAAAAGGGAGGATTGGGTGATTTTGCCACTTTATCTAAAGTAACTGGTGTGAGTGAACATGAGGCTCGTTCCTTTGACATTTTAATCAAAGGTGCAGCTCTGTTAGTCCAGCAAGGCTGGCCAGTCAAATCAAGTGAAGAAGAGGTACATTAATCATGGCCAGAACACCTAACCCAAAAAATGAACCTATTGAATTAGTTCAATTACCTGAACAGCAAATAATCGAAAATCAGAATGTCCTATCTATGCATAGTTCGGTGCTTTCCATTCAGTTCGATAATGGGTTGCCTTATGAACGTGAGCGAGTGGTAAATGAAGCCTGTTTTTTTTCAGCACAATGTGCTGAATCTATGCTGGAGTTCGGTAAGAGGCTGATATTAATAAAAGAAAATGAACCTCAGGGAGAGTTCCATCATATTCTTAAGAGTAGGCTTAATCTAGCACCGCGCACTGCACAGTTAATGATGCAAGCAGCAATTAAATACCTTTCTCCTAAATTGCGTCCCACCGCGCAAGCGCTTTCGCATTTAGGCAAAACTAAACTTTTCGAATTAATGACGGAAGACGATGAAATATTGGCTGAATTAGCTGATGGCGGAACTGTTGCCAATCTGACTTTAGATGAAATTGATCGTATGTCGACCAGAGAATTAAAAGAGGCTTTGAAAAAGGTTAAATTTGATGCCAAAGCTGACTACGACGCTCTGCAAAAGCGCAACACCGATATCAGCAAAGAAAAAGAAGAAATGGGCCTGAAGCTTAACAAGTATGAGCTAAAGACTATCCCTTTAGACGAACGCCTTGAGCCCTTAAAGGTTCAGATAACACAGACTCAGGCTGAAGTAGATACCTTATTTAATGAGTATCGTCAGCACATTGAGATGATGGAAAAATTGCAGTTTGAAGCAATGGAAAACGATCCTAATTATGACCCTGAAGCACCGTTCCAGTTGCCTGAATCGCTGCATAACACCTTATTAATACTCAACGGAGCATTAGTCATCACACTCTCACAGACCAAACGCATGTACAAAGACCTGTGGGACAAGTTTGGTGACGAAATAGAAACCGCTGGCGGTCGATTTGATCAGGTTATGAGCGATATTCGCACGTCTGATATGTAACTTGGAGTGTTGCTATGTCTATTAGTCCCGAAATTCACAGCTACCTTATTGAACTGGCCAAAAAACTGGATTTAGCGGTTCACGGGCAGCGAGGAAGCATTATTGAAGAGGCTCAGGAGTTTTTAGGCTGGCCCCCACAGACTATTTATCGTCGATTGAAGAAACAGTGTGGCTGGCGGTGTGAACGTAAAACCCGCTCAGATAAAGGTAAAACCAGCGTATCTCGTGATGCCTTAGTTGTCCTAGGTGCAACCAGTCGTGAGTCTGTTCGTGATAACGGTAAGCAAACTTTATTTACCACCACAGCTCGGGGGATGCTGGAACAGAATGGCCATGAGTTCGGCGTGTCAAACTCTCAGCTTAACCGGCTATTACGCTCACGTAAGCTTAACGTGAAAGCCCAAATGCAGGTTAATCCTGTCCAGGCATTACGGGCTTTACATCCTAATCATGTTCATGAAGTCGATCCGTCTCTTTGTCTGATTTATTACATGAAAAATAAGCAGTACATCATGCGTGAGCGTGAGTTCTATAAGAACAAGCTGGAGAACTACGCCAAAATTAAATACAAGGTGTGGCGTTATACCTTATATGACCGTGCTTCTGGCCATTTTGTACCTTGGTACGTGGAATCAGCCGGTGAAAATCAGCATGTTCTGTTCCAGTTCCTGATGTTTGCCTGGAGTAAGCAGGATAGTCGGCTATTTCATGGTGTACCGAAGATTATCTATTGGGATAAGGGTTCAGCGAACACTTCTAGCGCTATTAAAAATTTGCTCGATCACCTTGAGGTGACCTATTTAGAGCATGAAGCCGGTAACGCACGGGCCAAAGGCGGTGTTGAAAACGCCAATAATATCATTGAAACCCAATTTGAAAGCCGTCTGCGCTTTGAGCCCGTTGAAGATATCGCCCAACTGAACAAGGCAGCTACCGCATGGGCTGAGGCATATAACGCTAACCGTATTCCAGGGCAAGATACTCGCTTAAATCGACGTGGTTTGGCTGAACCGATATCTCGTCATGACCTATGGCAACTGATTCGGGCCGATGAACTGCGCTTACTGCCTTCTGTTGAAGTTTGTCAGGCATTAATGACCAGTAAAGAGCAAGAGCGTACCGTTCGTAATGATATGACCATCGGTTTTAAACATCCTCAGTCAGATAGGGCCTTGTCCTATTCCCTTAAGGGGCTGGATGGCGTAACTGTCAAAGGTAAGGTTTACGTTCGGGCGCTAGTTTATGGTGATTGTGCCATTCAGATCCAGGCTCCGAAATATGACGGTGAAATGTTGATCTATCGTGTCGAACCTGAGCGCAACTATGACCGCTTTGGCCAGTTACTGGATGCCGCTGTCATTGGTGAAGAATACAAATCTCAGCCGGAGACCATCATTGAGCAAGTATCCAAAGAAATGGATGAACTGGCTTATCCAGGCCAAACCCCAGAAGAAGTTAAAAAGTCACGCGCTAAACAGGCTGCACCGTTTGGCGGCTTAAATGCTCACGGTTATTTCAATGATATTGAGCATCCAACTTACTTACCTAAGCAAGGTACGGAGATTGATACTCCTGAGCACCTAAAAACGCCAGTATCAATGCTATCAGCTACCGCCGCAATGCTAAGAATTTCCGGTGCTATTGGTCGTAGCCTGAGTACTGACGAAAACAAATGGTTAGCCAGTCGGTATAAAGATGGCATTCCTGAAGACAGTATTCAGTCAGTTATCCAGCTATTTACCCAGCCAATTGCCGTTGGTCAGGATACTGGTACCACCGGTCTAAGAGCGATTTAAGGACGGATTTATGGCGTTAAATCTAAAGCGAATGATGAGCAAGCTAAGTATGAAGCAAACAGAGCTTGCCCGTCAGATTAAGTACAAAAACGGTACATTAAGCCAGGCCGTTGTTAACCTGATCATTAACCACAATCTTTGGCCCCGTAGCATTGACAAGGAAACCATAAAGAAACAGATAGAAGACGCCCTAGTTAACAAAGGGCTAAAGGAAGAATTTTTAGTTGATGTATTTGAAGAAGAAACTGGTGCAGAGGGAATCTTGGCGGACAACCCTGCACCAGTAGACACCCCACTAGGAAAAAAGGAGTCCACTCATATGTTACTACGTAAACATACGCTAAGTCGCGCAACCCGCGCCCACTTCCGTATTCTGCGCGATCCGTTCACTGATGAAATGCAGTCAGACAGTGACGTTTTTCTGTCTGACGATATTCGCTATGTGTGGGAAGCAATGCGCCAAACCGCTAAATATGGCGGAATGTTGGCGGTTATTGGTGAGTCAGGTGCCGGTAAGTCAACGTTACGTCAAGACCTTATCGAATGGATTAACGTCAACCATGAACCAATCACGGTTATCGAGCCTTATGTTCTGGGTATGGAAGATAATGAAGTTAAAGGTAAGGCGCTTAAGAGTGTTGATATCAGCGGTGCCATCGTTAACGCCATTGACCCTCAGGCTAAACCTCGCCGTTCTGCCGAAGCTCGTGCGCGTCAAATGCACGATTTACTGAAGGCCAGTGCTTTAACTGGGCGTAAGCATGTATTGATCATCGAAGAGGCGCATGGTTTACCTATCCCAACCTTGAAGCACCTGAAGCGCTTCTATGAGCTTCAGGAAGGCTTTAAAAAGTTACTGGCCATTATCTTAATCGGCCAGACAGAGCTTCAGTACAAACTTTCTGAGTTCAATCCAGAGGTGCGTGAGGTTGTTCAGCGTACCGAGATTGTTAACCTTAAGCCGCTGGATCTAAAGGTAGAGGAATACATTAAGCATAAGTTTGCTTGTATCAATATTGACTATACCACTCTGTTTGAGCCTAGCGCCTTTGATGAAATTCTAAATCGGTTACGTATCAGCGTTACTGAAGGTCGGGGTTCTTCCAGAGGCGTAAAGGTACGCTCCCTTTGTTATCCGCTGGCGGTGAATAATCTGGTTACCGGTGCGCTGAATCTGGCTTGCCGCATTGGTGCGCCAAAAGTAACTGGTGAACTGATTATAGAGTCAGTGAAAACACGGGAGGATATCTAATATGGATAGTCTTCAGCGTTCTGAAGCCAATAGTAATACCCCAGTGGCCTGGACATCTGAAAATGAACTGGCTGGCTTAGGGCTTATGCATGGTGACATGTGGGAGCGACCAAAAGATAAGGATGATATTCCTTTATATCTTCACCGCCCTTGTATTCGTATCCCTGTTGATAATCTTCTTCATCAGCTCACTGGTGATGACGTTATGCATCATCGAAAAGTTTCCTTAGCTGACCGGCTAGCGGTATGGGGTTCAGTTATTGGGATTATTGTTATTGTCGTTTTAGGTATATGGGGAGGTATTAAATGAAACAAGTTCCTGATGGATACATGAAAGACCGTAAAGGCCGTTTAGTACCTGTTACCCAAGTGTCAGATTATGACCTTGAAATGGATGCGTTTGTAAGAGCCCAAATAGTGAAGGCTCGTGATATCCATGAAACCCTAAAAGCCTTTAAAACAAAGACATTTGATGAGTGCTATGCCTGGTTGGATCTAGTGGCTGAAAAATATCAGCGCACTCTTGGTGGCCAGAAAGGCAACATAACGTTCAGCACGTTTGATGGCGCTGAGCAAATTCGGATCTCTGTTCAGGATTCGCTGACGTTTGGGCCAGAGTTACAGATAGCTAAAGACATTATTGATGAGTGTCTGTCTGAATGGGCCAAGGGGGCGAATGAAAACCTACAGGCATTGATTACCGATGCATTTGAGGTTGATAAAGAAGGCCAGCTTAATACTGCCCGTATTCTCTCCCTGCGTCGGATAAAGATTAACGATCCGCGTTGGCTTCAGGCGATGGAAGCTATTGCTGATTCATTACAGGTGGCTGTCTCTAAAACCTATCTGAACTTCAGGGAACAGGCTGATGATGGCCGGATGGTTCATATCCCTTTAGATATTGCGGGGGTGTGATATGGATTTTGCAAAATTATTTGAATTTGACGATATCGGTCAAGTACTTATTACCACTGATACTCATGACGAAAATGACCATCCAATTATAGCGCTTCGTTGCGAGTATAACGGGGTATCAGCAATTACATCCTGGGGATTTGGCGATACTGAGGTAGGACTAAATTTGCGTGATAAGCATTTCGCCAGTATTGATAGAGAACAAGCCTACAAGTTGGCTTCTGATGTCATCAAACTCTTGAGAGGGCATGATGATGAATAAAGCAGCACTATTTAAAGCCGCTACCATAAAATGGGGCTATGACCGACAATTATGTAAGCTGGCCGAGGAGGCCAGTGAACTATCAGCAGCAGCTAGTCGTGTTATTAACCATTGTGGAGATGAGCGATCACTAGCTGAAGAAGCCGCAGATGTAGAGATTATGATCGAGCAGCTTAGGCAAAATGGCATGGATGGTCTAATTGACCATTTTAAGCAACTAAAGCTGGCCCAATTAGCCAATCTATTAGGTATCTCAACTGCTGAGGGGCATTGCAATGA
This sequence comes from Limnobaculum zhutongyuii, assembly GCF_004295645.1. Classification (NCBI taxonomy): domain Bacteria; kingdom Pseudomonadati; phylum Pseudomonadota; class Gammaproteobacteria; order Enterobacterales; family Budviciaceae; genus Limnobaculum; species Limnobaculum zhutongyuii. The sequence goes on from NZ_CP034752.1 coordinate 1,507,922, forward strand.
GTAGCTATAAAGAAAGAATTGCCAACCTAGACCTGTATCAGTTGAAAGACTTTCAAAATGCAATACAAGACGCCATAGCTGAAAAACAAGCTGAAGAACGGTGCACTGTTTGGCGAGTTTTTTGTGGTCATTTCACTGTTAGTAACTTCCGTTCCGATGAATACCTTAAAGCTGTTGAGTGTCTTGCTATGGCGGCTAAAAAAGCGCATTCAATTGATTGTAATGATCGAGAAGAATTGCAGTTTTCTATTGAAGCAGAGCGGGTTCCTGTTAGTGAGTATGAGGGGTGGTTCTAATGGATAAATTAAAACCTTGCCCTTTCTGTGGTTCTTCTGAGGTTGAGTTATTCGAAATGGATGAAGAGGATAATCCGTATAGAGCATGGGTTGTCCGGTGCCATAAGTGCGATGTTCAAACGGCTATGTTTGTTGGCTCAATTGAACAAAAGAAACGGTGTGCGACCAATGCCTGGAACCGCCGAGTAAAAGGTGAATGATATGGAAAGAGGAAAACTGATTCAGCTTATTCAGATTGCTAAAGCGCAACTTTGTTTAGATGAGGATGTTTACCGTTCTATCCTGGCTAAGCTGACAGCAAAAGCCTCATTACGGGAAATGTCTCCGAAGCAGCTTAGTATCGTTTTAGACCACTTAAAGGGGCTAGGTTTTAAGGTTCGCGCCAAGGTACCAAATCAAGCTAATTCACTACGCCCACAGCTTGAGTTAATCCGTTCGCTTTGGCATGGGCTGGCTAAACGTGGTGTTGTCAAAAACGGCACCGAATCAGCCCTAAACCACTTCATTAAACGTATGGTTAAAGTAGATACGCTACAATGGCTGGATAAACGTAAAGCCAGCATTGTGATTGAGCACCTTAAGCAATGGTCATCGAGAACGGAGGCTACAAAATGAGTAAGGCAGCCCAAGATCGACTGTTTAAAAGTAAGGGGCCAGAGTTACTGGTGAACCTAGCTGATCATGTAACAGACAGCGTGAAAGATGTGCTCGGTGTTTCAGGTATAACGGCTGAGCACCTTGGCCAAGAAGTGGCGCTACGGATGTCTCAGGTATGGTGTGGGCAGTTGATTTACTTTCCGTCAGGTACTCAGCTTAAGAGTGCCCAAACTCACCTACAAATCTTCGAGGCTTTTAATGGCCGTAACCACGATGAAGTTGCTACTAAATTCGGCGTGAGTGTTCAGCACGTATATAAGGTGGTAAAATTGATTCGTAAAGAGACGCTCAGAGATATGCAAGGTGACCTGTTTTCTGGTGATTCTAATGAATTACCAAAAGAGTAACGGTAAAACAAAAAGAGACTCAGAATTGTTTGGGTCTCTTTAAAAAATTGAGCCTGATTTTTATTGCAGCCCTTGCAATCCTCTTACAAAACTCTTTCCTTTATGTTCCTGTATATTCCGGTATGTTTCGGAATTATCACAGTACAGTCCATTTAATTATCATGTTCTATCTCAGCAATGGATTCAGCCAAATCTGGTGAGCGGACATCAGGATGCCATGTCGCAACTAAATATTCGACATCATGGCTGACATAAGCACAATAACGTGATTTCATTAATTCAAGCGCGGTTGTAGCAATGGTTTGACCAGAAATCAATGAGTGGCAGCATACAGAAAACTCCTTTAAGCTACCGCATGGACATAGTTTGAACAATATTTACTCCGCTATGCTGACAACGCGTTTATCGATAATTAGCGTTTTGGCAAGATAGATTGACAAGAATAATTCATACTTTTACAGGCACAAGTGCCAAATTTGAACCAAAATATAATAAACAGAAAGCATGGAAGTTTACAATGACACCCCCTTTAGCCAATAAACACATACTCCTTGTTGAAGATGATGCTGTATTCCGTTCAATGTTGGCGGGATATTTAACCTCATTAGGTGCAATAATTGGCGAAGCTGAAGATGGCGAACAGGCGTTGACCTATGTTACACAGTTTCAGCCAGAATTAATGATTTGCGATTTGAATATGCCCAATATGGACGGCATAACGCTGGTCGATCGTTTACGTCATCAGGGCTGCCAGATTCCGGTCATCGTTATTTCAGCAACCGAAAAAATCACCGATGTTGATAAGATGCTACGTCTCGGGGTTCAGGATGTTCTGCTTAAGCCGGTTACTGATTTGAATCATTTGCGTGATGCACTATTGTCCAGCTTTTATCCCTATTTGTTCTCTTCGCCTGCCAGCGAAGAGTTAGCCATGCTTGCTGACTGGACCGATCTTAGCGAAAAACCTCAGGAAGCGGTGCAATTACTTAAACAACTTCAGCCTCCGGCTCAGCAAACTCTGGCTGGTTGTAAAATTAATTATCGCCAACTGACTTTAGCGGAGAAACCAGGAATCGTATTTGATATTGCCGCGTTGTCTGAACATGATTTTGCTTTTTATTGTCTCGATATTTCACGGTCAGAAAATAAAGGGGTACTGGCAGCATTAATGCTAAGAGCGCTGTTTAATAATCTATTACAGGAACATTTAGCTGAACAAGATGAAGCATTACCGCAAATGTCTACTATTTTAAACCGTATTAACCAACTGCTACATCAGTCTTATCTGGAAGGGCAGTTTCCTTTTCTTGCTGGCTATTATCATGCACCAAAACAAAAGCTATTAATTGTTTCGGCTGGGCTGCACGTTAATATTGAAGCTAACGACCGTAAATATGAGTTAGATGACAGTGTACCTATGGGGACCTTACAGACACTTTATCCCAGCCAGGTTAATTTGGTTGCGGATCGTTGGGTTTGTCATATCAAAGGACGTGGTGGACGCTTGCAACTGAGTGCAACGCTTTAAGCCAGCTGTTTAGCAATTTGTTATCTGATTGGCCGATGAATGATATCGGAGAATGGTCTCTTAGCTGATATACTCACGCCATAATTTGCTCAGAATAGTATGCCTTAGATGTGCCTGATTTATAGCATGTTTAAAGTTTAATCTATTTCACTAATGAGCAATGGAGAATTCTATATTAACTAACTGAATATCGTATTAATAAGCGATATTTATCAATAGTGGGAACATCATTTATGTCAGCTATACAGCCTAAAATAAGAAAAGCAATTATTCCGGTTGCTGGACTGGGCACCCGCATGCTGCCTGCAACTAAAGCAATTCCTAAAGAGATGCTACCACTGGTAGATAAGCCTTTAATCCAATACGTAGTTAATGAATGTATTGCAGCAGGCATTAACCACATTGTGCTGGTTACCCACTCTTCTAAAAACTCCATAGAAAACCACTTTGATACCAGTTTTGAACTTGAAGCTATTTTAGAGCGCCGGGTTAAACGCCAACTTTTAAATGAAGTTCAGTCTATATGTCCCAATAATGTGACAATAATGCATGTGCGTCAGGGGCTGGCTAAAGGATTAGGTCATGCCATCATGTGTGCTCATCCTTTAGTTGGTGATGAGCCTTTTGCGGTGGTATTACCTGACGTGATTATCGATGAATATGAATCCGACCTTCAGAAAGATAACCTCAGTGAAATGCTCAATCGTTATGAGACAACAGGTCATAGCCAGATCATGGTTGAACCAGTTCCAATTAATGAAGTCAGTGATTATGGAATTGTTGACTGCAATGGCTATGGGCTTACTGCGGGTGAGAGTGCACCTATTGCTAAAGTAGTAGAAAAGCCAAGCGTTGCTGAAGCACCTTCTAATTTGTCAATTGTTGGACGTTATGTATTATCTGCCAATATTTGGCCACTGTTATCCCGTATTCCACCGGGTGCCGGTGATGAGATTCAATTGACAGATGCTATTGCAATGCTGATGGAATCTGAACCTGTTGATGCCTATCATATTCGAGGCCGCAGCCATGATTGCGGTAACAAAATGGGATATATGCAGGCATTTGTTGAGTATGGTTTGCGCCATGCAGGATTAGGTGCAGAGTTTGGCTCATGGCTGCAACAGCTTCAGCTTCCGGCTAAAGGTTAATAACTATAATTTGGACAATAAAAGATGAAAGTCACAGTTTTTGGTATTGGTTATGTAGGATTAGTACAGGCTGCCGTACTGGCAGAAGTCGGTCATGATGTTATGTGTATCGATGTTGACGAAACGAAAGTAGCCAATCTTAAGAAAGGTGTTATTCCTATCTTTGAACCCGGATTAACGCCGCTGGTAAAAGAGAATTATGAAGCAGGGCGATTAACGTTTACCACCGATGCGAAAGCAGGTGTGGCTCACGGTGAAATCCAGTTTATTGCGGTTGGTACGCCTCCGGATGAAGATGGTTCTGCTGATTTAAAATATGTTACTGCAGTAGCACGTACTATTGCTGAACATATGACCAGCTATAAAGTAATTATCGACAAATCAACTGTGCCGGTTGGTACTGCCGATAAAGTCAAATCAGTAGTTATGGATACGCTTGCTCGTCGTCAGGCTGATTTACCGTTTGATGTGGTTTCAAATCCGGAATTCCTTAAAGAAGGGGCTGCAGTATCTGATTGTATGAAGCCGGAACGTATTATTATCGGAACCGATAATAATCAAGTATTGGATTTGATGCGTGAGCTCTATGGTCCATTCAATCGTAATCACGATAGAATGGTAATTATGGATATCCGTAGTGCTGAACTAACAAAATATGCCGCTAACTGTATGCTGGCGACAAAAATCAGCTTTATGAACGAAATGTCCAATCTGGCTGAGTTATTGGGTGCGGATATAGAAAAAGTTCGTCAGGGTATTGGCTCTGATTCACGTATTGGTTACCACTTTATCTATCCTGGCTGTGGTTATGGTGGCTCCTGCTTTCCTAAAGATGTGCAAGCGCTGATTCGGACCGCTGAGCATATCGGTTATCAACCCGTATTATTACAAGCGGTAGAGGCGGTTAACGCTAAGCAAAAACACAAGCTTTTTAGTTTTATTCAACGTCACTTCAATGGCGATCTGAAAGGGCGTACCTTTGCGCTTTGGGGATTATCTTTCAAACCTAATACTGATGATATGCGTGAATCATCCAGTCGGGTATTAATGGAGTCTCTATGGGAAGCTGGCGCGAAGGTTCAGGCGTTTGACCCTGAAGCGATGGAAGAAACGCAGCGCATTTATGGCTCTCGCTCTGATTTGGCATTGATGGGGACGAAAGAAGCCGCGTTACAGGGCGCAGATGCTTTGATTATCTGTACTGAATGGCAAAACTTCCGTGCCCCTGACTTTGATCTAATAAAAGCAACATTGAAACATGCGGCGATATTTGATGGGCGTAACCTGTATGAACCAGAACGCATGGCTCAGCGAGGATTTACCTATTATGGTATTGGTCGTGGTGCTTCGGTAAATCCAGTTATTTGAGGTCAATAATGAAATTTCTTATTACGGGAGCCGCCGGGTTTATTGGTTTTCATGTTAGTCAGAGACTATTAGCATTAGGCCATGATGTAGTCGGTATTGATAATCTTAATGATTATTATGATGTTAATTTGAAGTTGGCACGGCTAAAACTAATTGAAAGCCATCCTCAGTTCAAATTCTTAAAATTAGATCTGGCCGATCGGGATAATATCGCCAGACTTTTTGCGGAGCAAAAATTCCAACGGGTTATACATTTAGCGGCTCAAGCTGGTGTGCGCTATTCATTAGAGAATCCTCATGCTTATGCAGATTCGAATCTGACCGGACATTTAAATATTCTGGAAGGGTGTCGTCACCATAATATTGAACATTTACTTTATGCTTCTTCAAGTTCTGTCTATGGTTTAAACCGTAAGTTACCATTCTCGACGGATGATAGTGTTGACCATCCCATTTCGTTGTATGCCGCAACAAAAAAAGCTAATGAGCTAATGTCTCATACGTATTCCCATCTGTTTAATCTACCTACAACCGGATTACGTTTTTTTACCGTATATGGTCCATGGGGACGACCAGATATGGCTTTATTTAAATTTACTAAAGCCATAGTAGAAGGGCGTAGTATCGACGTATATAACCACGGGGATATGCGTAGAGACTTTACTTATATTGATGATATTGTCGAATCAATAATTCGCTTACAAAATATTATTCCGACGGCTAATTCGTCGTGGACCGTTGAAACGGGTACGCCGGCCACCAGCTCTGCACCTTATGTCGTTTATAATATAGGTAATAGTAATCCTGTACGCTTGATGGAGTATATTGAAGCCATAGAGAAAGCGTTGGGGGAAACAGCTCAAAAGAATCTGCTACCCATGCAACCAGGGGATGTAATGGAAACCAGTGCAGATACTTCTGCATTGTATAATGTTATTGGCTTTAAACCCCATACGTCTGTAATTGATGGAGTACAGAAATTTGTTGATTGGTATCGGGAATTTTATCGATAACATTGAATTATTAGTCTGTAGCGTGTTTAAAAAAAGAGGATTCAGTTCCTCTTTTTTATTTGGTTAATCATCTTAAATAATTTAAATGACTTCATGGGCTAATCGTTAGAAAAGGTATATTTAAATTGTATTATTTCTATTGTAACTATTAGTTAATAGCTATGACATAAACTGAAGAAAAATAGCTATATGTCCGGAATGTTGAAAAATCCTTATCTGAATAATATTTATTTAATAGCACAAAAAAATAAAGCCCCCATTTACGGAGGCTTTATTCAGGAAGGAAAACTTGAATTACATCAGGAAATCATCCAGAGATTTACCTTGTTCTTCAATAGCTTTCTTGATAACGGCTGGTGTACGACCCTGGCCAGTCCAGGTTTTTAATTCGCCGTTCTCATCAGTAAACTGATATTTAGCAGGACGTGCGGCACGTTTAGATTTACCCGTGACTTTAGTTGCAGAAAGAGACTGAAGTAATTCATTTGGGTCAATACCGTCAGCAATTAACATTTCACGATATTGTTGTAATTTACGAGTGCGTTCTTGAATTTCAGCTTGATTTGCCTGATCTTCTTCACGGCGCTCTTTTACTACTACTTCCATTTTCTCTAACATTTCTTCTAAAGTCTCAAGAGAGCACTCTCTGGCTTGAGCACGCAAAGTACGGATATTGTTAAGGACTTTTAATGCTTCGCTCATTGTATCGTTCTCAAATTAATTATGGATTGAAATTTTGGTTAATAATAAAGCGCTAAATTAAATTCTGCAATAGGGTATTACATAAATAAAGTTAATTTATTTATAAACGATAGTCAAATATCGTCAATAACTGCTGGTTAATAGGAGGGAAAACACATTTTGTGTGGTTATAAAAAATTCGTGGCATATCTCATTAAAAGCCAGAGCATAGGTTTATTTGCCTTACTAAATAGAGGTAATATGTTATATGACACTTATTACTGTTCTCATGCGTTAGCTTTTCTTACTATTAACCAGAGAAATTCTATCTATAACGCGTTGTAAAAGGGGTGATGCAATTATCCACAAGACTTTTCAACGCCTATTCTATCCTGTGTAACTATATACATTATTATTGTTATGCTCTATATCCCGGTATGATGTGACTTATAGCGTAGCGATATGAGGCAGGTTTTATATCAAATATATTTATAACGATGAGTGATTTTTATGGTCTGAAAACAATAGATACTCCAATAAATCGTTATAATTCCAAAAAATAATTAGCTGACAAATAGTCTTTGCACTGCCTACAAGCGTTTCATATAACACTTTAATTGTAATAAAAATTTGAGTAACTATCTGTTCAGAATGAAAGATAATTATAATAAATTCATATGAATATGGTGGTTAATTAAGGCTAATTACAAGAATGTTTGAGCATTCCTAAGATTACTTCCAGAAGAAAATCTGACTATATCCCTGATAAAAGTGTGTTCATTGTCTATCGATATAATATTCGATGAATCTATCTCTGGGCTGTATAGAATATTTTAATGGATGTATATGTATTAATTAGAATTATGATAACTAAAACATACGGTACGTATTCATCTGCGGTTAAATAACTCACGAGCACTTTTTCAATATTATTCATAGTGTTTGAGCGATAGACACAGGTTTCGGTTACCTGTTTACAGCTGGTTTGCCGCGATAGTATTAACTCAGGATAGCGCTTCTGATTAGGTATCCAGATATCAGGTCCTGTAATCTAAAGTGAACTGTGGAATAGACATCGTTAAGGTGAAGATAGACTCATACTCATTCTGAGCCCTTAAACGAGCTATACGTAGTTTTATGCTCATAGAAGACAAAGAGCCTGGATATGAAAAAGCCGCCAGTTAAGGCGGCTTTGAAGGCATAAAAGTAGACGTTACTTTTTAGCTTTTTTGGCTGGTGCTTTAGCTTTGGTTTCAACAACAGGTTGCTGCTGTTCTTCAACGTAGCTACGTCCATAATAAGTATCCAGCAGAATGGTTTTCAGCTCGGAAATTAATGGATAACGTGGGTTAGCACCAGTACATTGATCGTCAAATGCATCTTCAGACAGTTTATCAATTTTTGCCAGGAAATCTGCTTCAGGAACACCAGCCTCACGAATTGATGCAGGAATATCCAGTTCTTTCTTAATTTCATCTAACCAGTTTAGCAGTTTCTCAATTTTGGCCGCGGTACGATCGCCTGGGGCAGATAAACCTAAGTGATCGGCAATTTCTGCATACTGACGGCGAGATTGCGGACGATCATATTGGCTAAATGCAGTTTGTTTGGTTGGGTTGTCATTGGCGTTATAGCGAATAACGTTACAGATTAATAACGCGTTAGCCAAACCGTGTGGCAGATGGAATTCAGAACCTAATTTATGCGCCATTGAGTGACATACGCCCAAGAAGGCGTTAGCGAAGGCAATACCGGCAATAGTGGCAGCATTATGAACGCGCTCACGAGCAACCGGATTTTTAGCCCCTTCTTTATAGCTAACCGGCAGGTACTCTTTAAGCAATTTAAGTGCTTGTAGAGCCTGACCATCAGTGTATTCGTTAGCCAGCACGGAGACGTATGCTTCTAATGCGTGTGTTACCGCATCTAAACCACCAAAAGCACAAAGTGATTTAGGCATGTTCATTACCAGATTAGCATCCACAATAGCCATATCAGGCGTTAAGGCATAATCGGCTAATGGATATTTCATACCGGTAGCATCATCGGTTACAACCGCAAAAGGCGTTACTTCTGAACCGGTACCTGAAGTAGTGGTAACCGCGATCATCTTGGCTTTTACACCCATTTTCGGGAACTTATAGATACGCTTACGAATATCCATAAATCTTAATGCCAGTTCTTCAAAGTGAGTTTCAGGATGCTCATACATCACCCACATAATTTTAGCTGCATCCATAGGAGAACCACCGCCTAACGCGATGATGACATCAGGTTTAAAGGAGTGCATTTGTTCTGCCCCTTTACGCACGATGCTAAGAGTAGGGTCAGCTTCTACTTCGAAGAAAACTTCAGTTTCAACGCCATATTGTTTCAGAACATTGGTAATTTGGTCTGCATAACCGTTGTTGAATAAGAAACGGTCAGTAACGATAAAGGCACGTTTGGCACCATCGGTCGCAACTTCTTCTAAAGCAATAGGCAATGAACCACGACGGAAGTAGATTGATTTAGGAAGTTTATGCCATAACATGTTTTCTGCTCGCTTAGCCACAGTCTTCTTATTGATAAGATGTTTTGGTCCTACGTTCTCAGAAATTGAGTTGCCGCCCCATGAACCACAACCTAAAGTCAGTGAAGGTGCCAGTTTGAAGTTATACAAGTCACCGATACCACCTTGAGAGGTTGGCGTATTAATCAGAATACGGGCTGTTTTCATCTTATCGCCGAAGTAAGCAATACGTTCACCCTGATTATCCTGATCGGTATAGAGGCCTGATGTATGACCAATACCACCCATAGCAACCAGTTTCTCAGCTTTCTCTACGGCATCTTCAAAATTTTTCGCCCGGTACATCGCCAACATTGGGGATAGTTTTTCGTGAGCAAAAGGTTCTGACTCATCAACCTGAGTCACTTCACCAATCAATACTTTGGTGGTAGCGGGAACTGTTACTCCAGCCATTTCTGCAATTTTTACTGCAGGTTGACCAACGATAGCGGCGTTAATAGCGCCATTTTTCAGAATGATACCCTGTACAGCTTTTAACTCCTGGCCTTTCAACATGTAGCCACCATGAGAAGCGAAGCGTTCTCTCACGGTGTCATAAATCTTATCAACCACGATAACAGACTGTTCAGACGCACAGATTACACCGTTATCAAAGGTTTTAGACATCAGGATAGATGCCACGGCACGTTTAATATCAGCGGTTTCGTCGATAACGACAGGGGAGTTACCAGCACCTACACCAATGGCAGGTTTACCTGAGCTATAAGCAGCCTTAACCATACCTGGACCACCGGTAGCCAGAATAAGGTTGATATCCGGGTGATGCATCAGTTGGTTTGATAGTTCAACGCTAGGTACGTCAATCCAACCAATAATATCTTTTGGAGCACCGGCTTCAATCGCGGCTTGCAAAACGATATTGGCAGCTTCGTTAGTGGCGTTTTTAGCGCGAGGATGTGGAGAGAAGATAATTCCGTTGCGGGTTTTCAGGCTGATCAGCGCTTTAAAAATAGCGGTTGATGTAGGGTTAGTGGTTGGAACGATACCACAGATAATACCCGTTGGTTCAGCGATAGTGATAGTACCGAAAGTTTCATCTTCTTCCAGAATACCGCAGGTTTTTTCATCTTTGTATTTGTTGTAAATGTATTCAGAAGCAAAGTGGTTTTTAATCACTTTGTCTTCCACAATACCCATGCCAGATTCTTCAACTGCCATTTTGGCCAGAGGAATACGGGCATTTGCTGCCGCTAAAGCGGCTGCTCTGAATATCTTATCGACTTGTTCTTGAGTATAATTAGCATACTCACGTTGAGCTTTTTTCACTCGTGCAACAAGCGCGTTAAGTTCAGTGGCGTTACTTACGGTCATTGTGACTCTCCTAAGATTGATAAATTTTTTTAGTGAGTAAGTCGCGATGCAAGTATTAAGTATAGTGGAAGCTCTGTTATCTCAATACGATTTACTTACTGAAAAAATCTAAGCTAATTTATTGTTATAACTAAATTTATTTTACCGGCAAATAATATATGTGCTGTACGTGTCTGTATATTTATTAATTACATCACAGCTTACCTATTCAGAGTGATTGGTATTGTGATCCATATCACATAAATAGCATGCTGACACCTTTCAGCAAGCCAAATTGTTACATTTTTATCCATCAACAGTCCGAGCATTACATTTATATAATATTAATTTGCTATATTAGGGGTATATCGCTGCATTTTTTCTAAAACTGGGTGTTGTATCCGGTTTTTAACGCTAGACCCTAAAAGATAACTCTATTACATTAAGCACCGTTTGAATTTGAGCTGCGGTCTATTACATAGGGAGTCCACAATGGGCCATGCCATGTTGGATTTATCAGGATACATTAAGTTCCTTGTTGGTATGTTTGCATTAGTTAATCCGGTGGGTATTCTTCCGGTTTTTATCAGTATGACGAATTATCAGTCGCCAGCTGCCAGAGATAAAACCAATCTAACGGCTAACTTATCTGTTGCCATTATATTGTGGTGTTCGCTGTTTTTAGGTGATGCGATATTGCATCTGTTTGGGATTTCAATCGACTCTTTCCGCATTGCGGGGGGGATTCTTATTGTGACCATCGCAATGTCGATGATCAGCGGTAAGTTGGGGGAAGATAAACAGAACAAACAGGAAAAAACTGAAACTGCAATTCGTGACAATGTTGGTGTAGTACCCTTAGCACTTCCGCTAATGGCAGGACCGGGGGCTATTAGCTCGACGATCGTCTGGAGTACCCGATACAACACCTGGATGGATTATCTGGGTTTCTTTATTGCAATTGCGTTTTTTTCATTTTGCTGCTGGTTATTGTTTCGTGCAGCACCGTTATTAGTTCGTTTGTTAGGACAAACAGGCATTAACGTCGTAACGCGTATTATGGGGCTATTGCTGATGTCGTTGGGAATTGAGTTCATTATTACGGGAATAAAAGTTTCTTTCCCGGGATTACTGGCTTAGATACGGCGTTGAGTAAGATAAATAATAAAAATCCCCGCAAACAGGCGGGGATTTTTATTACTAAAGGCTTAAATACCAAAATGAATCAAACTACTCTTTCCAGAGAATATGACAGAATTTATGGTTTTTCTCCCGACTGATAAGGATGCGGGCAAAAATATCATCAACTTCATCTGCTTCATTCGTCAGGCCGATAATTACTTCGGCGAAGAAATCAGGATTTAAATCAAAGTCAACATGCTCAAGCCACTCATCGGAAGGATCGTGCAGCTCAGCGGCGCCACGATCTTCAAACTGCAGGTTAAACAGAATGACATCTGCCGGATCAAGATTGTCAGAGGCCAGCTCTAAAAAAATATCGTAAGCCTGATCCAGCGTTTCATCTTCATCTAACCGGTTATCTAAATCAAAATCTGCTATATCCATCGGGACGCTCATCAAAGAGAATATTTAAATGTTGTGGCTATAGTAATGGACTGAAGAAATAAAATAAACGTTCGATTATCCGATTCCACATCGGGCGGGTTGCCCACTCTTCCGGATTTAGCCGTGTCGAACGAGCGATATAATCTTCCTGTACACAAGCCAGATCTTCAGCGAATGCCCGGTCATCAACAGTAACAGTCACTTCAAAATTCAACCACAGGCTGCGAATATCTAAATTTACGGTTCCTACCAGACTAAGTTGGTCATCAACTAAAACGCTTTTAGTGTGGAGTAATCCCCCGTCAAACTGGTGTATTTTTACGCCAGCCTCAAGGAGTTCAGAGAAGAATGAGCGACTGGCCCAGCCAACCATTAAAGAGTCATTTTTCTTCGGTACAATAATATTAACGTCAACGCCTCTTAGAGCAGCAGTGCAGATAGCGTGTAGCAAATCATCACTGGGAACCAGATAAGGGGTTGTCATAATTAAACGCTTTCTGGCGGAATAGACCGAAGTAAGCAGAGCCTGATGAATCATCTCTTCAGGAAAACCAGGACCGGAAGCAATAACTTGTACCGTATGACCATCTTCCTCTTCAAACGGTAACCTGGTGGTATCCGGTGCCTGAGGAAGCTGACGTTTACCGGTTTCTATTTCCCAGTCGCAGGCGTAGATAAGCCCTAACATGGTTGCAGCAGGGCCTTGAATCCTCGCCATGAGGTCAATCCATTGGCCTACGCCGGATCCCTGTTTAAAGAAACGAGGGTCAACCATATTCATACTGCCGGTATAGGCAATATTGTTATCAATAATGACGATTTTACGGTGTTGACGTAGGTCCATACGACGCAAAAATACCCGTAACACATTAACTTTCAGCGCTTCAACCAGTTCAATTCCGGCATTTCTCATGAGTTCAGGGTAAGGCGTGCGGAAAAAATGCATGCTTCCGGCAGAGTCGAGCATCACCCGGCAATGTACCCCCCGACGAGCAGCAGCCATCAGTGCTTCAGCAACATTATCTACCTGACCACCGCTTTGCCAAATGTAAAACACCATCTCGATACTGTGTTCAGCTAACTCAATATCACGGATCAGCGACTTCATGGTGTCTTCACTGGTGGTTAACAGTTCAAGCTGATTGCCTCTGACAGCAGGAACGCCATGGCGATGGGCACAGAGTTGAAACAGCGGCTCTGACACAGGGCTAATTTGGGTAGCAAAAATATTCTGGCAGTTTTTTAACTCGCCTAACCAGGTTGCCGTGGACGGCCACATCTCCTTAGCTCGTTCTGCCCGACGTTTACCAAGGTGAAGTTCCCCGAACAGGAGGTAGGCCACAATACCGACTAGCGGAAGGATATAGATAACCAGTAACCAGGCCATGGCAGACGGGACAGAACGTCGCTTCATTAATACCCGGAGCGTAACACCCGCTATCAGTAACCAGTAACCTAATACCAGTAACCAGCTCAATACAGTATAGAAAGTGGTCATCGGAAATTTGTTATCCTGTTTGCTTTAAAAATAAAGAGTTGAGTTTACGCAGAGTCGCGAAAAGGTAAAACACTTCTTTAAAGTGTATTATAGATTTTGTTACTTATTTTTTGATTTATTCATTCAAAAGAAAAAATTGCCTGCGTTACAATTAACACTCCTTATCGTTATTTGAAAACACATTGGTCATTATGCACAGATCCAGAACTGAAGTTGGACGCTGGCGCATGTTGCGGCAGGCACAACGCCGACGCCATCGCTGGTTGGAAGGGCAATCTCGCAGAAACAGCCGGATCCACCACATCAGGACCGAGCAACAACTGGGGCGCCAGCAACGCTCTTTGCTCTATGCAAATATCCATGGATGGTAATAACACCGATCGTTAAGTTGTTGGTTGGGGTTCCCCGATATTGTACTGAGAGAACCCCCAACAATATCAGAACACACGCTTAAATGGTTTTATCGTTACTTTTTGATAGACACCCGCCTCAACATAAGGGTCTTTATCTGCCCACGCTTTAGCCTCTGTCAAAGTAGAAAACTCAGCAATAATGACGGAACCGGAGAAACCCGCTGTTCCAGGGTCTTCACTATCAGCAATCGGATTTGGACCGGCGACGACTAAACGATCTTCATCTTTTAGCGACTGCAAACGAGCCAGATGAGCAGGGCGGGCAGCGAGACGTTGTTCTAAAGAACCAGGTACATCTTCAGCATAAATCAGATATAACACGGTATTATTCCTCAATGTTATTGTCATATTTGTTGGGCGATAAGAGAGACGATATTACATGATTTATTACTGTAAACTATAGATATTATGACCAACGTGATAAATGAAAATATGCAGGCCATCGGCTACACTGAAATACCGATATGTTAAATTGATATTGAATCTCATTACCATTTTCATTTAGAATTCCCACATTCCAGAACAGTGAAGTGGTTCCTTTTGAAAAAATTCTTTCTGGCGCGTCGTTTTTCCTGGCCGCTTACCTTTTCAGTTTGTCTACATGCATCGCTTATCGGTGGGTTGGTATTCGCCTCGATAAAAGATCAGATTGAAATTCCCGCTCCAGATGATTCGGCTCCAATGAATGTTGTAATGGTTAACCCTGCGATGTTTGCTACTCCAGCGGAAGTGGCAGAGCAAAATACTCCGGCACAACAACCAACCGCTGCACCAGAGCCTGAACCGGAAGAAGTTAAACCGGAGCCCATTCCTGAACCCGAACCTGTCCCTGAACCGCCACCGGTGGAAAAGCCTAAGCCTGTTGAAATAGAAAAGCCTAAGCCAAAACCGATAGAGAAGCCGAAGAAACAGCCGAAGAAAGAGCCGAAGCCGAAAAGAGAACCGGTAAAAGAAAGGACTGAACAGGCACCAGTAGAGAAACCGGCAACGGCGCCAATCTCTACTGCTAATACCAGCAAGGTAGCCAGTGGTCCGGCATCTTCTGTTAGTGGCGCAGCGCCAGCAACAGGATCGAAGTTATTAAGACAGGTAGAACCCGCTTATCCTAAACAGGCGTTTGATCGCCGTATCGAAGGGCAGGTTGAGATAATGTTTGATATTGATGAAGACGGGCGTATTGAGAACGTACGAATTTTGTCATCCACACCACCAAGGATGTTTGAACGGGATGTGAAAGTTGCGTTGAAGAAATGGCGCTATACGCCAGTGGTGGTTAAAGATAAAAAACTGACGATTATCTTTAAAATTGACGGTGGGGCACAAATTCGCTAATCACTGTTAGCATGGTTAATAAATAAAACAGGTCGCTATTGCGACCTGTTTTATTTGGGAATAATTAATTTCAGACAGAATAAAATCAATCGAAAGAGAGATTTCTTTTGTTGTCTGGCAGAGAGCGGGAAGTTCCCAGATCGTTAACCGCTACATAGGTAAAGATCGCTTCAGTAACGCAATAGCGTTGTCCGATTGGCTCGGAAGAGACTTTCTTGACCCAGACTTCCATATTCACCGTGATGGAACTACGACCCGTACGAATACAGTGTGCATAGCAACAAACCACATCACCAACAGTGACAGGTTTTAAAAAGGTAATCGCATCGACGGCAACCGTTACTACACGTCCACGGGCAAGTTCTTTAGCCAGAATTGCACCGCCAATATCCATCTGTGACATGATCCAACCACCAAAGATATCACCATTGGCGTTAGTATCCGCGGGCATTGCCAGAGTCCGGAGAACCAGCTCTCCGCGAGGAGTACGATCTTGTTTGCTCATAATGTGTTTCTGATAGTGTTTGTTATAAGTGAAAGATAATGGCTTATCCGTTAAGCCTCAATTCAATTGCTCATATTATTTTTATCACTCCCGGAGCCACACGCAATGGGAGTGATAAAAATTTAATTATGGTTATATCATGATTCGCTGACAGAAAACCTAGTCTTGTTTGTCGCTGGCGGGTGGATTTTTCTGTTCATCAGGTATATGGCGGTAGATATAGATGCCGCTAAGTAGCGTAAACACAAGCGTTAGTCCGGTCAGTCCGAATACCTTAAAGTTCATCCAGACATCCATGGATAACCAAAATGCGACATAAATATTGATAAGACCACAGGCCAGGAAGAACAGTGCCCAGGCAATATTTAACCGTGACCATACTTGTTCAGGTAATGTGATCTCTTTGCCAAGCATACTTTTGATTAATAGCTTTTTCAGGACAAACTGACTGAAAATTAATCCCAATGCAAACAGGGCATAGATAGCCGTCACCTTCCATTTAATGAAGTCAGGTGAGTGGAAAATAATGGTTAAGGTGCCAAAAATGACGACCATGACAAAGGTCACTATCATCATTTTTTCTACTTTACGATATTTTATCAGGCTATAGATCACAGCCAGAGCCGTGGCGACAATTAACGCGCCGGAAGCAATAAAAATGTCATAGAGTTTATAAAATGTGAAAAATACAATTAGGGGCAGAAAATCAAGAAACTGCTTCATAGCTCTTTCCATTGGTCAGCAAGCTGCTGACTATACCGGATTTGGCGGTAGGTTTACACTACCGCCAAAGTAACAAATAACTATTTATCGTCCAAAAAACGGATCAGGGCAGAGGTATCACAACGGCCCAGTCCACGTTGTTGTAATTCAGCATAGGCTTCATCAATCTGTTTCGCAAAGGGAAGCTTGGCTCCATTACGTTCAGCTTCATCAAAGCAGAAACCAAGATCTTTACGAATCCAATCGATAGCAAAACCAAAATCAAATTTGTTTTCACCCATCGTCTCAGCCCGGTTTTCCAATTGCCATGAGCTACCGGATCCCATTTTTACTACGTCACGTACCGTTTTGACATCTAATCCGGCCTTTTGTGCAAAACGTACGGCTTCAGATACGCCAGCCAATACACCAGCAATACAGAGTTGGTTAGCCATTTTGCACAGCTGACCACAACCGCTTTCACCGACTAAAGTGACGGCTTTGCCATAAATCTTCAGAATGTCTTCGGCTTGTTTGAAAATAGCTTCATCACCGCCGCACATAACGGTCAGAGCCGCATTTTCTGCACCGGCTTGACCACCGGAGACGGGAGCATCCAGGAAATCCAATCCAATCTCTTTGGCTGCCTGATAAAGCTCACGAGCCAAATCAGCGGATGCAGTAGTATGATCGATAAGAATTACGCCTTTTTTAGCACCAGCGAAAATGCCATCCTCACCATAATAGACCGAGCGAACATCGTCATCATTTCCAACGCAGGTCATGACCATATCTGCGTTAATAGCCGCTTCACGAGGCGTTAACGCAAGTTTACCACCGTACTCTTTTACCCATTGTTCTGCTTTTGCTGTAGTACGGTTATAAACTGTTACGTCGTGCCCGGCCTTTATTAAGTGACGCGCCATCGGGTAGCCCATCACGCCTAAACCCACAAAACTAATCTTAGCCATTTATACTCCCGTTATTATTGATAAGCTTCGGACAAGCTATCCTAGTCTTTTTAATCTCAGGGTAAAAGTGGCAAAAACAACCAATTGGTATAAGAGTTGTATTAAACGGGAAGAATAAGTAACAAAGTACACTGTTATTCCCCGCCAGCTAAGGCATTATGTTGTATGATTATTGCGGAAGTTTTCACAGAGTGTCAGACAAGGCGACCGGCGGTAGAGGATAAATATGTTTTCAAGAGTATTTTTAAAATGGATGCCCGGATTACAGAATTTATTGGCTTACGATAAAAGCTGGCTAACCGCGGATATCCGTGCCGGACTATCGGTAGCGGCGGTGGCATTACCGGTAGCAATTGCTTATGCAGAACTGGCTAATGTGGGTGCTATTGTTGGTCTTTACTCTTGCATTTTACCCATGATTGCCTATGTCTTTTTTGGTTCATCCCGCCAGTTAATCGTCGGACCTGATGCTACAACCTGTGCGGTTATTGCTGCAGTGGTTACCCCATTGGCGGCCGGTAATAGCGAAATGCAGTGGCAGTTAACTATTATTATGACGCTGATTATGGGGGGATGGTGTCTTCTGGCCAGTAAATTCAGGTTGGGGGCGCTGGCGGATTTACTTTCCCAACCAATCCTGACCGGATTATTGAATGGTGTTGCTGTCACCATCATGGTTGGGCAGATTGCTAAAATCCTTGGTATTCAAATTAATGCTAACCAATTGATAGAAAAAATTATGGCTATACCATTTCAGATTATGGATAGCCATTTGCCGACTTTAGGTATTTCGGCCTTAACGTTATTACTATTAATTGGGATTAAAAAGTTTCGTAGCCAGTGGCCAGCACCTTTGATTGCTATTGTCGTAACAACGGCATTGGTATGGGGAATGGATATTCAACAATACGGTGTAGAAACCATTGGTGGCGCCGGATTTGATTCTGGTTTACCAATGGTTAACTGGAGCCATTTTCAACCTGGCCTGATGCGAGAGTTAGTTATTCCTGCACTTAACCTGGCATTGATTAGCTTTGTTAGTTTGATGCTAACCGCACGCAGTTTCGCCGCTAAAAATGGTTACGATATTGATGCTGATGCAGAATTCAGAGCGTTAGGCATCGCTAATATTATGTCGGCAGTTTCTCAGGGTTTTGCAATCAGCGGAGCCGACTCCCGTACCGCAGTTAATGATGCTAATGGTGGAAAGAGCCAACTGGTATCTGTGATTGCTGCGTTAGTCATTGCGTTGGTGGTTTTACTACTGACTAAGCCATTACAGTTTATTCCGGTTTCAGCGCTTGGTGTGGTGCTGGTTTATGCGGCCTGGTCGCTAATGGATTTACGCGGTATCTGGAATCTCAGACGGCGTAATCGGCAGGCATTTAGTCTGGCGATTTTTACCTTTGTTTGCGTGTTACTGATTGGTGTTATTCAGGGAATTGGATTAGCAGTTCTGTTAGGGCTATTGCAGTTTTTACGCACGGTATTCCGACCAACAGAGCAATTACTTGGTGTGAATGAAGATGGAATGATCCACTCATTAGGTAATACAACCACAGTTAAAGCGGTTCCTGGGGTAATGATGTATCGGTTTAACTCCCCGTTGACCTATTTTAACGTCGCCTATTTTAAGCGCCGTATCTTGAATCTGGTAGACAGCACGCCATTTCAACCCCGTTGGGTAGTGATAGATGCGGTAGCCAGTTTTACCTATGCGGATATTAGCGTGCTGGCATCCATTGATGAACTGAAGAGAGACCTCAAGTTACGCCAGATTAAACTGGTACTGGCAGGGCGTAGAACAGAGCTTACCCGTTGGTTTAAGGATAACAGGCCAGCCATGAAGGAAGAGGAGATCATGCTGGTTCCCGATCTCTATCTGGCGCTTAAATTTATTCAGAGTAAAGAGACTGCGCATACTTCGGAAGAACCCGCCTAAAGATTAATGTTCAGATGGTTGTAAAAAAGCCGGTGTTTTTCACCGGCTTTTTTATTGGCGATTATGCAGGTTTAACCTGCATATACAAACGGAACAGGTAGACAAACAAAAATGCCGTTACCAGATTACTCACAGCACTTAGTAATAGTGCAACAACCATTGGTGATACAGTGGATAAATTGATAGAGATCACCAGCAAAATAAACTTGGTTGACAGTGTAAATAACAGAATAGGAAGAACAATTCTCAGATTAGCAAATGCCATTCCCCAACTGGTACTGATGGCGTAAATCAACCCCTTGCGGGATTCCAGCATAATAATAGGGGATAACACCAATACAAACGCAAAAAACAGACCTGGCAACAGGTACAGAGATAACCCAAAAGTAATCAGCATTGACGAGATAACGAGTAAAACGACTAACATCGGTAATGAGGTTACGGATGAACCAAGTGCTCGTAAAGCACTGGACGGTTGTCCTTGGGAGACCTGAATAACCAGATTAATTACACCGGAGATAAGAATTGTTTGACTGAGCAAGAAGCTCAGAGCAACGGCACCAAACAGTGGAACAGCCGCTTCAACAATGGCTAATTGCTGTTCATAAGGCATTCCCTTAATAGCCTGTTCAACTTCTCCACGCGTCATAGCTGACGACCCAACAGACCCCGTGATCATCTGATGAAGAACGGTAGTATCCGGCATCATGGTTTGAAGCAAAACATAAGAGATAAATGACGCCAGTAATGCCAGCATAATAAAGCTGGATAATTGGTTACGTATAAAATTTACGCTGTCACGGAAGAGGGAATGGGCCGTGATGGGCATGGAGTCTCCTGTCTAAAGATAATATGCACTGTTATAGCGATTGTAACCTGTTAGACCATACTCTTGAACTTTATTATCTATGCCGATTTTTATCCGTAAAAATTAAGATGTCATCCTGTTGGTCGCTTACAGATCTTATCTCCGGGGTAGTAGTGTCGCCAAATTGTGATATCAGGAAAAATAATGTATTCGGATTTTTTATTTTGATGAATATATAAGCGTTGTTAAATGAGTTGTATATCGTTGAATATTGATCTCAATCAAATATAGAAACCTGATAGAAAACAATTAACTTGTTAAGTTCACTCTTTTGTCAATTTTTGTCAGGAACTGTGATCTGCATTGGATCAATTTTACTACCAAGGAGGTATATTTCACACACATTAACCCTAAAAGGAACATGGATAATGAAAAAACTCCCTCTGGTTTGTTTAATTGCTGCAACATTAGCGCCTTCATTTGCTTTTGCTCATCAGGCCGGTGATTTTTTATTCCGTGCTGGTTCAATTACAGTAAGACCGAATGAAGGTTCTGATAACGTATTAGGTCTGGGCTCATTCAACGTAAATAATGATACACAGCTTGGATTAACTTTCGGTTATATGATTACTGATAACATCGGTATTGAATTATTAGGTGCTACACCGTTCAATCATGATGTTGGCTTAAAAGCGACAGGCACGATCGCAACCGTTAAACATTTACCACCATCGTTGATGGCTCAGTACTATTTTGGTACTAAAGAGAGCACATGGCGTCCTTATTTGGGTGCAGGTATCAACTACACCACATTCTTCAGTGAAGACTTCAACAACACCGGTAAAGGTGCAGGCTTAAGTAACTTAAGCGTTGATGATTCCTGGGGCGTGGCGTTACAAGCGGGTGTTGACTACAACGTTGATAAGAACTGGGTAGTGAATACTTCTGTGTGGTGGATGAACATTGATACTGATGTAAACTTCACATCAACGGATGCCGCTGGTAACCGTACTCGTCATAGCGTTAGTACGCGTCTTGACCCATGGGCATTTATGTTTGGCGTTGGTTACAAGTTCTAATTTAACCACCAGTCTTACAAAGCTAAAACGCCGGTGATATACCGGCGTTTTTTCTACTTATATTTTTTGATTCAGGTTACTCATCATCATTTTTAAGCAATAGTTTCCAACCGGCTACATCTTCCCAATATTCTTGCTCTCGCTCCAGATCGGCTAGCACCAGGCTGTTTATATCTAAATATTGAGGTGGGAAAACCAGCGTTATATGGTAATCATCACTATGAAGTCGGCAATATTCCGGCTCTGTGGTTGCCTGACGCTGATTATTTAGCAGGATAGCCAGACGAAGAATTTGAATCAACGGAATAAACTGGCGCTTTTTTACTAAATTAAAGCTGGGGAGTTCATCTAACTTTATTCCTTTACGGTGAAAACGCACCAAAGAGGCCAACAGAAGTTGATGTTCCTGGTTAAAACCCGGTAGATTAGTATTTTGCAGAATATAGGCGGAATGGCGCTGCATATTGCTGTGGTTAATACTCAATCCCACTTCATGTAACATTGCAGCCCAGCCAAGTAGCGCTTCCAACTGTGGATTTGCCTGTGAGGCATTTTGCGCAAGCCATTGAGCATAGAACGATTGGGTTGTCGTTAATACCCGATTGGCCTGTTCCCGATCAATATTGTAATGTTCGGCTAAACTGATGGCTGTTCTGCTACGAATATCCTGATGGCGGAAGCGACTTTCCATCTCATACAGAACGCCTTCTCGTAACGCACCATCAGATAATCTTAGTTCTTTAATTGCCAGCGCATTAAATACACCACATAAAATAGCCAGCCCGGGAACAAAAACGCTTTGTCGATCGGGCGACAGGCCATCTAAATCGATTGCATCAAAAGATTTGAATTTGAGCGTGGCATTAACCACCTGCGTCAGACGTTCAGGCGTAATAATACCGTCTCTTTCACCCATCTCTTCAATAAGTACATTATGTACGGCTTTAATGGTTCCTGATGCACCTAAGGCGTACTGCCAGCCTTTAATACGGTATTGCCAGGCCAGATTCTCCAGCTTTTGTTCCGCAGCCAATTGAGCGCGCTGGAAATTCTGTTTAGTGATTTCATTATTGGGAAAAAACTGTTTAGCAAAACTAACACAACCCATACGACGGCTTTCAGCGATAAGAGGGGAGAAGTCTTCACCAATCACCAACTCAGTGGAACCGCCGCCAATATCAATAACTAATTTACGGCCTTTCTCCGGTTGAGTATGGGCTACCCCCATATAAATAAGGCGAGCTTCCTCTTGTCCGGAGATGATTTCGATTGGGTAGGGTAAAATCTCACGAGCCCGCTGCAGAAAATCCTGACCGTTTACTGCCAGCCGTAAAGTATGAGTGCCAACGATGCGCACACTGTCCGGAGAAAAGCCCTGAAGACGTTCCGCAAACAGGCTCAAACAGTTTAGCCCACGTAGTATTGCCTCTTCACTGAGGTTGTTATCTCTATCCAAACCATCGGCCAGATGAACTCGCTGTTTTAATCGTCCTAAAATTTGTAATGCTCCGTTAACAACACGGGCGATAACCATATGAAAGCTGTTGGACCCTAAATCAATAGCTGCAATTTCTTGTGGTTTTGTTGTTATTGAATCGTTTAAGTGCATTATTATTTCTCTGTTATATCCGTCGACTCTATGTTGGTCGGCTGTTCCAATGCTTTCAAATAATCATAAATGGCAATTTGTGAACGCACTTTTCTGCGGTTTCCACGAGGGACATATTGGTTACTTAACTCTTTATCAATAATCCGGGCTTTTACCGTATCGGATAGTTGAATATCAATGATATCCAGAACTCGCTGTTTCAGCACCGGATCGAGAATGGCTACGCCAACTTCAATACGGTAATCAATATTGCGCGTCATCCAGTCAGCAGAAGAGATAAATACCTGATTGTCGCCCTGATTCTCAAATATATAAACACGCGCATGCTCAAGGAATCGGTCAACGATACTGGTCACCTGAATATTTTCGCTAATACCGGGAAGATTAGGCACCAGCGAGCACATTCCGCGAACGATTAGGCGAATCTTTACTCCCGCCCCTGAAGCTGCGTAAAGCCGGTCAATCAACTCTTTATCGACCAGATTGTTAATTTTTAAGGTGATGCCGGCATCCAATCCTGCCTGAGCAAAAGAGATTTCTCTGTCGATCAGCTTGTTGAGCATTAAACGAGAGTTTTGTGGCGAAACCAGTAAATGCTCAAAACTAACGGGTCGATAAGGGTTTTCAATAAAGTTAAATACCCGACGGACTTCATTGGTAATACGGGAATCCGCAGTAAGCAGAGAGAAGTCAGTATAGAGGCGGGCGGTTTTTTCATTAAAATTACCGGTACCAATATGGGCATAGCGAACAATCTGACCATCTTCTATACGGGAAATCAGGAAAAGTTTGGCATGAATTTTCAGACCAGGAGCTGAGAAAATAACGTGTACTCCCGCTTCGGTTAAGCGCTTAGCCCAATGAATATTTGCTTCTTCATCAAAGCGCGCCTGTAGCTCTACAACCACTGTCACTTTTTTGCCATTGTGTGCGGCATTAATCATTGATTCGATTATGCGAGAGTCTTTAGCAACCCGATAAATATTAATTTTGATAGCCAATACGTTAGGGTCGAATGACGCCTGACGGACTAGTTCAAGAACGTGCTCGAAAGTATGGTAAGGATAATAGAGCAATACATCACGCTCTTTAATAGCATCGAAACCATTACGGAAGTTATTGAACCAGATATGCCTTAAACGAGGTAACGGCTTATTAACCAGATTGGCCTTACCTACATTCGGAAAACTGATAAAGTCTTTAAAGTTATGGTAGCGCCCACCGGGGATCACGGAATCATAAGAAGATATCCCCAGCTTTTTGCGCAGAATTTCTACCATATCATTTGGCATATCACGTTGATAAACAAATCGAACGGGTTCTGCTGTGAGGCGTTGTTTCAGGCTGGAAGACATCAGTTCAAGCCAGCTGGATTCCATTTCGTTTACCAGGTCATATTCGGCATCCCGAGTCATTTTCATCGAGTAGGCATCAAGAGACTGATAATCGAAAAAACCTTTAAAGATATCGTCCAGACAAAAACGAATAATATTATCCAGCAAGATCATTGGCTTGCGTCGGCGCGGCGGCTCAGGCGGTAAAGTAATAAAACGAGAGACCTTATTGGATGGAATTTCCAACAGGGCATACTCTTTCTTCTCTGCATTAATCACGATTTCAACGGCCAGATAGGTATAGTCGTCTTTTAAAAATTCAAGCAGGCTGATGTCGTTATTGAGCAGGATAGGGGTAATGTGTTGTCTCAGATGATTCTTGAAGTAATGACGTAACCAGAGTTGCTGATTTTCAGATAGTTGGCGTTCATTAATCAAAAACACCTGATTGCGAGCCATTTCCAGCAGGAGTTCGTTGTAAAGGTTGTCAAATTCCAGATCGGTCTTTAATACTTTAGCCTGAATCTTTTTTAAAACCTGTCTGGAGCTGGATGCAGATCCTTGTTCTTCTTTAATCAAAATACGCCGTTTTACATCGGCAAAACGAACCTTATAAAACTCATCGAGGTTGCTGGAATAGATGCCTAAAAAACGGATCCGTTCAATCAACGGGTTACTTTTATCAGCGGCTTCCTGTAATACCCGTTCATTAAACGACAACCAGCTCAGTTCTTTCTCAATATAGAGTTTTTCCTGATTCATCATGACTCCGTGACAGCTGAATAATGGGACCATTATGGCGATTAGTGTGGGGGCAAGTCCACAGATACCTGAGAGAAATTGTTCTGCAGTTAATAGTTTAGCTAACCCTGATAGGAACGCGTATTGTCGATTTATGCGTTTTTAACTACAAATTGATTATTTTGGATTTAAGTTTTTTGAGATTGTGTCGTCTTAAGTGTTGCCTAAGGAAAAATAGAATATAAACAAGGATAAATAATGCGAGGCAACAATTTGTTGAATGTGGACACGATTGATGAAAATGAACATTCGTTGGTCTATCACTGTCCCTACTGTAAGCAAAAACTGCTATCAAAAGCGCCTTATAAGGGCGAAGTTTGGGAGAGTTCTATTTGCTGTCACCATTGCGAAATGATCAATTACTCGATTTTTTATCATAATCGGGTTGATTCATTTCGGTTGAGTAATGTTTAAACAACAATCAACGAATGACCAAAACAATAAAGGCGTATTCCATTTCGATGAAATACGCCTTTATTACGATGGTAAAAAGCACCCTACATCAAGAAGTGTGGATGATTAGAATGCGCTGGTATCTTTGAACAGACCCACTTTCAGATCGGTAGCGGTGTAAATGACGCGACCATCGACTAATACTTCACCATCGGCTAATCCCATAATTAAGCGACGATTAACGATACGCTTCAGGTGTAGTCGGTAAGTCACTTTTTTAGCGGTTGGTAATACCTGTCCGGTCAATTTAACTTCACCAACGCCGAGTGCACGGCCTTTACCTTCACCACCTAACCAGCCTAAATAGAAGCCTACTAATTGCCACATTGCATCCAGACCTAAACAACCGGGCATAACCGGATCGCCAATAAAGTGACAACCAAAGAACCACAGATCAGGATTGATATCCAATTCTGCTTCTACATAACCTTTGTCATACTGCCCGCCGGTTTCGGTCATTTTTACAATGCGATCCATCATTAACATATTTGGTGCCGGTAATGGAGGTCCACCCGCGCCAAATAATTCACCACGACCTGAAGCGAGCAGGTCTTCTTTCGTATAGGATTCGCGTTTTTCAAACATAATTGTACTAACCTTATTTTTTGAATATGTAAAAGGGCAGTATACCCATTTGGTAATATCGCACTAGATTAGCTTACAGTTGTAAGCTGAACAAGTCCGATCAGCCGCGATTAAACCAATTAAGCCAACGAAGCGGCCATGGCAGGCGATTTCGATCGTTTCCTGCTACTTGAGTAATGCGTTCCTGAATGGAACCAATAATGCTTGGTTTATTTTCATCAACATAAGGTAATCCAGTCAGTAATGGCAAAGCATCCTGTGCATGGTCGATGGCCCATAAATGGAAACGACCGGCCTTCACCGCTTCGATAACCTCATTCTTCAAACAGAGATGACGTATATTTGTCAGCGGCAATATAACGCCCTGAGAGCCGGTAAGTTCACGGCTATTACAAACATCAAAGAATCCCTCGATCTTTTCGTTAATTCCACCGATGGTTTGAACATTACCAAACTGATCGACTGAACCGGTTACCGCAATTTGTTGATTGATTGGCTGCTGTGACAAAGCGCTCATCAATGCACACAGGCCGGCCAGTGAAGCGCTGTCACCGTCAACTTCACCGTAAGATTGTTCAAATACGATAGAACCAGAGAATGGGAACTGTTGGTCGGAGGCCAACTCCGCTGCAATAAAGGCCTGCATAATCATAATGCCTTTAGCATGCAGATTACCGCCCAGCTCGGATTTTCTCTCTACATCGGTGATTTCTCCGTCGCCCAGATGAACCACACAGCTAATGCGTGATGGTTCTCCCATTGCGCGAGGATGCCCCGGATATTCCAAAACGGATAAACCATTGATTTGGCCAATCACAAAGCCTTCGGTTTCGATACGCACCTGACCAAGGTCTATATCATCTAATACCATTTCAGATAGATAGCTCTCACGCCACAGCTTTTCTTGTTCTGACTGCTCCAGAGATTGGGCGGTAATAGCCGGAGCCGCAAAAGGTACGGCATCACTTAATATATGACTTAGTAATTGAGGGCAGAGAGGCAGCTTTTCCTGATCGCCGCTTTTTCTAACCGCAATATTAATGAGCGAAGGATAGGCGCTGGCATCGATTGAAGGTAACTGGTAATGACTGGCAACTGAATTGAGGTATTCACACCAGGTCACAATATCTTCGTCCTGATTGACGACCAGATCGGTTTCGAATTCAGTATAAATAACCTGTTCAATCAGTTCCGGTTCCAGCTCCTGGAGTTCACCTAATCCATAACGATCGCCAACTAAAATGACCTTTAGCTCTAATGGCATTGAAGGGATAGATAGCGGCAAAGGACGGGTATCATCAACAGAGAACCACTGAAAACGCTTGCTAACGACTGCTTGTTTTAAGCGAAACCATAAGTGTGGCTGAGTTAACAAAGTACGAACAGAAAGAATCAGAATTCCGCCGTTCGCTTTATGAATTAAACCCGGTTCCAGCGTATAGCTATCATTATGCTTGCGCAGGCAGCCAAACAGTTGTTCTGTTTCCAACCATTCTTCATACAGGCAGTCATCAGTAGCTGCAAAATTATCGCTTTTACTTTGTGCATCAACTCGGCTGATAACCTGATTGTTGATTTCATATCGGCTGCCAAAAACTTCAGGACGTACGGGCTGAATATTTTTTACCGCATCATGAATCAGTGAAAGGTAGGCACGGCTATCAACAGCTTTTATCAGCATAAACGGCGAAGCCGTCATATGCTGATGACAGAAAGTATGCAAAGACTTCTGCAAACGGGGCTGCGTGATTGCAATGTTTAATGGTTCGCGACGATATTCTCGTTCGAACAGGCCTGTACAGGCAGCGGTATTTGGCAATAACTGTTGCCATTCAAGTCGATTGATAGTCAAAGTATTCGCTGTTTAATTCAAAAAGGAAAACGAGATTATACAAGAAACACACGGAGTTCATACTCCCGTGATTCAGTTAACCAATTGTCTGGTCAATATTATAGACAATGGCGATAAAAACAGTAGGGACAAAGTCTTGAGAAGGGCTCAAAAGCTGCTATGCTACAAATGTTACACGGTCACTCAATAGGTGCTTTATGAAATATCAGCAATTAGATAATCTTGAAAGTGGGTGGAAGTGGAAGTATCTGGTTAAAAAGCACCGGGAAGGTGAAGAGATAACTCGCTATATAGAATATAGTGCAGCTCAGGAAAAAGTGGATGAGTTGCTACAGTTAGAGAATGAACCACACCGGGTTCAGGAATGGATTAGCGCACATATTAATCCTGAACTATTGAACCGATTAAAACAAACTATCCGGGCCAGACGTAAGCGCCACTTTAATGCAGAACAGCAACACACGCGTAAAAAGTCTATCGACCTTGAGTTTTTGGTGTGGCAACGTCTTTCAGCCTTGTCTCAACGTCGTGGGGCAACATTATCTGAAACTATTGTTCAACTTATCGAAGATGCAGAAAGAAAAGAGCAATATGCTAATCAAATGTCGCTATTAAAACAGGATTTGAAAGCTATCTTAACTCAGGATAAGTGACATAAGATGTGACGCAGAGAGATTTTGAAGTGGATTGTTAGTTTTTAAGTGATAATAAAAAACCCCGCAAAGCGGGGTTTTTTTGTATAAAGCTATATCAGAAGACTATTACTTTCTAACAGCTTCTTTAACTTCAGTTACAACGTCTTTAGCGCCTTTAACTTCGATCTCTACACGACGATCTGGAGCCAGACAATCGATCAGAGCAGCACCACGCTTCATACCATCACAGGTAGAACCGGTAACTGGGTTAGATTTGCCTAAACCACGAGCAGAAATCTTATCAGAAGGGATGCCTTTAGATACTAAGTAGCTAACAACGCTTTGTGCACGTTGCTCAGACAGTTTTTGGTTGTATTTCTCAGAACCGATACGGTCGGTGTAACCCAGAACAACTAAAGAACCGTTAGTTGGGTTAATTGAGCTTAATTCGCCGTATAATTGATCCAGAGCTTGCTTACCTTCTGGCTTCAGGTTTGCTTTGTTGAAAGCGAACAGAACGTCAGATTTCAGAGTGAAACGCTTGGTTTCAACAACTGGTACAGCAACTACAGCTGGAGCTGGTTTAGCTTG